>WFTM01000168.1 GCA_015485525.1 Candidatus Zhuqueibacterota bacterium | reverse complement strand
GGTGAAAAGCGCGGGCTGGATACGCGCAAAATTGCGATTCTCGACGGTGTGCACGAGGTGCTGCGCATCACCGAACCGTACAAGCTGGCCAGCCGCACTTTTCACCCCGACAACACGGTGATCCGCATCGGCGAGGTCGCTATCGGCGGTGAAGAGGTGGTGGTCATGGCCGGGCCCTGCTCGGTTGAGTCGGAGGAACAAATCGACCGCATCGCGGCGGAGGTGAGCCGCGCCGGGGCGAAAATATTGCGAGGCGGCGCTTTCAAACCGCGCACGTCTCCGTACTCATTTCAGGGTCTCGGCGAGGAGGGCCTGCGCCTGCTGCGGGAAGCCGCAGACCGCCACGGCCTGCTGGCGGTTTCGGAAGTGATGGACCGCTCGAAGATCGATGTCGTCGCTGAGTATGCGGATATCCTGCAGGTGGGCGCGCGGAATATGCAGAACTACGATCTGCTGCGTGAACTGGGTAAAATCCGCAAGCCGGTGCTGCTCAAACGCGGTATGTCTGCGACCATCGAAGAAACGCTGATGTCAGCCGAGTACATCATGTCCGGCGGAAATTATGAGGTGATCCTGTGCGAGCGCGGTATCCGGACGTTTGAGCAGTACACACGCAACACCATGGATATCTCCGCGATTCCGGTGTTTCAGAAGCTGAGTCATCTTCCGGTGATCGCTGACCCGAGTCACGGCACGGGCATCCGAGACAAGGTAGCGCCCATGGCGCGGGCGGCTGTGGCAGCCGGTGCCAACGGTCTGATGATCGAAGTTCACCATGAACCCGAGTGCGCACTTTCAGACGGAGCGCAGTCGTTGTATCCCGAGCAGTTCGTGCGCTTGATGCAGGAATGCGGCATCATTGCAGAAGCGATCGGCAAACGTTTGCCGCAGGGCCGGCAGGTTGCTGCCGCAGGAAGCTGAGCCATGGCCGAGTCTAACGCCCCCACTCCGGAGCAGGTGACGGTCATCGGTCTGGGCCTGATCGGCGGCTCGCTGTGCCGGGCTGTCCGGCGCTTCTATCCCGGTGTGCGCCTTGTCGGCGTTGACCAGAATGATAGTGCTGCTGCGGCACAGCAGGATGGTCTCGTCGATCAGGGTTTTTCCGTACAGAATCTGAAAGCCGCCTGCGCAGACTCTGAGTTGATCTTCGTGGCCACGCCTGTTGCTGCGGCTGAGCAACTGCTGGAACCGATTGCAGCGGCTGCTCCGGCCGGTGCGGTTGTTTCCGATGCCGGCAGCCTGAAAAAGTCGATCTGCACGTACGCTGAGCAGGCTTTCCGTCATGCTGCTGCCAGCTTTATCGGTGGTCATCCCATGGCCGGCGGTGAGAAATCCGGCTATCGCCATGCTGACCCTTTTCTGTTTCAAAATGCCATCTACGTGCTCACGCCCGGGCAAGGCGTCTCAGCAGAGCAGCTCACTTTCCTCTCGGGGTTTCTCCGTCGCCTCGGTGCACATGTGGTGCTGCTCGATCCGGCCGAACATGACGAAATCGTCGCCGCGGTCAGCCATTTGCCCCAGCTTTTAGCCAACACGCTGATGCACTTTGCTGCACACCGAAACCGTCGCAATCCTGTACTGCTGAAAATGGCCGCCGGCGGCTTTCGCGATATGACGCGCATTGCCTCCAGCCCGTACGATATGTGGAAGGATATCTGCTCCGGCAACCGCGCTAACATTCTCACCGCCATCGATGAGTTTATCGCCGTGCTGCAGCAGATGCGCAGCCTGGTGGCCGCGGACGACCTCGAGGCTTTTTTTCTCGATGCTGCCCGCTTCCGTTTATCGATTCCCAAAGATACGCGCGGTTTTTTATATCAGCATTTCGAACTTTCGGTCGAGGTGGAAGACCGCCCCGGCATCGTCGCGGAGATCGCTGTGGCGCTGGCAGAACAGGACATCAATATCAAGGATATCGAGGTGCTCAAGGTGCGCGAAAACGAGGGCGGCACCTTCCGGCTGGCCTTCGCCACCCGCGATGAATGCAACCGGGCGTTGGCGATCCTCGGGCAGAAGGGATTTCGTTGCCGCGAAATGTTTTGACGCGTAACCGCGTATTGCCGTGTTACGGGTTCGCGCACGTATCGTCGATTCGGGCACGTATTACCGATTCGTGCACGTAGAGACGCCCGATCGGGCGTCTCTACGACAGGTAAAACGAAACGACCGTGCACAAAAACAGGAAAAATTCACGCACCTGAACCACAAAAATATTTCACAAAAACAAAACCGAAAACCGTGCAAAAAACAAACGACACGATCACGATCCAACCCGGTGCCCGCCTGCGCGGCAGGGTCATCCTTCCCGGGGATAAATCGATCTCACAACGTGCGCTGCTGTTTGCGGCGCTGGCAAAGGGTGAGACCCGCATCACCGGCCTGTCGGATGCGGCTGATGTACGCAGCATGGCGTCCTGCCTGCGGCGTCTTGGCGTCGCAATAGACACGCGCGGCCAAACCACATGGGTCGCCGGAAACGGCCTGCATGGTCTGCGCGCGCCTGAAAACGAACTCGATTGCGGCAACTCCGGCACAGCCATGCGCCTGCTCGCCGGTGTGCTCGCCGGTCAGCCCTTTGTATCCATGCTCACAGGCGATAAAAGCCTGAGCCGCCGGCCGATGACACGCATCATCACGCCATTGCAGCAGATGGGGGCGAAGATCGAGGCTGGGGACAAGGGCACGGCACCGCTGCATATCCACGGGGGCCGGCTGCACGGCATCCGCTATACCTTGCCCGTCGCCTCAGCGCAGGTGAAATCCGCTGTGCTGTTGGCCGGGCTGTTTGCCGAGGGAGAGACCACAGTGATCGAGCCGGTGCCCACGCGTGATCACACGGAGATCATGCTGAGCTGGATGGGCGCTGATTTCACCAAAAACGGCACACATCTGACCATCCGGCCCTCGGCTCTGACAGCGCGGCCCATCACTGTGCCGGGTGATTTTTCTGCAGCAGCGTTTTTTATCGTTGCCGGTTTGCTGTGCGAAGGCAGCGAGATCGTCATGCCGGATGTGGGCATCAATCCAACGCGCAGCGCCATGCTCGGGGTGCTGGCCAAATCCGGTGCAGCCATCCTGAAGGATGAGCAGGTCGATCGCAACGGTGAGCTGACGGCGACTCTGACCGTGCGGCACGGCCCGCTGCGCGCTTTTGAGCTCGATGGCGAAGAGATTCCCCTGCTCATCGACGAGCTGCCAGTGCTGGCTGTGCTGGCCACCCAGGCCCATGGCACGACCCGGATTCGTGGCGCCGCCGAGTTGCGCGTGAAAGAGTCCGACCGTATTGCCGTGGTGGTGAACAACCTGCGCGCCATGGGCGCAGAAGTCGAAGAATTCCCGGACGGCATGGAGATTCCCGGCCCGCAGCGTTTGCGCGGAGCGCACATCGATGCTTTTGATGATCATCGTATCGCTATGGCTTTTGCCATCGCCGGACTGGTCGCGGCTGATGAGACCACCATCCACGGTGCCGGCAGTGCAGCGGTCTCTTTCCCTGAGTTCTTTCCCACATTAAAAAAACTGCGCGAGGATGGCTGATGCTGAGGATGCTCGGAATTCTCGGCGATCCGGTCGGCCACTCCCTGTCGCCGTTTTTACATGGCGAGGTGATCCGGCGCAGCAAGCTGCCGTTCCTGTATGCTGCTTTTCACGTGCGTGCTGATGAGCTGCCGCAGGCGATCGCTGGTGCGCGTGCGCTGGGTTTTCGGGGTTTGAATGTGACTGTGCCGCATAAACAGGCGGTGATCCCCCTGCTCGACTGGATTTCGGATGAGGCGCAGGCCATCGGTGCGGTGAACACCATCGTGTTTGCAGAAGGCCGGTCGTTTGGGTACAATACGGATTGTGACGGGTTTCTTGCCGGGTTAGATGAACAGGGCGGCGATTTGCAGGGGAAGCGTGTGCTGATTCTCGGTGCCGGTGGTGCAGCCCGTGCGGTGGTTCGGGCGGCGCAAAAAGCCGGGGCCGCTCAGATTTATATCCACAACCGCACCCTGGCCCGGGCGCGCGAGCTGGCAGATGTTTTCGGGGCCAGTGTTTTGGCGGAACTGCGTGATGTGCCCGCGCACGATGTGGTGATCAACGCGACGACCGTGGG
>WFTM01000167.1 GCA_015485525.1 Candidatus Zhuqueibacterota bacterium | reverse complement strand
CGATAGGTGTATTTTTCAGTCAGGTTTTTATACAGCAGATCAGGATCAATATTCAACCCATTGGTTTTAACCGGAAGCACTCGAAAAACCAGTCCATCCATGCGCAGGTACTTATCGAGGCCGATCTTGTTATCCGGCGAGACCGTGACGGCGAAATAGACCGGTTTTTTGAACTGATTGGCTTCCAGAATATGCATGATCATAATGTCCTGCACCCGGATACCCTGGCCCTGAATTGTCGGGCCGAGAACGAAACGCAGCCCCATGCTCGAGTCTGGTTTATAAGCCGGGTCCAGTTGGCGCAGCTTTTCGATCCACTGTTCGCGCACCTGCGGCGGCACGCTGATCTCAAGCTCGCGTTCGTCCGGCCAGTACATCGGCTGCAGAGCATCGACCTGCCTGTCCTTCAGCCTGATGGGCACACGCGGCTCCTGATCCCGGAGCTGTTTGATGTACCACGGCGTGTTGAGCAGGCTGAGGTTGACGACGCGCACATCGCGGCGGATGCCCTCGACGTTTTGCAGATACCAGAGCGGGAACGTATCGTTATCTCCGTTCGTGAACAGGATTGCATCAGGTTCACAGCTTTCGAGGATATTCAGGGAATAATCGTGGGCAACGTAGTTGCCATCGCGGGAGTGCTCGCGGTAGTTGAAGGCCAGCATGTTGACCGGAACGGCGATCAGCAGTACTGCCACCAGGGCCAGCTGGGCAAGTTGTTTCAGTTTTTCATTGTCGCGCAGCATATCGGAGACGTACTCCAGCAGGAAGGAAACGCCGATCCCGATCCACAACGCATAGGCGAAAAAGGCGCCGGTATAAGCGTAGTCACGCTCCCTCGGTTGCGGATCCGGCTGGTTCAGGTAGATGACGATGGCGATGCCGGTCATGATAAACAGCACCAATATACTGAGGGCGCGGCGCCAGTCGTTCCAGAAATGGTGCATCAAACCGAGAAAGCCGAGCAGGAAGGGAATCCCCCACAGCCCGCGTACGGAAATGATTTCTGCGATCAGGCCATCGGGGCCTTTGATATCTCCCTTGCCGATATACTGCCAGCCGAAATAGCGCACAAACATTTTTTTGATCTGGTAATTCCAGAAAAAATCGCGTACAGCTTCCGGCTCCGGGTTCTGGATGTTTTTCGTGTACAGATGTGCATTGGGTGAGCGCTGCAGGCTGGAGGCCCGGTCCATAATCGACCAGTCGCCATACTGCTCCCGATTGAGGTAACGCACGAACTTCTCCGGAGTATCCGGCGCATTCTCATCGATCGCCGGATTGAGCGAGGACCGGATGTAGATCATGTTATAGGTCGAATAGCCGACGAGAACCAGCATCAGCGACATGAGCATCAACGAGTAGTTATGCTTCTTTTTTTGAACGGCCAGTACGGTGAGAAAAGCCAGAATGATCGGCAGCAGCAACACCGGAAAGAAGGAATAGAGTTCGATGGTTTTCGGGATATATTTGACCACACCGGGGTAGATGACGACAAACGAACCAGCGGCAATAGCAGCCCATTTCACAGCGGAATTCAGAGACAGTTGTTCGCGTCGGAAATAAATAATCATGAACACCATGGGCAGAGCGAGCAGATTGAGCAGGTGCACGCCAAGCGCCAGCCCGACGAGATAGGCGATCAGCAGCAACCAGCGATCACCACGTGGAGCGTCGGCATCGTCCATCCACTTCAGCACCAGCCAGACGACGATAGCGGTAAAGAACAGCGAGGCAGCATACACCTCGGCCTCGACAGAGTTGAACCACTGGCTGTCGGACCAGGCAAAAGCCAGCGCACCGATAACGCCGCTGCTGTACTGGATCAGCTTTTTTTCAAAGGAATCCGCCTTGCCCTGCCACACTTCCAGCAGGCGCACGATGATCAGAAAGGTGAACATGGCTGAGAAGGCACTCAGGATCGGGGACATCATGTTGACGCGAAAGCCGATATCTTCTCCGATGGGCAGGATGGAAAAAATGCGCCCGACGAGAATGAACAGGGGGGATCCCGGCGGATGGGGAATACCGAGAATGTAGGAACAGGCGATGAATTCGCCACAATCCCAGAATGAGGTCGTTGGCGCAACCGTCATGGTATAGACGATGAATGAAACGAAAAAAACAAACAGCGCAACGATCGATTTCGGTTCCTTGAGAACTTTCAAGTTACACCCTCCAGTGTTTTCTGAGTTTCCCGCCGTGCAGTCGGCATCTATCCTCGCCGGCGTTTTTTGGTCCTGCTTTATTTGTCAAAAAGTCTGGTTTTCCACTTAACTCAGCACGGTTGCATCTTTTCTATCAGACCGCCTGATTACAGCACGTGCTTGCACCAGAACTGTCATTCCGGTTTCCCCGCAGGAGAAGACCGGAACTTCCCGGACTCTGGCACGCGCCCGTAAAGATGAGATTCCGGCACTGCGCTGCGCCTGGCCGGAGTGACACATGGTGGCATTTGGGCCAGGCCCGGTTGCTGAGCGAGCTGGATACCCGGAGTCAAAAAGTGATAATGATAACGCAATGATTGCCCTCTCTTCCACGGCTGGCGGCCTCATCGCCGGGGCACCACGAGAAAATTAGCGACTTTCTGGCGCGATAAATCGTGCACGACGAACGGTTCATCCAGCCAGAGAGAAAAACCTCTGCAAACCAACCTCATCCGACCTCGGCGAGTTCCATTTTCTCGCGAAATCTTTTGAAAAAACCGTAGCGATTGGCCCGTGCGACCACCTGCTTCAGGCGCTGTTCATCCTCGACGACGGCGAAAGCATCGCTGCGGGCTTTTTCCAGCAGCTCGCGGTCCTGCACCAGGTCCGCGATGCGGAAATCCGGCAGGCCGTGCTGGCGGGTGCCGAGGAACTCTCCCGGGCCGCGAATTTCCAGGTCCACCTCTGCGATGCGGAAACCATCGTTGGTTTCGCACATGGTGTTGATGCGCAGGCGCGCTTCGCGCGAAAGCGGTGTGTCCGCCACCAGAATACAGAGACTTTCCTGGCTGCCGCGCCCCACTCTGCCGCGCAACTGGTGCAACTGCGTCAGCCCGAAGCGCTCCGCGTGCTCGATCACCATGATCGAAGCGTTGGGAACATCCACACCCACTTCGATCACCGTGGTGGCGATCAGCACCTGCATGCGTCCGGCTTTGAATTCTGCCATGACCTGCTCTTTTTCCTGCGAGGTCATGCGCCCGTGCAGCAGGCCGACTTCAAAGTTTTCAAAAAAACCCTGCTTGACCTTTTCGTAGGTCTCGGTGGCGGCGCGCAGGTCGATCTTTTCTGATTCCTCGACCAGGGGAAAAACGATGAAAGCCTGCTTGCCCTGCACCAGCTCATCTCGGATGAAATGGTAAATCTCCTGGCGTTTGTGGCTCGGCCGCCAGACCGTGCGCACCGGTTTGCGCCCGGAGGGCAGCTCGTCGATAACGGTCAGATCGAGATCGCCGTACAGGGTCATGGACAGGGTGCGCGGGATCGGCGTCGCGGTCATCACCAGCACATCGGGCTTTTCGCCTTTATCGCGCAGGGCCATGCGCTGCAGCACGCCGAACCTGTGCTGCTCATCCACGACCACCAGGCCGAGGCGCTTGAACTGCACCTCATCCTGAATCAGGGCATGGGTGCCGACAGCGACCTGAGCGACGCCATCTTTCAGCTCACCCAGAAAACGTTCACGCAGCTTTTTCTTCTGCCCGCCGACGAGCAGAACCGTATTGACACCCACCTCATCGAGCAGGGGATAAATATTCAAATAGTGCTGCTCGGCCAGAATTTCCGTCGGCGCCATCATCGCGGCCTGGTAGCCGTTTTCAACGGCCAGCAGCATGGAGATCAGCGCTACCATGGTTTTGCCGGAGCCGACATCTCCCTGCACCAGCCGGTTCATCGGCAACGGGCTTTTCATATCTTCCCAGATTTCGCGCAGAGCACGCTGCTGCGCGCCGGTCAGGGTAAAAGGCAGGTTATCGATGAGCTGCCGAACCCGATCGCCGACATTTTTGAAAGCAATGCCGGCTGCACTGCTCTGGTAATTTTTGCGCCGTAAAGCGAGGATGAGCTCGAGGTAGAACAGCTCGTCGAACTTCAGGCGTTTTTGCGCGGCGTGCAGCTCTTCCTGCTTGGCCGGGAAATGAATCCACTGCAGCGCCTGCGCCAGGGGCAGCAGCCGGCGATTCCGCACCAGCTCTTCCGGCAACGTTTCCTCGATCAGATTGCTGTAGCTGTCCAGCGCCCGGCGCATAACCCGGCGCAAACCGCGGCTGTCATATCCCGCCTGACTGAGCTGTTCGTTGGAAGGATACAGCGGGATGATCGTACCGGTGTTGAGCATATTCCAGTTGCCGCCGGTATCGATCTTGTCAAACTCCGGATGCACGAGCTGCAGGCCATTAAAATAGCCGAACTTGCCGTTAAAAGCAAACATGCTGCCCGGCCTGATGATCTTTTTCCACAGATGCAGGCTGTGAAACCAGACGCATTGTACAAAACCCGTCTCATCGCTGATCAGGGCCACGAACCGGCTTTTTTTGCCCCTGACCGTATCGCAGGAGACGACCTTGCCGACGATGGTCGCTTCATCGCCTTCGCGCACCTCGCGCAAGGGTTTTACTGTTGTCCGGTCGAGATAGCGGCGCGGGAACCAGTACAGCAGGTCTTCAACCGTCGTGATGCCGTGCGCTGCGAGAATTTCACCGCGCTTTTCGCCCACGCCCTTGAGGTAGCGGACGTGGATGTCGCCGAGTCGGGGCATGCCTCAGCCATCCGCACTATGTGAGCTGTTCTAAACTGGCGACGATCTTTTCCAGGGTCATGTTCCAGTCCTGCAGTTTCGCTTTTTCGCGCTCCACCACCTCCTGCGGCGCACGGCTGGTGAAGTTCGCATTCGCCAGTTTTCTTTCCAGACCCGTGACCTGCTTCTGCAGCCGGTCGCGCTCTTTCTGCAGCCGGCTCTTCTCCTTCTCGATATCGATCAATCCGGAAAGCGGCAGGAAAACATCCATCTTATGTACCACTCCCGTAGCCGAAAGCTCCGGCCGCGCCAGCTCAGCACCCGCCTGCAGCGATTCGACGCGCGCAAGCTGGGCAAAATAGTCTGCCGCATTCTGCAGCAGAGCGCTGGTACGCTCATCCGCCCCGGAAACCAGCATGCTGGCCTGCTTCGACGGCGGAACGTTCATCTCACTGCGAATCGTGCGCACCGCCACGATAAAGTCGCGAATCAGCCCGAGATCCCTCTCTGCCTGTTCATCGGTGAAAACAGCCTCTGCTTCCGGCCAGTCGGAAATCATGATGGATTCGCTCAGGTCCGTACCGACACGCTGCCAGATTTCCTCGGTGATGAACGGAATCAACGGATGCAGCAGGCGCAGGATACCGCGCAGAACAAAGGCGGCCGTGAGCAGCGAGTTCTCCCTGGCCTGTTCGTCTTCGCCGTAAAGGTTGGTTTTGATCAGTTCGAGATACCAGTCACAGTACTCGCGCCAGAAAAAGCTGTACAGCGTATCGACATACTCGTGAAAGCGGAAAGACTCCAGCGCAGTGGTGGCTTTTTTCACGGCAGCGCTGTAACGGCTCAAAATCCAGCGATCGGCGAGGTCTAGCTGGCCAGCCTCGCGGCGAGCGGTCAGCGTTTCCAGTGTCGCGTTTTTGATCAGGGCTTCGTCCAGGTTGATGCCGAGGAAGCGGAAGGAATTCCACAGTTTGTTGGCAAAATTCCGTCCGATTTCAAAATCCTTTTCCGACAGGTTGATATCCTGGCCTTCGGAGGAGAGCGACAGCAGAGAAAAGCGCATCGCATCAGCGCTGTATTTTTCGATCATCTGCAACGGATCGATACCATTGCCCAGAGATTTGCTCATTTTCCGGCCCTGGGCATCGCGGATGATGCCGTGCAGATAGACATCGTAGAAGGGCACTTTGCCGCAGAACTCCAGCCCGGCCATCACCATTCTCGCGACCCAGAAAAAGATGATCTCATGCCCGGTGATCAGGGTATTGGTGGGATAAAAATAGTTCAGCTCCTCGGTCTCCTCCGGCCATCCCAGGGTTGAAAAGGGCCAGAGCTGTGAAGAGAACCAGGTATCGAGGACGTCCGGGTCCTGCCGGGCCGGACTGCCGCAGTTCGGGCACTCGGTCACGGCCGTGGTCGAAGCGGTCTCAAAATCACACGCCGTGCAGTAATAGACCGGAATGCGGTGGCCCCACCAGAGCTGGCGCGAGATGCACCAGTCGCGGATATTCTCCATCCAGTGCATATAGACTTTTTTCCAGCGCTCCGGGCGGATTTGCACCCGGCCGTCGCGAACGACCTCTGCGGCCGGTTCCGCCAACGGCGCTGTTTTCACAAACCACTGCTTCGAAAGATAGGGTTCGATCACCGTCTGGCAACGGTAGCAGTGACCGATGGAGTTCTGATAGTTTTCCACTTTTTTCAGCAGACCGAGCCGCTCAAATTCGGCCACAACGCCTTTGCGTGCTTCGAAGCGATCCTGCCCGGCAAAGGTACCGGCACGCTCGCTCATGGTGCCGTCTTCGTTCATGACGTTGATCGGCTCCAGCCCGTGGCGTCTGCCGATCTCGAAATCATTGGGGTCGTGCGCCGGGGTGATTTTCACCGCGCCGGTCCCGAATTCCGAATCGACGTATTCATCCGCGATCACCGGGATGCGGCGGTTCATGATCGGCAGGATCAAATTCTTGCCGATGAGATTTTTGTAGCGCGGATCCTCGGGATTGACGGCAACCGCAACATCGCCGAGCATGGTTTCCGGCCGCGTCGTTGCAACGATGATATGGCCGTCGCCATCTTCGACCGGATACGTGAGATACCACAGATGGCCATCCTGATCTTCGTACTCGACCTCTTCGTCGGAGAGAGCTGTCTGGCAGCGCGGGCACCAGTTGATGATATACTCACCTCGATAGATCAGCCCCTTGTTATACAGGCGGACGAAAACCTCGAGCACTGCTTTGGACAGCCGCTCATCCATGGTGAAGCTCTCACGCTCCCAGTCGCACGCGCAACCGATTTTTTTGAGCTGATCCGTGATGATTTTGCCGTGTTCTTCCTTCCATTGCCACACGCGTTCGACGAACTTTTCGCGACCGAGATCATGGCGGGTCAGGCCTTCGGTACGGGCCAGATGTTTCTCCACAGCATTCTGCGTTGCAATACCGGCATGATCGGTACCAGGCATCCACATGGCCTCATAACCCTGCATTTTCTTAAATCGGATGAGAATATCCTGCAGCATGTTGTTGTATGCATGCCCCATGTGCAGGCGGTCGGTCACGTTCGGCGGCGGGATGACGATGGTATATGGCTTTTTGTCCGGATTGGGTACAGCATGAAAATAGTTCCGCTCCAGCCAGAAGCGGTAGAGTCTGTCCTCGACCTGCCGGGGATCATATGTTTTGGGTATCTCAGTTGCCATAAAAAGCTCCGGTTGCTTGCGTCCTGTTCTGCGTGATGGATGGAAGCAGCGAATATAACCAATCTCCGGTAAAATGTCAACAATATGAAAATTTCCCCGCGCTGAAATCGGCAAAACATAACACATTATAAATCAAAGGATTGAGACGGCACCATCTACGGTTCGTCTCCCGGCACCTATCGCGTGCTGTCCTCGATGTATGGCACCGGGTAGCCGGCCCCAGCGTAAATTGCCCCGGATTCGCGCGTACAGCATCAGCAGGCAGGCCGGAAGCACCCGGGCTCAGGCCCGTGCCAAAACGAGGAGATCCGGTATTTCGCTAAACAGGAACCGGCAGGGAGTTTTGCGATAACAGGACTACTGAAACCTGATCAGAGCTATTCGCTCAACAAGTATAAAATATTTTTTTGTAGCAAGATATTGTTTTTATTTTAAATATGAGCCTGCTAATATCATAATTCCAGTGCAACCCATAAGGTTATAGCATGATGCGGGCAGACAGAGATAAAATATCCATGATAACCTGGCAGCAGATACTGAAAGTTGTATATCTCAATCCATTCAACCAGCTTTGTCTGCTGATTTTTGTTCTAAAAATAAATCCTTTTCAGTTGAACGATAATCTGCTGATTTTTCATTCTCATGCCAGAAACGATGGAAATGTTCTGGCTCCTGAGTTTGAATATCATCTGTGCATTTTTGTAAACCACGAAGTGCACAATGAACGCGAAGAAAAACAAGAAGAAAGGCAGGAACGGCTGGTATTGATTTTACGATACTTCAGCTCTCTTCGTGCGCTTCGCGAACTTCGTGGTGCGACCCGGCTTCAGCCCAAAGCTGAGATGTCGAAATAACCAGACACGGTGCGGATAGCTAGAGATAAAAAATATCCACGACGACCTGACAGCATATACTGAAAATTAAATATAGCAATCCATTCAATAGCTTCTTTTGCTGCTTTTTTGTCCCAAATAATAAATTGCTCAGGTTGGATGAAAAATAAGCACCACTTCTTTGTCACTCCTGCCGAAGCGAAGTCCCGGAGACGCCGTGGACTTCACACCACTCCCGGGCTGTGACGCACAGGCAGTGCGCTCCCCGCTGACCTGAGGTACGCTTGCCCGGGACTCAAGGGCGTACCATAATAAACCACGCAGCGTCCCATGCAGG
>WFTM01000166.1 GCA_015485525.1 Candidatus Zhuqueibacterota bacterium | reverse complement strand
TGCGCTGCACAGCCCCGTCCCGTGACGCAGACGCAGCGCTCAGACTTCAGGCAATACGAGCCTGAAGGATCGCCAGCTTCTGTGCTACTTTCTGATTATCTACTCAACTCAGCTATCCGCTCAGAAGCAGAAATCGACATCTGTCAGTCCGACTAAGCGAAGTGCGGTGATGGTTGACAAGATGCAACCGTGCTGAGTTAACTGGCTACATGAGTGCTACTCTCAGGGTATCCAGTTAACTCAGCAAACCGGGCCCGGCTTAGATACCGACATCTGTCATTCCGGCCAGGCGAAGCGAAGTGCCGGAATCTCATCTTTTCTGGCACGTGCCTGAGTCAGGGAGATTCCGGTCTTCCCCTGCGGGGAAACCGGAATGAGCGTTCTGAGGTAGGCACGCGCTGTGCGCTTGCGGTTTGGCTGAAAAAATGCAACCATACTGAGTTAAGTGGATAACCAGAGTGCTACTTTGATAATCCTCACCTGCTCCAAATACTTTAGCTCACTTTATACGGCCCGAAAAAATTCATGCATATCACAGAAATCCCGCCACTGAGAGCGCGCGAGGAGAATCTGTTTTCCCTATTTTCTCCTTGTGTTTCTACGGCAATGCATTAGCTTATGAGGCCGCCGTGATGATCGTACCCGTGGCGTGCACGAGCCGGCAGTTTCTCCGCTCACGCGTTCACCATACCGTATAATTTTTCAGGACAGACAAATCACGAGCACTATGCATAACCGACTTTCTGTTGTAACCACCCTCTGCTGCCTTCTGGCGCTGTGCGTTCTTCCCCGTCTTAACGCACAGGAGATCAGCGCACCAGCAGACCGGGAATTCCGCCATTTACGTATCTATCAGGTCATGGTCGAAGCCTATCGCGACGGCGACCCGGAGCGAAACTATGGCACGGGGTACGGCAACAGCAGCCACCGCGGTGATCTGCGCGGCATCATCCAGGCCCTGCCCTACATTCGCAGTCTGGGCATGAACGCACTCTGGCTCACTCCGATCTTCGACTCCGGCGCCGGCGAGGGCCCGGACCCGCGCCTGGAAGCAACGGGGTACTTTCCCAAAGACTATTTTAAAATTGATCCGAAATTCGGCACGTTCGAGGATGCCCGCGAACTGGTGGACACGGCCCACGCACTGGGGATGTACGTCCTGTTCGACGGCGTTTTCGGCCATCATAAAGGTAACGTCGTTCCCTCACCTCGCGGGCACGTCCCTGCCGGTGATCCGGCGCAGGTCAGCTGGCCTGAAAGCCTGCCGTTTTATAAAGAAGTCGCGACATACTGGATCGATACGCTGGGTATCGATGGCTGGCGCTTCGACCAGGCTTATCAAATACCCATTCCTATGCTGCGTGAATTGCGCGAAGCGATACGCACGGCAGCAGAAAAACGGCGCCAAGCCGGCAAACAATGGGGTACGTTGGGCTATGTCGTCGGAGAAGTCTGGAAACGGGCACCGAACATCGCACGCTATGCCTACGGCGATGACGATGAACCCGGTCTGCTCTCTGCCTTTGATTTTCCTTTGCGCTACAAGCTGGTGCAGGTCCTGGCGGTCGAGGAGAAGGGCTTCGGCCATCAGCCGGCATCCGTTCTTGAGCAAGGCTACCGCACACACGCGCTCTACCCGGCACACGCTGTTCCCAACCTGATGCTGGGCAATCACGACCTTGTGCGGTTTGGCGACCTGATCCAGCGTGCCGGCTATCCCGGGCCTGAATCGGAAACATACTGGCGCAGGCACCGGTGTGCCCTGGCTTTCCTGGCAGCGTTTTCCGGACCGATCACCCTGTACTACGGCGAGGAGTATGGCGACGAGATAGCAGGCTTCAGCACCGCGGTCAGCCCACAGGATGGCTGTGTGCAAAAAGGCCTTTGCGACGACCATGTGGCACGCAATGACGGAAAAATTTCGGGGTTTACCGAACAGCAAAAAGCTCTGCAGAATTTCGTGCGCCGGTTGTTTGCCCTGCGAGCAGCGCATCCTGCCCTGTGGCGGGGAGAACGACAGAATCTGCTCGCCACGCAGCATCTTTACCTCGATCTGAAATACGCCGGTGCAGACAGCATCATCTTTGCGATGAATACCAGTACTGCTACTGAACGCCTGCGGCTAGCGCAGTTCAACGGCCTGCGACAAAAATTCCGGGATGCTTTTTCAGGCAAGCTCTTCGACCCTTCCGAGGATACGCCGGTTGAGTTACCCGGCTTGTCGGTAAAATTTCTCATCGCAGAACCGGCAAACGACGAGTGACATGAAAAATTCGTAAACGAACATCATGCGCCGGGAGGGCGGATAAGCTCCTGATGTCGTCGCGTCAGTCCAGTGCCGGAGG
>WFTM01000165.1 GCA_015485525.1 Candidatus Zhuqueibacterota bacterium | reverse complement strand
GTCCGCTATGGCCGCGGTGTATCGCTGGTGGATTTTAACGCAGACGGTCGCCTGGATATGTTCATCGCCTCAGATGCCGGGCTGACGCGTGTTTTTGAAAATCTCGGTGATATGCGTTTCCGTGATGTCACCTTTGAACTCGGGCTGAACCTCGGTGGCAGAGGGATGCTCGGGGTGTGGGCGGATTATGATAACGACCGCCGGCTCGACCTGTTCACAGCCAGCACTGCTGTGTGCCGGATGTTCCGGCAGATGGAACAGGGCTATTTTGATGAGCGCACAGCCGCGCTGAATATTTCCGGCCAGGCCAGAGTGACCGCTGCGCTCTGGGCAGATGTCGATCTCGACGGGTTTGTCGATTTGTATCTCGCCCGTTTTGATTCCAGCAATGTATTTTATCGCAGCCAGGAAGGCAAAAAATTTATCGATGTGATCGGCTACACCGGCGCCAACGATCCCTACACCAAAGCCATGGGCGGAGCCTTTGCGGATATCGATAACGACGGTGATCCGGACCTCTATCTCGTGCACGACAACTTTGAGCCTGCCCGCCTGTACATCAACGACGGCACGGGGACTTTCCGCCAGCGTGCCGAGGCCGCGGGAGTCGATTACCGCTCGCACAGCATGGGCGCTGTGTTCGGCGATTTTGATAACGACGGTTTTCTCGATCTGTACACCTCGAACATCGATACCAATTATATCTTTTTCAACAATCAGGACGGAACCTTCAGCAACACCACGGAGTTTTCCGGCGTCGGCAACCGCGGCATGGCCTGGAGCACCAGTCTGCTGGATTTTGATAATGACGGCCTGCTGGATATCTACGTGGCCAATACCAGCAGCTTTGCGCCAAAATCTGACAACAAGCTGTTCCGCAATCTTGGCGGCCGCCGCTTCGAGGATGTTACGGAGCAGGCAGGTGTTTCGAGCTGGGAGGATGGCTACGGCTGTGCAACCGGTGATTTGAACAACGATGGATTCATGGATATCGTTCTGACAAATGATCAGGACAGTGACGCTCTCGAGATCTATATCAATAATGGGGGGGAGGGCAATTATCTGCAGTTCGAGCTGCAGGGGACGCGCAGTAATGGCGCGGCAATCGGTGCCCGCGTGAGCGTTTTTGCTGAGGGCACATTGCAGATTCGCGAAGTCAGTGGCGGCTCCGGCTGGCTGTCGCAGGATTCGCCTGTGCTGCATTTTGGCCTGGGCAGCTCGACACAGGCGGATTCGGTGGTCTTCCGCTGGCCTTCGGGGCTTCATGAGGTCCTCTACGATGTCCGCGCGAATCAGCGTATGCGTATTGTCGAAGGAAATATCCTGTCGGTCAACGCACCGCAGCAGGGCGGGCCGGAGGCGTTCCGGCTGGCGCACCTGAGCCCGAATCCTTTCCGGCCGGGGCAGCACGGCGAGATCGTTTTGCAGTTCAACAGCGTGCCGCCGCCGCAGACGGACATCATCGTGTACGATATTCTCGGCCGTCCGGTGCGTGAGCTGCACCGCAGCGGTTCTTCGGCCGCGGGCAGGGTGTTGCACTGGGATGGCCGCAATGATCGCGGTGAGCTGATGCCCACCGGACTGTATTTCATCCAAATCCGTACGGCTGCTTCCAGCCGGGTGACAAAAATGGCCTTGATTCGATGAAGAAACTGACGCCACAACATAAACAGGCGATCGACGGCCTGGCAGCACGGCACAGTGCGGCAGAGATTGCCCGGCAGCTGCACCTGCCCGAGCGACTGGTTGCAGCCCACCTCGCAGAGCGCGGCGCGTCCCGGCGGCGGAAATTTTATTTTGCCATCATGCTCATGCTGCCGGTTGTTTTTGTGCTGCTTGTGGAAGGGCTTTTACAGTTTCTTAACTATGGCGGCTCTCTCGCTGCATTCATCCCCGCAGAAAATGCTCCCGGCTACCTCAAAATCAACCCCAATCTCGGCACACGCTATTTTACCAACCTGAAAGTTGCCCCCGAAGTCTCCAACGATATTTTCGCTGCAGAAAAACCCGCCGATACCTACCGTATTTTCGTGCTCGGCGGTTCGACTGCCTACGGCTACCCCTATGGCCACAACGGCAGCATGTCGAAATTTCTTCTGCAGCGCTTGCAGCAGGCTTTTCCCGGCCGGGATTTTGAGGTGGTCAATCTGGCCATGCCTGCGGTCAATACATTTACCGTCCTCGATCTGCTCGACGAAGTGCTCGCCCACGAGCCGGATGTGCTGATCTTTTATACCGGGCATAACGAGTACTATGGCGCCCTCGGAGCCGGCTCCCGCGAGAGCTTTGGCCGCTCGCGCACGATGACCCGGCTGATGCTCGGTCTGCAAAATTACCGCACGTTGCTGTTCATGCGCCACAGGCTCGCAGATATCGCCGGCTGGATACGCGGCAACAGGGCAGAAGCCTCGGGCGCCACGCTCATGGAGCGCATGGTCGGCCAGTCAGAAATTCCATTTGGCAGTGATATCTATCAGCTCGGCGTGGATAATTTTCGTGAAAATATGCGTGCCATAGTGGAGCGGGCGCGCCGGGCTTCGGTTCCCGTCATTCTGGCCACGCTGTCGAGTAACCTCGCGGATCAGCCGCCCTTTGTATCCGTGACTTCTGCTGACCCGGGGGATGCCACCGCACTGCGCCGGCAGGCAGACCAGGCCCGTGCTGCCATGCAGGAGCAACGCTATGAACAGGCAGAGGCACTCTGGCGCGCTCTGACCACGGCCGACACATTGAACGCGGACTACGCCTATGCACATGCCCGGGCGCTGCTGCATCTGGGCAAAACTGAGCAGGCAGCGGCTGCATTCCGCCGTGCGCGGGACCTCGATGCCCTGCGCTTTCGGGCGCCATCGGTTTTTAATCAACTGATCCGTGAACTCGCTGCTGAGTCCGGGTCAGCATTGGCAGATGTAGCTGCTGCCTTCGAGCAGGCCTCACCTGAGAATATCCCCGGCAACTCTCTTTTTCTCGAACATTTGCATCCCAATCTATCGGGCTACTTTCTCATGGCTGCTGCCGTGGCCCGAACCCTTGCTGAAGAAGTCTGGCAGGGACCGGCCTGGCCGGAATTTTCTCCACGCGCCGATTCCCTGTTGTGGCAGAACCGGGCCGTGACACCACTAGACGAAGAAGTCGCGCGTATCCGTATCGGCGTGCTCACCAGCCGGTGGCCCTTTGTGCGCGACAGGTTTGCCTCATCCTTTACCTATACGCCACAAAATGAACTGCAGCGGATCGCCTGGAAGCTGTGGAAGAAAGAGCTGACGTGGGAACAGGCGCATGTGCAGATGGCGGAATTCTACACCCGGCAAAGACAGTTTGCCGCAGCCGCACGCGAGTACGAAGCCCTGATCCTCGAAACACCGCGCAATGTTTCACCCTACCTGCGCGCCGGGTTGTCCTGGCTCGCACACGGTAGCCGCAAGCGGGCCCGGGAGATTTTGATGCGTTCGCTGGAGATCGAAAAGACGCCGCAGGCTTACAAATTCATCGGCGCGATCTTACTGCAGGAAAAAAACGTTTTCGCAGCCGTGAATTATCTCGAAGTGGCTGCGCGTATGCTGGGCAACGATGCTCAGGTTTTGTACAACCTCACCGGCGGCTATCTGATGATCGGTGAAGTTGAAAAGGCGGACAGTACTCTGAAAGCATTTGAAAAACTCAAACCCGGAAGCCTGGAAGTTGCCACGCTGCGCAGCGATGTGCTCAGCCTGCGCCGGCGTCAGGCTGAAGTACGGGGTCGTGTACAATGAAGCGAAATTTTTTGGCGGTTGCCTCTCTGGGTGCGCTCGTTGTGGTGTTCTTTCATGCCTGCTCGCAGAAGCCGGATATCCCGGTACTGGCCAGTGTCAATGGCAGCGAAATTCGCGCAGATGCCTTTCGGGATCGCCTGAAAACGATCTGGCTCCGGGTTGATGCGGACAATTTTAAAATCCGCAGGGATTTACTCGAAACCATGATCGAGGAGAAGCTGCTGCTGCAGGCGGCGCAGCAGAAGGGCATGCAGGCCACGCCCGAGTATCTGCACAAGGCGCAGACCATCGCCATCGATGTGGTGCTCGACGCCTACCGGGACGCGGTTGCTGATACCCTTGCAGAGGCACAGGTTACGGCAGAAGAAGTGCAGCGCTTCATGCAGTTGATGAATGAGAAAGTGTCGGCACGACACCTGTTTGCTCGCACGCGGGAGCAGGCGGAGGCATTGCGCAAGCGCCTTTTAAACGGTGAAAGCTTTGATGTGCTGGCCCGGGAAGTGTTCGAAGACCCCAAACTGGCGACGACCGGAGGATGGCTGGGCTGGTTCGGTTGGGAAGACATGGAGCTGGCCTGGAGCAGGGCAGCGCAGAAACTGGACATCGGTGAAGTGTCTGAACCGGTTCGCGTCCGTAATGGCTACAGCATTATCCGGGTGGAAGCGCGCAAGCGGATTCCGCTGATGAGCGAGGGCGAGCACCTCAAACTGTATGACAAGGCCGAGTGGATCGTGCAGCACCGCAAACGTGCCGAGGCGATCATCGCCCATGACCGCAGAGTCCTTGCTTCTCTTTTGGTGCGTTTTCATGATG
>WFTM01000164.1 GCA_015485525.1 Candidatus Zhuqueibacterota bacterium | reverse complement strand
CCAACCGCAAGGCCAAGGGGACCGAGGTTATCCTCGATATCCTCGCAGAGGTCGCGGCTGTGCGCGAGATTGAAGTGGTCCTGATCGAAAATTTGTCCCACGAGCAGGCCATCGAAGCCAAGACAACGTGTGATGTTTTTATCGATCAGATTGGTGATCTCGGTTATGGCATCAACGCGCTGGAAGCGCTGGCACTGGGTGTGCCCACCTGCACGGGGCTGGCGCCGGGTTTTGATGACAAGTTCACGGATCATCCTTTTGTGGAAGTCGATGCGGCGACGCTCTATCAGGCGATCATCGAGCTGATCGACAGTGCTGAGTTGCGCACGCGACTCTCCCGCCTTGGCAGGGAGTGGGTGGAAAAATGGCATGACAGCCGGGAAATCGTACGCCGTATGCATGCAACCCTTGGTGAGCCGGCGTCCGCAGTCTGACTGGCCGGCAACGCATTCTTGTGTTCAATCAATCCCGCTGTTTACCCTGTGTGACAGCGGCGCAATACCCTACAGCCGTAAATGGAACAGGCACCTTTGAAGATTCTTTTCGTTAATTCTATACAGATGTTCGGTGGCGGCGAGGTGTGGATGCTGCGCGCTATGGCCGGCCTGCAGGCACGCGGGCATGAGGTGCACTTGTGCTGCCGCCCCGGAACCGAGCTGCTCCTGCGTGCCGACCGGGCAGGCTATCCGGTGCACGAAGTCAATTTTCGCGGCGATTTAGACCCGCTGACCATCCTGCGGCTGGTATTGCTGATCAAGGGGCAGGCGTATGATGTCATCCTGACTAATATGGACAAGGAGCTGCGCCTGGCCGGTATAGCCGCCAGGCTGGTGCACCCGCGGCCTGCGGTGATTCCGCGCCGCGGTATCGATTATCCCCTGAAAAACAAGCTGCGCTATCGCTTTGCCTATAATGTGCTCGCAGACCACATCATCGCCAACTCGGAAGCGACGAAAAAAGCGTTGCTGCGCAATGCGCCCTGGCTCGATCCCGCGCGTATTGAGGTGATCTATAACGGCATCGAGATCGCGCCTTTTCAACAGGCCCGGGGCGAACCCTTTCGCCAAAAGCTCGGAATTCCGGTGCAGGCACCACTGGTCGGATTTGTCGGCCAGCTGGACTCGCGCAAAGGAATAGGCGTGATATTATCCGCTTTTGAACAAGTCATAAACCGCATTCCACAGGCAAAGCTGGTATTTGTTGGAGAAGGCCCACTGCGGGAAATGATCGAAAGCGAGATTCGTATCAAAGAATGGCAGGGTTCTGTTTTTCTCGCGGGCTTTTCCGACGACATCCCGGAAGTGATGCAGGCCATCGATCTGCTCATCCTGCCCTCTTTCTGGGAAGGCTTTGGTATCGTCATCATCGAAGCCATGGCAGCGGGCAAACCCGTCATATCGACAAATATTTCCAGTATGCCGGAAATCGTGGTCGAAGGTGAAACCGGTTATCTGATCGAACCGGGGGATTCGGACAGTCTGGCCGGACGCATCGTCACCCTTCTTCAGGATGAAGACCTGCGTTCGCGTATGGGTGAAAAAGGAGTGCAGCGTGTCGACAGCATGTTCAGCTACACTGCGATGCTCAACCATCTGGAAACTCTTTTTCGCCAGCAAGTCGCCCGGATTAGAAAACCAAACCACGTACAGTGATCACGACGTCACAGAGAGGGAGTCTATTGTGACATTCTGGAATCGAATCGAGCAGTACATCAAACGCAATCACATGCGCTGGTTGCAGCTTCTTTTTGGCAAGAAACCCATTCAGCCCAACCTGGTCAATTTTACAGAAATTCAGCGCATCCTCGTCATCCGCCAGCATGACATGTTGGGTGATTTTCTGCTGGCAACACCGGTATTCCGCGCCCTGCGGGAACATTTCCCCAATGCCCACATCGGCGTGGTCGTGCGTCGCTACTTTGCCGAAGTGGCAGAGATGAATCCTTATATCGACGAAGTGCTCGTTTTTGAAGAAGTAGGAACCAACTGGACATTTCGCACCTTCCGGCGCTTCTGGAAACAGCTGCGCAGCGGCTGGGACCTGACCATCGTCTTGAATACCGTAAGCCATTCCCTGACCAGCGATCTGCTCTCTGCTTTTTCAAAAGCCAAATGGGTTCTGGGATCATCACACCGTGTTTTTCCGGGGACAGATGGTAATTTTTTCTATAATCTTATCGCCCCGTACTGGGATGGCGACCGTCATCAGACTGAGCGCAATCTCGATATCGTTCGTCACATTGGCGTTGATACGCAAGACCCGTCGGAGGTGCTGAAGGTCGATGAAAATCTCCTCGAAAAAGCGCAGGAAATTCTCGAAAAT
>WFTM01000163.1 GCA_015485525.1 Candidatus Zhuqueibacterota bacterium | reverse complement strand
TTTTACAACGCATATCACCGCAGGCCTTCAAAACAGGTGAATCCGTGCCACCTGCCAGATCGGTTCATAACCGATTTTAAATCACCTGCAATGGCGCCAATGGATGTGGGGATGATTTTTTGATATTTATTTTGTCGTTGTTGTTGTAGGGGTTCAAAATTTTGAACCCCTACAAATTTTGAACCCCTGCGGAATTTTGCCCACCGATATTTATTTTTCCGTTTATCCCATTTGGTGGTCGCGGATTGAATTCCGGCCATGTGGAACCGATGGATTGAGGTTCTGGTCCGGGTTTATTTGCAGGGACCGGCGGGTCGCCCCTACGGGGTGGGTTTTGTTCCTGGTGTAATGTACAGGCGACCGTGCCACGCGATTTGAGAAAGATCCGATATCTCCTCCCTGCACATCAGGAAATTTCATCCACCAGCTTTTGCATGAGCAGCCTGCTCACAGGCAGAGTTTGCGCCAAAGCAGACAGCAGCCAGGTTTTTCGCAGGCTCTGCGCAACCCACCGGCAGCGACGCATTCTCTTGCGGAACAGGTGCGAGTGCACGGTTGGCCATTGCTGCAAAAGCGATGGCTGGTTTTTCCGCAGGCTGTCACAGACCAGCTCTGCTGCGGCGAGTGCACTTTCCAGAGCCCAGGCGATGCCCTCGCCGGTAAACGGCTCCACATAGGCAGCAGCATCTCCCACTGCGAGTGTGTTCCCATTGATGAGCGACTCTGCGTAACTGGCAAATGCGGGCGTTCCCTGCCAGGAAACAGCGTCAACAAACTCCCTGTGCACACCTGCAGGTGCAAGCAGTGCAGCAATATTACCCGCAACGCTGCCGGCAGCACCCGGCAAAAGAGCGGCGGCAACCACCGAGCGGCCATCGCGAAGACGGGCAATCCCTGCATATCCTGCCTCGGCGACAGACAACAGCACATCTTCCTGCCTGTGCGCGAGCAGGTCGGCGTCAACCAGTGCTCCGGCGCCAAAACGGGGCATGGGTGCAATTCGGCGGCGGCCACCACCCACCAGACCGCGGGCATCGATGATGAGCCGGGCACGAACACGATAACGCTTTCCGCGGCTTTCGGCCAGTTCAACATCTGGTGATGCATGGGAGATGATGCGCGCCCGGCAGCCGCAACGGAAATCTGCACCCGCAGCTACAGCCGCATTCGCCAGAGCACTATCCAACTCCCTTCGGGAGATCGTCACCGAGCCATGCAACGCAAGAGATACCCTGCGATGCCGGAAGCAGAGCGCCAAATTTGAGGCCGGTCGTGCGCGTTGTGCAAGGCTGTCAGACAGGCCGAGCTGATGCAACATCTGCACGGCATGGGCGTTCAGGGTGCATCCGCACACCTTATCACGCGGGAAAGCCGCACGATCGATGAGCAAAACCGAGTAACCTGCCAGCGCAAGCTGTCGTGCCGCAGCCGAGCCGGCCGGTCCAGCGCCGAGAACGATGGCGTCATAGCAGGGATGGGATACTGTTTTCATCAGCAGGGAATCACCAGATGAAACCGTTCCGGCCAACAGCGCCGCAGGTGGTAGTGTTCGATGCCGGCATCGCGAAGCAGACGGCGAACTTCCGGCAGAGTAAAAGCGTTGCGTACGGACAAAGGGCCGTCTGAATGCACGATCGAGGAACGGCTCAGCAGCCGGGTGCCGGCCACGGCAAGAACATAGCCGGGAACGCTGCGCAGCAAATCATCGATGATCACGGCATATCGGGCGGAGGCGCACATCTTCTGCAGCAGCACAACAGCTTCTTCTTGCCGCAGATGGTGCAGGAAAAGCGTGGAGAGAGCGAAATCACAATCAGGTAGAGAAGTGCTGAGTGCATCAGCGCAGATAAACTCTGCATCGGGCAGATGTTTCGCAGCATTCGCACTGGCAATGCGGATGATATCAGGATGCGCATCGAGGCCGGTGCAGCGCAGTTTTTGCCGCCGCCGGGCTGCTTCCCGGGCCAAGGCCATCAGCATGTCCCCATCGCCACAGGCGATATCCAAAACAGAGGCTTCAGCATCTGTGAACTGCCGCATACTGCTCAGAATACGCCGTGTTGCCAGGCTGATACGGTTGATACGCCGCAGGCCGGCGAGCGCATGCCGCAAAGCATCTTCCGAAACGCCCGGCTGGTCCATTTGTTCTGGCAGCACTGTGCGCCGGGGATACACATCCGGGTTGTTCATAATAATCTTTCTGCAAGAAGAAAGCCGGGGGAGCTGAATGATTTGCTCTCGTCACACTGCTCCTGCGGCGGTACACAAGCGAAGCATGAGTCTTCCCTTTTTTGCTCGCTGAGACGCAGAGTGCGCAGAGTTTTTGGGCTTTTTGCTCTCGTCACACCGCTCCTGCGGTGTGACGTACCTGTTGCCGCTCCTGCGCCAGTGCACAAGCGAAACGAAAGACCACATGCGTCGCATGTACGCACATATACCGAGGGTATTCCGGGGCTCCGATGAAATTGGCGACTTTCGGACGCGCTGTAGCGCGCACTACGAACGCATTGTCACCTCGCAGTTGTGTTCCCACATAACTGCTATTGCTGCTTTCGAGTTGGTTCGACATCCCCCTGGCCCGGCTGCGGGCCGGGCCTGTCCCCCTTCGAAGTGGGACTTCTCCTCTCGTCACACCGCTCCTGCGG
>WFTM01000162.1 GCA_015485525.1 Candidatus Zhuqueibacterota bacterium | reverse complement strand
GTTTTAGCCCGAATGGCCGCGATAACTTTTTCAGGAATGGTCCCGACCATGTCCGTGGCGATGAACCCCGGGGCCACTGCATTGACCCGCACACCTTTTGGGCCGAGTTCCCGCGCCCAGACTTTGGTCAGCCCGATGACGCCGGCTTTGCTGGCCACGTAGTTGCTCTGGCCGAAATTTCCATACAAGCCCACCACAGATGCGGCATTAAGGATGACACCACTCTCCTGCGCTACCATCTCAGGGGCTACAGCCTGGGCACAATTGAACACTCCCTTGAGATTGATATCGATGACCGCATCCCATGCCGGTTCTTCCATTTTTACCAGCGTGGCATCCCGGGTGATGCCGGCGTTGTTGATCAGTATGTCGATGCGCGGATGCTGTGCCCGTGCCGCGGCCAGCGCCTGCGCGATGCTGCTGCGATCGGTGACATCGACGTGCTGGAACTGAACATTGTCGTGCTTTTCTTCCATCTCACGGCCTCGCTGCTCATCCACATCCCAGATGATGACGTGCGCACCCTCGCGCACAAACGTTGCTGTTGTGGCTGCACCGATTCCGGCTGAGCCCCCGGTTATGATCGCTGTCTTGTTCTGCAAACGCATGTGTGTTATCCTTTTTTATGTTCAACAGCCATTCGCATGTCTGCGTGATTCTATTTACTCCACCATCGCCGTGCTTTTGTACACGCGCCCTTTCCACGCAACCGAGTTGGCGAAAAGCAGAACCGGCCCGAAAATCAGGCTGGAGGCAAATGTGAACAGTTCGTAGCTGAAGAAATTGGTCAGCATATCCAGCCGGTGCAGACTGCCGGCTGCTTTGTGCAGCAAGAGATAATCGCACAGAAACACAGCAACGAGGGCCGCGCCGGCGGCGGGGATGTTGCCGAAAATCAGCGGCAGCAGGGGGATGAAACGCCCGGCCACGGCCACGGCGAGAAAAATTCGCGCTAAAAAAGAAACCTGCCTGCCGCCGATCGCCCAGCGCTTGCGCTGTTGCAGGAAGGTCTGCCAGTCTTTTTCCGGGGCGCTCTGTACGATCAGGGCCGGGTCTGCCGGCAGCAGTACCCGCCAGCCGCGCTGGACCATGGTACGCATCAGAGCAAAGTCTTCGATCAGGCTGAAGCCGGCACCCGCATAGCCGTTGACATCGAGGAAGGCTTTTTTGCGCATGCTGAGGTTGTTGCCGAAGACACTCAGCGGCCGGCGAAGCCCGGCAGCCCCGGCGCCTGCTGCGAGCAGGTAAAGCCAGTCAGTCGCCTGCAGCCTGCTGAAGGTGTCGAGCTCCTGCCCGGGGCGGGAGAGCAGCGTAAAACCCCCGACCATGCCAACGCGGTTGTAGTACCAGCTCAGATGGCTGCGGATCCAGTTTTGCGGAACCTGGCAGTCGGCGTCGGTAAGAAAGATGATTTCACCGGTGGCGTGGCGCATGGCCTGCTGCAGAGCATTGGCTTTGCCGTTCAGCGTGGTTGAGGTTTGCAGTGTGCGCACGAGCTGTACGTTTTCATGGCTGCGCTGAAACGTTGCGACGATATCCACGGTGCGGTCGGTAGATTTATCATCGACGATGAGAATTTGCAGTTTTTGTTCGGGATAGTCCAGTTGCGTCAGGTTGGTGAGCAGGGGGATGATATTCTCCTGCTCGTTGCGCACAGCAACCAGCACGCTCACCAGCGGCTCGGTGCGCTGGATGCGCGGTCGCCGCCTGCCTCTGTTCAGCCCCCATACGAGCACGATGGTGATCAGGCTGTAGAATAAAACGGTCAGCGAGGTGATGATCAGGTATGGCTCGGTACTCATGAATAAGTCAATTCCGGCTTGGTCTTTTTCTCATAATTATCCTCTTTCCACTGAAAACGCGCAAACAGGCCGAGACAACCGAAAACGATGACATAGAGCGGATGCACGAGCTGGGCCGGCAGAAACCAGCGCAGCAGATGCCCCTCGCCACAGGCGCGCGTGACACGGCGCAAAAACAGCCACTCGCCAGCGGCCTTGAGCACCCAGGCTATTCCGGCCCCGGCAGCGAGCTGCGGCGACAGCGCAAAAGACAGGCTGCCCCAAAAAACAAAAACGTTGACAAAATACACCGCCACCAGCCCGGCGATCAGCCCCGGCTGGTATTGTCGTGATTTGCTGGCATAGCGGATGCGCTGATTCCAGAACTGGCGAAAGGTCTTGGGCGCGGCCTGGGGCACACGGGCCTCTGCGGAAAATGCATAGGAAAATCTGCCGGGGTAGCGCTGCGCAACCTTGTGCACGAACAGATCATCATCGCCGGAAATCCATTGGTTCAGCTCACCAAAGCCTCCCACCTGCTCCCATGTGCTGCGGCGATAACTCAGGTTGCAGCCGCAGGCGGTGATGGGGTGGTACAGGGGCGTGCTCGCTGCCGCCAGGGCCGAATGTGTGAAATATTCCAGCGCGAGCATGCCGCGTACGAGCGCAGGTGCAGGATGATCGAAACGGTAGCTGCTGTAGCCGGGCACCATCACGGTGCGGCGATCGCGGTAGTGCGCTGCCATGGCGCGCACCCACGTGGGGGGCGGTGTGCAGTCTGCATCGGTGAGCAGGATGATTTCTCCACGCGTTGCCGCGATCCCCATGCTGATGGCGCGTTTTTTCGGTGCTGTGTCAGGGATGAGATCATCGATGTGCAGTACGGTGATGCACGGGTTTTCCGCCTGTGCGCGGCGCAGTATCTCCCGGCTGCGGTCCTGCGAGCGGTCATCGATGATGCAGATTTCCAGTTTTTCGCCGGGATAATCCAGCCGGTTGAGGGCCCGCAGCAGGCCCGGCAGGTTGTCCTGCTCGTTGCGCGCGGAAATGATGATGGCGACTGAAGGCAGGGCGGCATCGGGCAGGGGAGCGGCTGGAGCGGCGATCCGGCGCTGCAATTTATGAAAGCCGAAAGCCATCGCTGCCAGGGCGACGAGATAGAGCGCGATCAGAAAAAAACCGGTGATCAGCATGATGCTGGCCATGATGTGTGCCTGTTGTCAGTAATTGATATCCAGAAAAAAGCGCCCGCGCCGTTCCGTAGCGTGCAGGCCGGCGGTTTGGTCAGCGTTGCGCCGCACCTGCCAGAGCAGGTCGAAGCCGGCGAAGACATCCTTGATAATTTGCTGGCGCAGGCTCAGGGAAAGCTCATGTCGGTATTCCACTGTTCCGCGCAGAAAACCCTTGCCGCGGCCAAAAGCTTTCTGCCACGGTGAAAAAATATCGCCGCGCCCTTTGCGGATGAAATCATACCTGAACCGCCAGCGGCTGTCGCGGTGCGGGGCCAGGGCCATGACCAGCCGTACGCGGTCAGCGTTCGGCCCCAGGCGCGAACCGATGCTGTTCGGCCCGTGGCTGTAGGTGTTGATGCTGTCGCCGTGGGTGTACACATAGGGATCGACGCGGGTGTAGGTGAGCGTGGTTTCTAAATTTTTGATGCCAAAGGGTTGTGCCCGCTGCACCCCCAAGAGCCAGGCGAATTTGTTGCCGTAATACGTTCCCAGGGGATAGTCGAGAGAAAAATCATCGATGAACAGCTCGCCGTAAAGGCGCCAGCCCGGCGCCGGCCGCCAGGTCAGATCGCCGCCGATCACGTTGTTATCCCTGTCCCCGAGGTAGTGTTCCACAGTCTGATAGGGCACGAAGGGGTTGAAATAGCCGAAATCCAGCCCGCGATTTCCGTAAACGATGGTTTCATACAGGCTGAGTTGCAGTTTTTTACTCAGCACCACATCGAGGCGGTGCCCACCGAGAAAGCGCAACGGGTTGATTCCTGCGAGGGAGGCGTGGAACCAGGTGAACCGGAAAAGGCGGTAGTTCAGGGATGCGCGGATCATCTCGGTGGGGCGGTCGTGCAGGTTGAGGGCGAGGTTGTCGAACAGTCCGGCGCCCCAGCTCAGGGTGCTGCGCCCGGCGAGAATGCGCAGCGGGCCGCGTGCAAAGGCGAGGTAGCCCGTGGCCTGATCCACAAAACCGGCAGCGCCGGTGGTCACCAGCACACGGCCGGCGAGGCTGTCGAAATTTTCCTCTAATTCATTCTGACCCAGAATCAAACTGTTCTGCGCCTGCATGGCAGCGAAGAGATACTGGCTGAAGCGCACCCGGATGGCCGCACCGAGGGTCGATTCCGAGACGTCGTCATCCGCGAGCTGCACCCGGCCGCGATCGCTGGTGAAATTCTGCGTGTAGCGGAAATCGAGGAAAATCTGCGTCGAATCTTCCTCGTAGCGCCAGGCGTGGCGTTCCCCTTTCGGGTCTGCTTCCCGGCCGATCGCCGGATCGGTGAACTCCGCCAGCATCTGCGCCAGCAGGCGCTGATCCGCCCGTGAAAGCCGGTCTTTGCGCGCATCGATCTGCTGCAAAAAACGCCGCACCGTGCCACGGTCTGCCGGCAGCACTCGCAGAGCATAGCCGTCGATGAGCTGCAGGGTTTCGGCCTTGTGCAGCAGCGGGTAAACCTGATGATCCACCGGCACGAGGATGAACTGTGCGGCCGCAGGAGCACCGGCAAACAGCAGGAGCATGGCGAAGATGAGCGCCAGGTACACTTTTCGACGCAGGAGAAAATTCATTCCGCCTCCGTTTTTTTCGCAGTCAGTACAAAGGGAATGCCGATGAGCGCCGGAATAGCGACATTGATAAAAAACAACAGCAGCGCGGCAGAGACCGACACCGCAGCCGGGACTTCCTGGCTGGCGAGAAGCAGCGCTGTGGTACCCTCGCGAATGCCGAGATCGCCAAAAGAAACCGGCAGCAGGGTTTTGATGGTGTGGATCGCGAACACGGCGAAAACGCCCGGCACCATGGCCAGCCCGACGGAAAAACCGCGTACCAGCAGAACCTGCTGCACTGCGAAAACAAATGCAAAGGCAAAAGCTATCGCACTTGTGCGCAGCAACAGACCGCTGCGGGGCGTCATGTGCAAAAGCTGCGGCCAGGCCGACTGCGGATAGCGAGCCTGCAACCAGCCGGCAACACGCCGGCGCAGGGCAGGGATGAGCACCACCAGGACCGGCAGCAGCAACAGCAGGCCAACGAGGGTCGCGATGGTGTAGGAAGCGCTGCCGGCCGCGCGTTCGAGCAGGGCCGGATAGAGCAGAAAACCGATGGCACCGAGAAAAATTATCGCAAGGGCATTGGTAGCGCGATCGAAGAATGCCAGCCAGGACACTGTTTTCCAGTCGCAGTCGGGCAGAAACAGCGCCCGGCCAATTTCGCCCCAGCGTCCGGGGGTGATGATGCCCAGGGTGTAAGAGCCGAACAGGGAGCGCGCAGAATCGCGCAGGCTGACCTGCCGGGATGCACTGTTGATGATCAGGTGCCATTTATACACCTGCAGCCCGAGATTGGCAAACCACAGCGCGCTGGCCAGGACGAAATATCCCGGCGAAATGCGCTGCCAGGCGTTTATGATCTGCTGCGGGTCGATCAGGGAAACGAGCCAGGCCAGCGCCATGATCGCGATGAGGAGACGGGCAAACCAGCCCGCACGTTTGCGCAGTCCACTGCGGCTCTGCGTCCGGAGTTCGAAGGAGGTGGTCATGTTTTTATGATTGCAAAGGGGGTGTTTCGGGTTTTTTATTCACGGGTTGATAATTTCAGGTACGTGCAGATTGATTCAGGGGGCAAGATAAGGCACCGGCCAGTGAATGGCAAGGGCAAAAGGGAGGATGCGGTTGCAGGCAGAGGGTCTCACCAGCGCTGCGGTCAGGCGCTGGTGAGTTGCTCCAAAATCGCATGCCCCTGCAAAACGGTGGTTTTGCTGTAGTGCAGGCGGCTGTCGCGGCAGAATGGGGGGAGTGGGTCTTTCTGTGCCCAGGAACGTGCTCTTTTGGCCGTGGCCCGCCGCCAGACGAAAAATGACCAGTTGAAGAAATGGAACGGAAACGAGAAAAAAAGCCGCACGGACCGGTGCAGCGGCACCTGGCCTGTCGGCGTCAGCACCAGAATTTTTCCGCCTGGTTTCAACACGCGTAACGCCTCATCGAGCAAAGGCCGTGGGGCTGGCACGAGGAAGAGAACCGAGCAGAAGCAAACGATATCCTGGCTGGCATCTGCAACCGGGAAAGGCTGTTCCGGCGTGATCTGGTGCAGGTCCACTGGCTGCCCGGCGAGTCGCACGCGGGCATACGCCAGCATGCGCGCATTGATGTCGATCCCCGTGCAACGGTACCGGCCGCTGCGGAGCAGGAACTCAGGCAGTTTCCCCACCCCGGTGCCGACATCCAGGACTCGCAGGTCGCTGCCCTGGCTGCGGAT
>WFTM01000161.1 GCA_015485525.1 Candidatus Zhuqueibacterota bacterium | reverse complement strand
TTCCAGCGCAGCAGGTCGCCCCAGCCCTCGTAGTTGGGCAGGCTCACTTTCGGGATTTTCGTATGCGCCAGCGTTTCCGTATGCGTCTCGATGCGGATTTCTTTGTCGCGTACTTTGAAACTGTATACCGGCGCCCGGTAGCGTTCCTTTTTCTCCTGCCATTTTTCCAGAATTTCGCGGTTTTTCGGGTCCAGCTCCCGCTCGATTTTCGCGCGCATGTTCTCCAGTTCGCTGAGGGCGGCGGCACTGCTCTCCCTCTGCTCTCTGCGCATCAGCTCGATGGACCTCTGCAGGCTGTACAGCTTCTGGGCAACATCGCGCTGCTGCTCGACCCATTTGTTGTAGGAACGGATGGTTTCAGAGATTTCCGAGAGATAGCGCGTGCGGTTCGGCGGGATGATGTAGATTTTTTCCGGCAGCTCATCGGTGATTTTGAAATGCGATTTGAAATCCACGCCGGTTTTCTCGTGCACGAGCTGCATCAGGGCCACGTACAGGCGGTTCATGCCCGGATCGTTGAACTGCGAGGCAATGGTGCCGAAAACAGGCAGCTCCTCATCTTTGGCATCCCAGAGATGGTGACTGCGCTTGAACTGTTTGCGTACATCGCGCAGGGCATCCATGGCGCCGCGCTTGTCGAATTTGTTGATCGCAATTATGTCGGCATAATCGATCATGTCGATTTTTTCGAGCTGCGTTGCCGCGCCGTACTCCGGCGTCATCACGTACAGGCTGAGATCAGAGTAATCGACGATTTCAGTGTCGGACTGGCCGATGCCGGAGGTTTCGAGGATGATCAGATCGAAACGCGCGGCTTTGAGGATGTACAGGGCTTCCTGCACATATCTGGAAAGGGTGATGTTCGACTGCCGCGTCGCCAGCGAGCGCATGTACACGCGCTTGTTGAACACCGAGTTCATGCGGATGCGGTCGCCGAGCAGCGCGCCGCCGGTCTTGCGCTTGGAAGGGTCCACAGAGATGATGGCGATGGTTTTGTCGGTGAAATCCGCGAGATAGCGGCGCACGAGTTCATCGATCAGCGAGGATTTCCCTGCGCCTCCGGTGCCGGTGATGCCCAGCACAGGCGTGGCGATCGCCTGCGCCAGCTCGTGGATGCGTGCCAGGGTCTCGCGTGTCTGGTCAGGGTAATTTTCCGCAGCAGAAATCAGCCGGGCGATGGCACGCGGGTCTTTTCTGTCGAGATGGCTGAGCTCGCCGTTGAGATTGTTGCCCACCGGGAAATCGCACTTTTCCAGCATGTCGTTGATCATCCCCTGCAGTCCCATGTCGCGGCCGTCGTCCGGCGAGTAAATGCGCGCGATGCCATAGCGGTGCAGCTCCTCGATCTCATCCGGCAAAATCACACCGCCACCGCCACCGAAAATTTTGATGTGTCCGGCGCCCTTTTCCTGCAGCAGGTCGTACATGTATTTAAAGTACTCCATGTGCCCGCCCTGATAGGAGGTCAGCGCAATGGCCTGTACGTCCTCCTGTATTGCGCACTCCACGACCTCCTCAGCGCTGCGGTCGTGCCCGAGGTGGATGACCTCGACACCGCTTGCCTGTATGATGCGTCGCATGATATTGATCGCCGCGTCGTGGCCGTCAAAAAGAGAAGCCGCCGTGACAACGCGGATTTTGTTTTTCGGTTTGTACGGTCGAATGGTCTTTTCCATCTGTATTTTCCTGTCGAACAGTTGTGATTTGGACTTTTTTTTAAAAACGTCGGCAATGAAACTTCCCCGTTTATTTACAAACGCTCATCCAAATTACCACAAGCAGCCAGCTTTTTTCATGTCCAGAGTACTTGCGGGGTACTTGCGGGGTGCTTGCGGGGTACTTGCGGGGTATTTGAATTAACAGGCAAAGCCATTTTACCCCTCCTCCCGTTTGGAGCCCATCCCCGCCGCATCGCCGTGCGCAAAAACCTGCAGCAAACGGTGCGCGGCAGCGGTGGCCAGCAGTTCGCCGCGGGTTACGGCTGTCTCGATCTCCGGCAGCAGTTCGCGCACGCGCGGATGCTGCTGAAACAGTGTCCGCAGTTGCTCGTCGATGAGCGCGTGCATCCAGTCGAGATTCTGTTTCTGGCGCCGGCTTGTCCAATAGCCGTTGGCTGTGGTGATTTTCTGGTGCGCCAGCACGGTGCGCCATAATTCGGGGATTCCCTCGCCGGTCAGAGCAGAGCAG
>WFTM01000160.1 GCA_015485525.1 Candidatus Zhuqueibacterota bacterium | reverse complement strand
TCGAAGCGCCAGTGCCCCGGGCTGCCCACGCTGACGGGAAGAAAGGCAAGATAACGCAACAAGGCCACTGCATCCGCTCCGCTCAGGCGGCCATTTTCATTCACATCCGCAGTGAGGAGCTGGCTGCCAGACAGGGTATCCAGAAAAGCCAGCGTTCGCAAGGACAACACTGCATCAGCGCCGGAGATTCCCGTGCGGGTGTCATCGCTCTTGCGTGGCTGCAGCCATACGCTGTCTGCACGCACAGCAGGAAAATCAAAATGGCCATCTGAACCGCTGGTGTCCAGCGAGGTCCCGGTGAGATGCCGGAGTTCGATCAGCGTACCGGGCACAGGCACCCCGGATTGAAGATAGGCCACCGCGCCGGAAATCGGATACTTCTCCGTCTCAATGGTCAGCGCACCGGCCGTAAAAGAGACCGCATCGCCGGTGATGTCAAAGCCATGCAGTGTGGAAAACTGCGTTCGCGCCGGATCCTTGTCCAGCGCCAGTGTGGTGCTGGTGTCGGCTTCCAGCAGCGCCAGCCAGCGAATCACCAGAATATCCTGATCCGGCCCGGAGAAAGACCCGGAACCAGAAAGCTGCAACAGCACATTGGCATCGAACCCGGCCGTCGATGGTTGAAACGGAAGGGATGAATTGACCAGAAGTGAGAGCGATGCTGCGTCTGCGCCCGGCGCAGCATCGATGAACTGCAGCAAGGTGCTGTCATATTCGAGGACAAGCTGGGCATAGCTGATGGCATTATCCGATCTCGCGCGCACCACGGTTTGCAGGGTATCACCGTACTGTACCGTGGCTGGCGGCAGCTCAAGATCGACGCTGAGATCGAGAATCTGCCCTTCGATGGTGAAGGAATCGAAAAAAGCCGCATCATTGACAGACCCGATGCCGACAAATCCCGGTGTCGGGTTGTCATCCTGCATCTGAATCTCGCGGCCGTCCGGGAGGTAAACCCGCACCTGGTTCTGCTGGCGGGAGATGCGATAGGCATGGTACTCGTTGTCCGGAATCACAAACCCGTCCAGCTCCTGAATTTTCTGCCGCACGCCGTTGACAACTTTATTGAAACTGCTGGCAGCAGCATTGGTGTTGAACAGAATATAATCGTAGTTCAGCGAATCCCGGAACGCAAAAACGACAGCAAAATCCGCATAAGCATTGGCAGCAAAATCTTCCGCGGATTTGATATCGCAGCGTAGCTCGAAATTTTCGTAAATGCGGTCTTTGACCAGAGAATATTCACCCAGCCGCCCGTCCACGGCAGGCTGGTAGTCTGTAGAGTTCAGATGGTAACTGTGATAGCCGCCTTCTTCCGCGATCTGCCAGCGCGCGGGCGTGAGCGGCTGCCATCCGTCAGCGTTGCCGTCCTCGAAATCATCACTCCAGACCTGGAATTGCCGGGGTTCGGAATAGAGCTTGAGTATCCAGCCGTCATCCCCCGCAGCCCAGCCTTCCGCCGGGCTGATAAACGAGCCAGCGCGCAGGGTTTTGGCCGGCGTATCGTACTGAGAGACGTGAAAAACGCCGGACACAAACTGCAGTACAGCACCGTTGGCGCCGGTCGCCCAACCATGCTCCGGATCGAGAAAATGAACGTCGTACAGGGGCTGCACGGGATCTGAACCGAGATCATATTGGATCATCCAGCTCTCACCGCCGTTATTCGTGCGCATGAAAACATTCCTGTGCGTCCCACCGGTCGCTTCGCCGACGGCAAAACCGGTATTGCGGTCGAGGAACTGCACATCCATGATCTGAATATTTGCATCGTTCATCTGAGGCGTCCACGTGGCGCCGCCATCATCGGTTCTGAGCACAGCGTACCGTGTCGTCGTGCCACCGTAGCCGCTGATAAATCCCCGGCTGCCATCGACAAAATGCACGGCCGTGAGTGTGGCCGGGCTGTCGCCGGCATAGCTGAGCGGCGTCCAGCTTGCGCCGCCATCCGTTGTTTGCAGGATGGCCCGGCCGGTAAAGATGTCTGAGCCGACCACCCAGCCGCTGTCCGCATCGATAAAAGAAAGCCCGTTCAGCACCGTGGTGACACCGGGGGTTTGTGGCTGCCAGCTCGCGCCGCCGTCGCTGGTTTTCAGAATGACATTTTCGCTGCTGCCGTCGCGGTAATTGACATCACCACCGGCTGCCCAACCGGTATTGGCATCATGAAAATAGAGTGCGCGGATCGTTGGCCAGCGGCTGAGCATCTGCGTTTGCCAGGTCGTACCACCGTCTTCGGTTTTGAGAATAACACCGCTGCGCGGGCCAACACCGCCGGCAACCCAACCGGTTTGCTCATCGAGAAAATAAGCTGTCTGAAAATCGTAGGTCGTGTTGTACTGGGGTGCCCAGCTCTGGCCGCCATCATCAGAACGCAGAATCGTACCGCGCCAGCCCACGGCCCAGCCGTGCGCGCTGTCGGCAAAGCGGACTTTTTGCACCCTTTCGCTGGTCCAGGCCGGCATCTTTTGCCAGCTATCTTTTGTGCCCCCGTCCGAACTCCGCGCCATATCACCATCATCCCCGGCGATCAGCCCGTTGTTTTCATCCCAGAAAAAAACCGTCCGGGCTGTCATTTCCGGACAACTGATCTGGTTCCACGTCGCGCCGCCGTCGCTGGTTTTCGCAACCAACCAGGCGTTGAATTCGAGATTCTGCCCGACCATCCAGCCGGTATCAGCATCGATGAAAGCAACGTCGGTAATCGATTCGACCATAAAACCACAGCCCTGCTGTTGTTCAATCAGACTGGGTGCCGTCCAGGTGCTGCCTCCGTCGGTTGTGCGTCGT
>WFTM01000159.1 GCA_015485525.1 Candidatus Zhuqueibacterota bacterium | reverse complement strand
TCGAGTACTTTGATCGTCTTCTCAAACTCGCCGATCTCCAACAGGGCCTGCGCCAGCAGGAATTGAACCTGTTCATCATGATCACTATCCTGTACCTGTGCCAGGACACGTGCGGCATCCTGAAAGTATTCCATCTGCATCAACAAACGGCCGGCGGCAAATGTGTGCTCAGACACGACAGCAGGCAGAATGTGATTTTTCAGGTAGTGCCGGGTGCGTACTGTCAGCGTGTCGTACGGGAAAAGCTTCAGCGTATCAAGAATGAACTGCGCGCCCGGCGCAACCTGCCAGACCAGGCGCATGAGCCTGGAGATAAATTCCGTTGAAGTCAGTTGTGCGTGTTCGAGCAAATTCAGTGCTGTTTCCGGCTTGAAATCCGGATCGTTAGCCATCAGCTTGAACGCAGTGCGCGTTTTCTCCATATCTTCCTGCACAACGGCTGCAACACAGCGCATCCACAGAACATAGTTTTTCCGGTTTATGCTCTGCACGAATAGTTTGCGGCGCGTCTCCTGATTTTTGCGCACCAGCGGGTAGCGCCGGATGTAGCGTGTACCGAATTCATAGACTTCCTGCCACCATTTCTTTCTGAAAGCAAAATGCGTTTTCAGGTAGATCAGGTCAAGGTGACTTTGCGGTACATACTGTTCGAACTCCACCAGTTTTTCGCCGGCCGCATCGAGCTCTCCCTGTTCGAGCATGGCATCGATCAGATAATAATACAATGGCCAGTGCTCCGGGCTTCTCCTGCTGGCCTCATCCAGCAGCGAGAGACCTTTTTCCGCCATGCTGATCGCGCCGACTGAATTGCCCTGAATATATTCCAGCCGCGCCAGCTCACGCCAGACCTTGATGCTATCCGGCGCCAGCGCACCGGTATCTTTCACCGGCGAATCCTGTTTTGCCTTGCTGTCCCTTGCAGTCATTTTTCTCTCCAAATAATAATCATTTCCTGATGGCTTCCACGTTCAAACTGATCAGGCGTCCATTCTCCTTATCCATGTGCGGAATATAGGCCTGGGAAAAATCATCGTACTCCTTGTGCAGAGTTTCCTGCCAGCGATATCGCTGCACATCGGTAAAACCGGCTGCTTCCAGCACACCTTTCAGCGACTGAAAATCATACACGGTTTTGTGATAAAAAACGCGTTTCTCCGGTGTCTCCACTTCGATGCGACCGAAAAGCGGCCCGAGAATCAAATCCAGGGTTCCGTACTCCTGATAAACAGCGACGAGCGCTTCAAAGTCAGGCACGGCCACGCGCAGGAGTCCGCCGGGCTGCAAGACCCGCCGCCATTCCCGCAGAACTTCCGGCACCTCATAGCGATCGAAATACTCAAGACTGTGGGCCGAGTAGATCAACGTTGCCGAAGCATCGTCAAACATACTCAAATCATTGAGGCCGGTCTGTACATCGATGTGATCGAATGTGTCGAGATCGACGTGCACAAAACCGGGAATATAGCGCTTGCCACACCCGAGGTGCAGCTTCAGTTCTCCGCTCATCGCACCACCTGTTCTCTGTTTTCAACATACCAGTCCAGCGTTTTCTGCAAACCTTCGCGCAGACGGATGCGGGCTTTAAAACCAAACTCCCGCTGTGCCCGGCTGACATCGAGAATGCGGCGCGGCTGGCCATTGGGCTGCTGTGTCTGCCAGGAAAATTCACCGTCAAATCCGGTGAGCTCAGCGATCAGAACAGCCAGCTCGCGGATGGAAATTTCCTCTCCTGAACCGATATTCACCGGTTCGCTGCTGTCATATTTCTCTGTGGCGAGCACCACAGCCTCTGCCGCATCCCCGACATAGAGGAATTCACGCGTCGGGGAACCATCACCCCAGACCTCGACCACCGGCGCACCTTGCTCCTTTGCTTCCAGACACTTGCGCATCAACGCCGGAATCACGTGAGACCATCTTGGGTCGAATTTATCGCGTGGGCCGTACATATTGACCATCAGCAGGTGAATGGCATTGAAACCGAACTCCTGCCTGTAGGCCTGCGCCTGCACCAGCATCATCTTTTTCGCCAGTCCGTAGGGTGCATTGGTCTCTTCGGGATAGCCGAGCCAGAGGTCATCTTCGCTGAAAGGCAGGGGCAGAGTTTTCGGATAGGCACAGACCGAACCGATGCCGACGAACTTTTCCACACCGGCCAGACGACAGGCTTCCATCATCTGGGTGTTCATCAGGATGTTTTCGTAAAAAGTCGTTCCCGGGTGGGTGCGGGTAAAACCGATGCCGCCGATGCAGGCAGCGGCGTGAACCACGACCTCCGGCCGGTACTCGCGCAGAAAACTATCCACAGCCGTACGGTTGAGCAAATCGAGCTGTTTGCGCGCAGGCGCCAGCACCCGCGCGCCACGCTGTCGCAGCAAATCGACGATGTGCGACCCCAAAAAACCAGAGCCGCCGGTGACAAAAACAGTGCTATCCTGCAGGTTCATCCTGAGCCTCCTTCTCTTTGCTGCGTATTTTTTCACCGGGCTGATGATCGTAAAATACTTCAATGGCCTCGCAGACATAATCGATCTGGTCATCTGTCAGCGATACCGAAGACGGCAGCCACAGCCCGGTGCGTGAAAAACAGATCGATTGGGGGCAGGCATCTGCTGCACGAAAATCATATTGCGTGTGCAGCGGCGGGTAAAATGGCCGCGTCTGGATGCCCATGTTATCGAGAAAAGCCGCCAGCTCGTCGCGCTCGTGCACATAGATATCCACAAACCACGGAGACAGGCCGGACTCAAAATCAAAGTCGAGAAAAGTAACCGCTGGCAATACCTCCAGCCGTTCGCGGTACCGGCTGTAGATGGCTTTCATCCGTTGCAGGCGATCGGGCAGTTTTTTGAACTGGGCAATTCCGATCGCCGCCTGGATATCGGTAAATTTGAAATTAAAGCCGGGCGCCGGGTGGTGATTCCACGACCGGTGCAATCGCCCCTGGTCTTTAAGCTCAGTCAGCCGTTTTTTGAAATCGGAATCATTTGTCGCGATAAATCCGCCCTGGCCGGTCGTGATGATTTTCGTCGTCGCCAGCGAGAAGCAACCGGCCACGCTCTCCGTTCCGAGCATTCTGCCCTGCCGGCGCGAGCCGAGGGCCTGGGCCGCATCTTCGACGATCGGAAGCAGAAACTGTTTTGAGATGCTTTTGAGCGTGCGCATTTCCGCGCTGCGGCCGTTCAGGTGCACGGGGATAATCGCTTTCGTGCGCTTGCTGATCGCTCGTTCCACTTCCCGTGGGTCGATGGTCACATCCTGCGGCCGGACATCGACGACAACCGGTTTTGCGCCGGCCAGTTTGACGGCATTGCCGGTACCGACAAAGGTCATATCCGGAATAATGACTTCGTCTCCGTGACCGATGCCCAGTGCGATCAGTGCCAGTGCGATGGCCACCGTGCCGTTGTTGGTTAACACCACATGCTCGACATTGAGCCAGCTCGCCAGAAGCTCTTCGAGATGCCTGGTTCTGTGCGCTTCGGTGATCCACGATGATTCCACGGCCGCAACCACTTCGTCGATCTCTTCCTGGCCCACAACAGGCTGCCATTGGTAGATTTTTTCTCTGGTTTCCATGATCAGACTTTGTTAAAACGTTTTGAAAAAGGATCGCTGACAATACCGTCCCGCAGCAGACGGATGATCTGTTCCACGCCCTTGCGCAGATCGCGCGTTGCCCGGAAGTCGAACTCATCTGCAAAGCGCGAAAAATCAACACGGTAATCGCGCGGGTCTGCTTTGGTGTCATTGATGAGCATTTCAGCGCCGGGCACGAGACTGAGCACGTAATCCGCCAGCCCTGCCTTGCGGCTGTTAAGCGCTTCATCGCCGACATTATAGACGCGGGACGATGGCGTGCCGGCCTTGAGCACGCGCACAATCGCTTCGGCAGCATCGACCACGTGCAAAAACGGGCGCCAGGCCTGTGGGTTGTACACCTCCAGCCTGCCCGTCACATAAGCATCGCGGACGAACTCCTGCACGAGCAGATCGAAACGCATGGCCGGAGAGACGCCGAAGAGGGTGGCAAAACGCAGGACGACCGCCCGCATGGCACCATAATTGGCATGCAGCAGCGCCTGCTCAGCCGCGATCTTCGTTTCCGAGTACAATGACAGCGGTTGCAGAGCATCCTCCTCGTTCAGAGCGCGGTCATCTTCGCTTTTGCCATAGTTGCTGCACGTGGATGAAAAGATGAACAACCCGGCCCCTGCCTCAGCAGCAATTTTGGCCAGGGAGCGTGTTGCCCGGTCATTGACAGCTTCGGTCTCTGCCGGATTGATCCGGCAGACCGGTTCGCCGACAAGCGCTGCCAGGTGTACGACCGCATCAGCGCCGGCACACACTTCGCCCATCGCTGTGTCATCGCGGACGTCGCTTTTGAAAAAAGCCAGCCCCGGTTCATCGAGCAGCCCAAGGAGCGCCTCACCGTGGTAGCGCAGGTTGTCCACTGCCCGGACGCGATACCCTTCTGCCAGCAGCTTTCTGCACAAAACCGCGCCAAAGTAGCCTGCCGCACCGGTGACGGTAACGGTTGTGTCATGAGT
>WFTM01000158.1 GCA_015485525.1 Candidatus Zhuqueibacterota bacterium | reverse complement strand
TTCGCTAGGTTCTGCCAATCGTGCCCCAAGTCGCAAATTCATCCGGGGTACATCGGCAAGATGCAGGCCTTCAGGGCAGGCGGCATCGCGTTGCGCCTGTGCTCTGCCGCGGGAGCGGCAAATGTGGCGTGACACCGCAGGAGCGGGGTCACGAGATGGCCGGGGATGAAACGTTCGTAGTGCACGCTTCAGCTTGCCCCCAAAGTCGCATATTCCTCCAGCGTGTTCCGGTAAGATGCAGGCGTTCGGAGTTGGCGGTATTTTCATTTCGGCTGTGCACCGCCGCGGGAGCGGAAAATATGGCGTGACACCGCAGGAGCGGTGTCACGAGATGGTTGGGGGTGAAACGTTCGTAGTGCACGCTTCAGCGTGCCCCCCCCAAGTCGCAAATTCATCCGGGGTACACCGGCAAGATGCAGGCTTTCAGGGCAGGCGGTATCGTGTTTCGCCTGTGCACTGCCGCGGGAGCGGAAAATATGGCGTGACACCGCAGGAGCGGGGTCACGAGAGAGATAATAATCCATTACAGGCCATGGAGAATGCCTGCATGAAATTACAGTCAATTCAACTTCCCCTGCTCTTTGTGCTCATCCTGGTCATTGGACATTCGCAAAGACCAGAACAGCGCCACCACTCCGGTGCCCGCAACGGCCTGGACCTGCTGGCCATGGCCCGGAGTTATCCGCACCCGGTATTGCCGGACACAGGTTATGCTCCGGCCTTTTCAGAGTTCAGCGCCGGGCGCTTTCTCGCCAAGAGTTCGAATATTCCTCCATGGCGCGCGATCGGGCCGAACCTGATCGGTGGCCGGACTCTGGCGCTGGCCATCGATCCGGATGATCCGGACATCATCTGGGCAGGTTCTGCCAGCGGTGGGATCTGGCGCAGCACATCGGCAGGGATCGGCCCCCAGGCATGGCAGCGCATCGAAACCGGTTTCCCCACCACCAGCGTCGCGGCTATCGCCCTGTCTCCCGCAGACCCGAACGTCATCTTTATCGGCACCGGCGAGGTGTATGGCTCACCGGAAAGCTTCCCCGGCGTGGGCCGGCGCACTACCCGGGGCAGCTACGGAATCGGCATTCTCAAAAGTACGGACGGTGGCCAGACATGGCAGAAAAGTCTTGACTGGAGCTATAACCAGCGCCGCGGCGTGCAGGATATCAGCTTTAACCCCCTGAATGCCAATACCATCTGGGCAGCAACCACCGAGGGTACGTTTCGCTCACAGGATGGCGGTGCGAGCTGGCAAAAAATGCACGACGTGGTAATGGCCACCAGTGTCGTGGTTTCTGCCCTGGACACGAGCATTATCAACATCGCCTGCGGCGGCATGAGCAGCCCGGGCCATGGCTTGTACCGCAGCACCGATGGCGGCATGAGCTGGCAGAAAAGCGATCTCGATGCTGATGGCCCGCAAACCTTTCGCGGCAAGGCGATTCTTTCCCAGTCGGCGTCGCAACCGAATATTCTCTACGCCAGCATCGGTAACTCGGACGGCGATTTTTCCCGGGAATTTGGCACCTGGCTGCTGCGTTCCGACGACAGCGGCGCGAGCTGGCGTACGGTGAATACCCTCGATTATGCCCGCTACCAGGGCTGGTATTCCCATTACGCCGGCGTCAGCCCTCACAACGCGGATCTGGTCGTCTGCGGTGGTGTGCCGCTCTTTCTCAGTCGCGATGGCGGGGAAACTTTGGAGGAAATACGGGGGACGGTGGAAGATATCGCCGACCCGAACTGGCTGCACGTCGATCATCACGCGGTGGCCTTTCATCCGCAGGACAGTCTGACCTTCTATCTCGCCACGGATGGCGGCATTTACCGCACGACAGACGGTGGCCGGACGTTCCAGCACTGCAACGATGGCTATCAGACCACGCAGTTTTATGCCGGATTTTCCAGTTCAGTACTCGATTCTTCCCTGGCCATGGGCGGTATGCAGGATAATTTCTCTGCTATCTATCAGGGTGATCTGATCTGGCGCCGCGTTATCGGCGGTGATGGTTCATGGTCCGCGATGAACCAGGCAGATAACGACATGCTGTTCGGCTCATCGCAGTATCTGCGCGTGTACAAAAGCGTCGATCGTGGCCGGCGCTGGAAGCGGCTCAATCTGCCGCGTGGCTGGGAGAGCAATTTCATTGCCCCGTTTCTGCTCAGCCCGGCGGATAACACCACGATGTATGCCGGCGCTTCAGTAGTTTTCCGCTCCGAGGATGCAGGCGAAACATGGACCGTAACCAACAACAGCACCATGCTCGACGATGGCAACCCGGTCATAACCATGGCAGCTTCGGCCTATGACGCCAGGGTGGTCTATGCCGCCACCAGCCCGCTGTACCAGCGCAGCGGCGTCTTCATTACCCGCGATGCCGGCGAAAGCTGGCAAAAAATCACAACAGGCCTGCCGGATCGCTTTCCCACAGACATTTTCATCGACCCCGGTGATCACAACATAGCATACATCAGTTTTGCAGGATTCGGCAGCCCGCATCTGTTCCGAACTCTGAACGGCGGCATAACCTGGCTCGCAATCGATGAGGGCATACCTGACGTCCCGGCCTGGTCAGTCGCTGTCGATCCTTTTAATTCACGCATTCTCTATCTTGGAAATGACCTCGGCATTTTTACCTCAACTGACGGTGGAACGTCGTGGCAACCGTGGAGTGAGGGCCTGCCGGATGCTGTTTTTGCCATGGACCTGAGCCTCTCGCCGGCAAATAAAAGCCTGCGCGTCGCCACGCACGGTAACGGTGTTTTTGAAAGGCCGTTGCTCTCCACCGATCCGGAACTTCAGACACCTGACCTGCCCAAGAGCATTACTTTACTGCCGGCTTTCCCCAACCCGGCCATCATGCCGGGAACCAGTCGTCTGCGTTTTTATCTGCCCCAGGCAGGAAAAAGCTCGTTGCACATCTACGATATCACCGGGCGCCTGGTGGCTGAGCTCCTGAACCAGGAGCTGCCCCCCGGTTGGCACGATACCACCTGGAACGGCAAAAACACTGCCGGTTTAAGCGCCGGCAACGGTTTGTATCTCTATATCCTGCGACATGGAAGTACTGTTCTCAGCGGCAAGCTGATGCTGTTGCGATAAATTCTTCTGCCGCTGGAGCGGCAATCAGATTGTGTGGATTAAGCCCCGGGATCTCATCGCTATAGATGCATTCAATCTGGCCAGGCGGTATCTCGCTGCGCTTGTGTACTGCCGCTGGAGCGGCAAATGCGGCGTGACACCGCAGGAGCGGTGTCACGAGATAGTGCTCTAACCATACCGCGACATTTTTGTCGCGTCGCAGCCTGCCCCACTAACGCAGCCTGTATAGCAAAACGTATCATACTTCGCGACATGAATGTCACGGTACACCCACATGATTTGAGGAATAGCCCTAAAAATAAAAACGCCATCTTTCAGACTACAGCAACTTTAACTATCAGGATGTCTCATATGCGAATCAAAAACATCTTCACTCAGTTTATTTCTCTTCTCATCGCAGCCGGATATCTCAGCCAGCCAGTACAGGCGTTTTCCGGTGATAAAGGCACATTAATTGTCCTGAACAAATCAGAAGCCACGGCTTCGCTCATATCTCTCAAAAGCGGACGCGTGCTCAAAACCATAGCCACGGGCGAGGGGCCGCACGAGGCAGCTGTTTCTCCGGATGGCACCATCGCCGTGGTGTGTAATTACGGGATGCGCGGTGCACCCGGGTCTTCTCTGTCCGTGCTCAACATTCCTGAGCAGCGGGTTATCAAAACCATCTCCCTCGGCACATATCAGCGGCCGCACGGTATCGTTTTCATGCCGGATGGACAGCGCGTGCTGGTCACGGCAGAGGCACAACAGATGCTGCTGCAGGTGAACTGGCAGACCGGCACGGTGGAAAAGGCCATGCCGACTGGCCAGAACGTCAGCCACATGGTGGTTTATGCCCCGCAGGCAGGTCTGGCTTTTGTGGCCAACATCGGTTCCGGCACGGTCACCGTCATCGATGTGGCGGCGGGCAAGCGTATAAAAAACATCAAAACCGGAGCCGGCGCCGAGGGCATCGACCTGTCGCCGGACCAGCGGGAAGTCTGGGTAACGAACCGCGCGGACAGTACGATCAGCATCATCGATGTGCAAAAGCTCGCTGTCAGCCAAACCTTTGCTGCAGGCAGCTTTCCCATACGCATCAAATTCACTCCCGACGGCCGGCATGCGCTGGTATCCAACGCCCGTTCGGGCGATGTCTCGGTATATGATGTAGCCAGTCGCAAGGAGTTGCGCAGAATATCCATGCAGGCCACGCCTGTGGAGCTGGAAGAAGGCCGTCTGTTCGACAGCGGTTTTGCCGGCAGTCCGGTGCCGGTCGGCGTCCTGATCCCGCCTGATGGCCGGCACGCATTTATTGCCAATACCAATGCAGACATCATCAGTGTGATCGATCTGAAAAAATGGCAGGTGGTCAACCGCCTGAAAGCCGGCCGCGAACCCGATGGTATGGCCTATACACCGCTCACTCTTCCGGCGCGGTGAGGGCACTGCGCACTGGCACACAGGAGTAAAGCTTTGCGACATGCATGCCCCACGCGGCAACCGTGCCCACGATTTTTCCATGTTCTCCGCATCGATAAAAATATCACGGATGATTTTACTTGCCAGGCACCCGGTAATTCGGTAGCGTGAACAGGTGGGATTATTGGAAAATTTATTCGCCGGAGCGCCTGCGTCCTGCATCATCCTGTCTTTCCGATTTCCGAGCGGAAGGCTGGACGTACCTCTCGCGACAAGGCCCGTTTCGCTGAGGCAAAAAAACGAAAGATAAAATTTTGACCGGCACAATCCGCAGGCTCAGAGTATTTTTGCTTCTCCCGGCGCTATTCGGGCTCATAGCTTCAAGCGCACCCGCACAACAGACGCCTGTAAAATTCCGGCACCTGACCATCGATGATGGCCTTTCACAAAGCGCGGTCTATGCTCTGCTGCAGGATCGACAAGGGTTTATCTGGATCGGTACAAAAGACGGCCTGAACCGGTATGACGGCTATCACTTTATCGTTTACAAAACGAACCCATCAGACAGCAGCAGTCTGTCGAATAATTTCATCACCGCTCTCTTTGAAGACAGCCGCGGGTATATTTGGGTGGGCACGCTTGAAGGCGGGGTGAACCGCTTCGACCCCATGGGCGGGCAGTTTCAGCGTTACACACACGCCCCTGAGCGGGCTGGCAGCCTCAGCAACAACCGCATTTCCAGTATAGTCGAAGACCATTTCGGTGGTATTTGGATCGCAACCGACAACGGTCTCAATCACCTGTCGGCCGGGGAAATAGAGCTGAGCCAGCCAACTTTTGAAAAATTGTTTCACGATCCGGATCGCCGGGAAAGCCTGAGCCATAATATCGTGAAAACGCTGCTCATCGATTGGCAGGGCGAGCTATGGGTTGGCACACAGAACGGCCTGAACCGGCTCTCCCCCGCAGCCCGGGGGCCATCGCGCTGGCTGGCCCACTACACCGGCGGGCCAGAGAGCGACTCGGGGCTTATGGACGAATCCATCACCTCGCTGTTTGAAAGCCGCGACAGCACGCTGTGGGCCGGTACGGTTTCCGGCGTCAACCGTTTCCGACCGGAGGACAACACGTTCCAGGCCTTCCCACACCACTTTCTTACTTTCCGTCGTGGCTGGGGTGATATCAGAGACTTTATCGAAGATGACAGCGGTCGTTTGTGGCTGACCACCCCGAACGAGCTGATGATTTTTGACCCTCTCCAGCACACATACCAGTCTATCCGCAGCGAAAAGCTTAACCCTGCCGCTCTGAACAGCAATCACCTTACAAAAATCATGCGTGACCGTTCTGGTGTCATCTGGGTGGGGACCAATGGCTATGGGCTGAATTTACACGATCCCAAAGCCGAACGTTTTTTTACCTATCGCAGGCCGAAAAATTTCACCTCGCGCATCGATCGTTTCAGCATCACTGCGGTTATGGAAGACAAGGACGGTATCCTGTGGATCAGTGCCGATGTTCTCTACCGCTGGAACCGTCGCTCCGGTGAACTGAAAAGCTTCGAAACCGACTCAAGGCACCCGCAGGATTTCGGCAATACCGGTTCCTGGGCCATTTTCCAGGACCACGATGGTTTTCTCTGGTTCGGCGGATTCGAGGGGTTGTACCGCTATGACCCTCAAACCGGACAAGCCCGGCATTTCACACGGTCATCAGGCTTGAAGGATAAAATCATATTCCGGATTTTCAGCGATCGCAAGGGCCGGCTATGGCTCGCTTCAGAAAATTATATCAGTCGCTTTGAACCTGCATCAGAGGAGTTCACCCATTTTCGTTACCGCGAGCGCCCGACAACGCGTTTCGTCGCCATAGCAGATGTTTACGAGCATGAAGACGGAACATTCTGGCTGGCCACTGATGACGGTCTGGTACACTTTGCCCCGCAAACAGGTGATATGAGCTACTTTCGCCATCATCCCGGTCGTCCCGGCAGCTTATCCAACAACGTCGTGCTGGCCATCACAGCAGACCCCGATGATGCGGATATCCTCTGGCTCGGGACTGCCGGCGGGGGGCTGAACCGATTTCGTCTCAGCGACACGACATTCAAAGCATTCACCGAGGAAGCTGGCCTGCCAAACAATGTGGTCTATGCTGCCCTGCCAGACCGGGCTGGCAACCTGTGGCTGAGCACGAACAAAGGGCTCTCGCGTTTCAATCGCGCCGCCGGAGTATTTCGCAACTTTGACGTCAGCGATAGGCTGCAGAGCAATGAGTTCAACACAGGTGCCTACTTTCTCAGCCAGTCCGGAGAGATGTTTTTCGGTGGCATCAAAGGGCTGAGCTATTTTTATCCTGAACAGATCATCGATAACCCGCACATTCCAAACGTGATGCTGACCGATATGCGGCTCTTCAACCAGGTCATCACTCCGCAGAGCCACACACACATTCTCGACACGCTCATCACCCACAAAAAACAGGTGGTTCTCAGCCATCGCGATAATGTGATCGGCTTTGAGTTTGCGGCACTGGATTTTTCCGCACCACAACGGAACCAGTTTGCCTTTCGCATGCATGGTTTTGACGAACGCTGGATTAACGCCGGCCACGAGCGTATCGCCACCTACACCAACTTGCCGGCAGGTGAGTATATATTTCAGGTCCGGGGCAGCAACAACGACGGCATATGGAATGCCCGGGGCGTAACACTGGCTGTGCAGGTTCTGGCTCCACCCTGGAAAACATGGTGGGCCTATGCGCTCTATCTTCTTGCTGCTCTCGGTCTCCTGTATGGTTTTCGCCGGTATGAAATGAACCGCATTTTTTTGAAAAACCGCCTTCAGATGGAGCAAATCGAGGGCTCCAAACTGCGCGAGATCGACCAGCTCAAATCGCGCTTCTTTGCCAACATTTCCCACGAGTTTCGCACACCGCTGACATTGATCCTGGGGCCGATTGAGCAACTGATAGAAAAACAGACTGATGAGGCAACCAAACACGGTCTGCGATTGATGCAGCGCAACGCGACCCGCCTGCTGAGCCTGATCAACCAACTGCTGGACCTGGCGCGGCTTGAGTCCGGTAAAATGGAAATCCGTGCAGTGCGGGCGGATTTCATGCCGTTTATCCGGGGGCTTGTGCACCTGTTTCGGCCCAGGGCTGCGATGCAGGGAGTGCGATTGAATCTTCACAGCGGTCTTGAAACGGTTTTTCTCTATTTCGAGCGCGACAAGCTGGAGAAAGTCTTTCACAACCTGCTGGCCAATGCACTGCAGTACGTTCCCCGGGATGGTGAGGTCACTGTTACAGTCCGAGTAACAGACGAAAATCTCTCATCTGCTGAAGACGGCCGAACTCTCGATGTGATGGTTTCTGACACCGGGCCGGGCATAGCAGAGGAGCACCTGCCGCTGATTTTTGATCGCTTTTATCGTGCTGATGCCGTGGAGAATGAGGGGACGGGCATCGGTCTGGCCCTGGCTCGGGAATTGGTGGAATTGCATCACGGGCAGATTTCTGTACAGAGCGCTCCGGACGAAGGCAGTACATTTACCGTGTCCCTGCTGCTGGGCACAACCCACTTTCATCCAAAGGAAATTATTCCTCCGGGGCCGTTTGCCCCGAAAGCAGCACCGGCGACAGAGCCTTCAGAACTTGTTCGAGCTGAAATTGCAGACAGGAACGATACACACGACACGCAGCAAGCGAAAGCAGACAAGTCTGATCCGGCAGGACGGGAGATCATTCTCATCGTCGATGACAATGCCGAGCTGCGCACCTATCTGCGCATGCGGTTACAGCAGACCTACCATGTCGTGGAAGCAAAAGATGGTGAGAGCGGAATAAAAACAGCTCTGGAGACCATCCCAAGTCTGATCGTCAGCGATGTGATGATGCCCAAACTCGATGGTTATGCCCTCTGCCGGGCTCTGAAAACCGACACCCGCACCAGCCACATTCCGGTCATCCTGCTTACAGCCCGCGCTGAGCAACAGGATAAACTCGCTGGTTTAGAAACCGGCGCTGATGACTACCTCACCAAACCCTTTGATGCCGTCGAACTGGCCGCGCGCGTGGAAAACCTGATCGCTCTGCGGCGTACACTGCGCGAACGTTTCAGCACAACCACGACCATCTCGCCGCGCGAGGTATCAACCAATTCGATGGACCAGCAGTTTCTGGAAAAAATCATCGAAGCCGTTGAAGCGCATTTGAGCGAGGAAAACCTCGATGTTGAAACCTTGTGCCGGAATGTAGCCATGAGTGAACGGCAGTTACGCCGCAAAATGACTGCGTTGATCAACCAGTCACCAGCACGATTCATTCGCAGCTATCGTCTGCAGCGCGCCCGGCAACTGCTGCAACAGGGCGCCGGCACAGTGTCGGACATCGCCTTCGAGGTGGGCTTCGGCAGCACGGCGTATTTCAGCAAATGCTTCCGCGAGCAGTTCGGAATGAAGCCATCGGAGTGCCGGAACAGTGTGCAAAAGCAAGAAAACGCCAATACGCCAAAAGGGCCTGACAGATGAATCGCTTTCTGGGCCAATACAAGCTCGGCAGAAAAAGCACCTCGTGCATGCTCCGCGTAACGCAACCGGATCCGAGCACTCATCGATCAGGCACGCTGCAACAATGCCGGCTGCTTTGCCGATGCCTTTCTACAGACATTCGATTTTCTCCAGGGGCTTCTCATCATTGCAGTTGAGCTGGGTTGCATCCGCTGATAAGGGAAACTGCACCAACCGGTAAAACCCACTCAGCCGTTGCGCTCATCGCCGTACCCGCCTTCTGGGAACAACCTGAACATCTAAATCAAAGGTCGCAATGGAACTGTTTCGCAGCCGGGCTCCGTAGCCGATCGTATCCGGATCGTCTCCGAAATGACTCTGGCAAATGGACTGCATCAAAAGTCCCAGCCACAGCGAAGCGTATTTCGCAGTTACGTTTTTATAGACATGACCGTCACTCTCGGTGACAATGAGCTTGTCCGGTGGCTCTGTGACCAGCTTTACCTCCGGATAGGGCATTTGAATTTGATCGAAGGTTTGCTCGCAGGTCTGCAAACCGTGATCAAAAACGATGGTAGGTTGCAGCAGCTGAAGAATGCCGTCAAACCGGTCATACTTTACACGGGCTTTGTATTGGACATGAATATCGAATGGGATCTCATCCGGATTTGTTATCAGAAGCTGCCAGCGGCGGTCCTCCGGAAAGACTGGATTAATATCTCCCAGGAAGAATGTAGAGATTCCCTTCAGCACCACGTTTTTTCCCTGGGATTGCACCAATTCGCAAAAAGCGCTGGATGAAAACTGCGCAGCCCAGCGGAATCGGGGACGATCGGGTTGCAGATTTCCAAGTGGATAGGAAAAATCAGGCCCGAAGCCATAGTCCCAGCTCACATTCCCGAACGTTTTTATCAGCCGTCGCGTCATGCCAGCGAAGAAGAATGAAACCGGAGCCACGTCGATGAAACAGTCGGACATAAAAGAGTTGAACGGCTCGACATTCACGGCAGGTTGCCACTGGGGGAAGTCGGTTGCTTCCTTTATGATCGTATAGCTCGTATCACTGCATTCGCCTCCGCGGCAGGAGAAAATGGACAGTTCCTGGTGCCCCAGGGGCTGATCGTACTCGGGGAAATCGGATTTGTAACCATGGATCAGATAACGGATACCGGGCATTCTCCGGATGCCCGCCGCTTTCCTGCTGAAATGCGAAATTGATGCCTGAAGTTGCCCCGGACGGGTCACGACAGCTTCGCCCTCCACAGGCTGCCACCCGAGGGTGTCGAGGGTAAAGATCGCGAATTCTTTCCCCTGTGTGCCGGGCGGAACTGCCAGAGAATCATATTGCAACGTCAACGTGGCCGGGTGAGTGAATTGTAATCCGTCCGGTAATAATTCGATCACTGTGCCTTTGAACAGCCACGGGTTGCCAAGTGTATCCTCCACGGATCGGATGGTGATCTCTGTCGTACCTGCCAGAGCGCCGGCGGGTACGTCGAGGATAACTCTTCCGGTTGTATCGGCAATTGTGCCGCCTTCAGGGCCAATAGCTGCCCGCACGTAAATCAGCACCGGTTTCAGAGTAGCGTCAAAGACATTTTCTACGCCGGGCTCAAGCAGGATATCCTGTCGGAGCTCTTTATGCCCCGGGTATTCCACTGCCACCGGAAAAGTGGCTTGCTGAACCCGTTGTTTGGCCAAAGCCACAGCCGCTTTCCGGGCTATTCTTTCCAGCTCGAATTCGGCTTTACCGCCCTGGAACACCAAACGCTGGCCGGAACTGACGGCCCCGCTTGCAAACCGCAGGCGGTAAAAATAGATTCCGGCAGCTAGCGGCTTCGCGATGTCCACTTTTCTGCCCAGAAGGTCGAAAAGCAGCAGCTCAGGGGCGGCCTTCAGATTTTCCGGCTGGCTGTAGGGAATACGAATGCGCGCTTTCGGGCCTTCGGCCGGGTTCGGATAAGGACGTCCCACAGTAAACCCCAGGGGCAGTGCAGGAGTTTCGATCCCGGCCGCGAAATCGCTGGCAAATTTCAGGATGTAAACGCCGCTGGAATCGGTGTATGTTTGCGCAAGAACTGTCTCCTCATCGACTGGGTCAAACACCGTAACCTGTGCTTCTGACAGGGGGCCACTGTCTTCGGCTACAATCGTTCCTTTTAAAATGTATTGTTGGCCCTGACCATATACCAGATGCGGCACAAAAGCAAGCAGCACAGCGATAAAAAACCTGGAACGCGCCATAGCACCCTCCTTTCGCGCTTGATATTTCCAAATTACCGTACTCGCGCAGAGTCCATATTGCAACCGGCCATGCGTTTCAGAGTTACCGGATCGTAGTGGACCAAAGTTCGTGTACCTCAAAAGGCTGTGTAACATTGATCAAGAGATCACCAGGCGAGGTGATCCTGTAACCGGATGAGGCAGGCCTCAGGCAAGATAACAATAAAAACCTTGTAGAGCCGATTTACTCGTGCTTTACGAGGCAAGGGCTGGCATCCATGTATTGCATGGTGCCCCGGTTATCGAGAATTTAGGACATCACCCTTGCCGTGTCAAGCCCAAAAGGACACTCTGGCTGGCTCTTCTATGCCCTTCCTGCGCCCGTTTTATTTCTCCGCAAGTGCCCCTTGCAAACTGTTTTCCACCTAAATGGCCGTTTTTTTATAGCATCTGGCCGATCTGTGATAACCCTTCTGTCACCTTTTCCCCTATCTTCTCTCCCAGATGAACGATCAGCCTTGTGCCGTTTTCACAGTCAGGAGACACCATGGAACCTTTTCTCGGACAAATCCTGCTTTTTTCTTTTCCTTTCGCTCCGCGCGGGTGGGCACTCTGTGCAGGACAGGAGATACCCATACAACAAAACGAGGCGCTGTACTCCCTGCTTGGAACGCAATTCGGGGGCAACGGCCACACAACATTTGCGCTTCCTGATCTACGCGGCAAAGAACCGGCTTCGGATATCCGGTATTGCATCGCTTTGAGTGGAACGTTTCCCGGGAGAGCGTAAGAATTAAAAGCAAGAGCATGACAGAGCCCGGGCCTTGCGTCAGTTCGTGGTGAAACGCGGCTTCAGTCCAAAGCTGTGCGTACAGTACTAATCAGAGAAACCACACCGTCAAACTAAACCTTGTTCTTATCCTGATTTTTCCTGGAAATAACGCCATTTGTGAATCTATCGGCGTGAACAGCGGCCTGCACTTTGACAAAAGTTTTTAAACAGAGCCGGTGAAACAATTTATTTTTCAAACTAGAGGAACGGCCATGAAATCACGAAACCCTGTTGTTCTGCATGTTTTCTTCACTCTGTTGCCATGTTTATTTTTTGCCAGCACAGTATCTGCCCAGGGCCCAGCCCACATCGATCCCGAAAACTACAAAACGGTCTTTGAGAATGATCAGGTACGCGTCCTGCGTATCAACTATGATGCTGTTGCAAAATCCGTGATGTACAATCACCCGAAAGCCATGGCGATAAATGTACCGGATCGTAAGCTCTTTTTTGCCGTTCAGGGAGCACAGGCAGTTGCTCTTTCCGGGGGGAACAATCAGAAGCAATGGGACCCGGACGGTGACCACGTACCACCTGCTGAGAGCGATGACGCAGTGGAAGTGATAGTGCTCGATATGAAAGCAGAGGAAGGCATCGGCAGAGTCCGGAAGGCCATCTCATCGCAAAGCGGTAAACTTACAGCAGCCTTTAATCGCCGCGACACTGCTGCCATAGCAGCTATCTATGCTGAAAATGCACACTGCATGCCACCAAACAGGGCACCACTTAAGGGCAGAGAGGCGATCCGTACATATTATGATACGGGGTTAAAGACGGGAATGAACGATCTCACGATGGACACGATGTCGCTTGAGAGTAGCGGAAAGAACACAGCCTTTGAGGTCGGCACCTTTACCACCAGACTGCCAGTACCCGAAGGCGGGAGCATGCAGAATTCCGGCAAATACATGGCGATCTGGAAGAAACAGGCAGATGGCACCTGGTTGATTCAATACAACATCTGGAACAGCAATCTGCCGGCGGTGAGCGAAAAATAGCACACCGTGAAACGCCGGCTCTAAAGGCTCAGGGCTATCTGAATCAGCTTATGCTGCGGACATATCGGGTAGTCATACAGATATGAGCCTGTGGTGCTGACTACCGGGGTTCGCCACACCCCGGCAATAATGTGGTAAAAGCTCAAGAGTGCAGGACAGATCGCCTACCAAATCACGCAGCATCTGCCAAAAACAGGACAAAATAACCGTGACAACACAATAAACCCAGATCGCGGAAATCACACATAGGAGATGAAACATGGCTATTGCAATCAATAAATCAACAACCACACCAGTTTATGGTACGGTATGGCAAGGGCCACCGCAAAAAACACCGCAACCTGCCTGGAAGCTGGACCCCGGTAAAACATTTGCTTCCAGCAACCCGAACCACACGCCTGCGTACTGGTATTTTTTCGAACACGACGCTTCGGTTCCCAACCAGGAACCGTTCTATTCGGGATATATTCGATCTGACTACGAAGTCGATGTCTATCCGGAAACGAAGTCCGTCAAAATTGTCGGCCAGTTTCTGGATCAGGCAGACCTGGATGCTTTCAAGGCACTGTATCCGAATGATCCAAAAATTCAGGCAGTCACCCTCGAGGAACTCAGAAAGAGGTATAAGCCCGACGAATATCGGGGTTACAATGTCCCGCCCCCCTCTGCGGACCAAAATGTACGCAGAAAAAGGGGTGTCATCACCGACTGCGAATATGCGATCGGTGCCGTGGTTGTGGACAGTATTTTTGTTTTGACAGGTGCCATCGGGTTGCATGGGAAAATCCCTGCGGCTGCAATTGAGGAAGTGGCAGAACTGTGCAAGCCTGTGATGAACGAACTCGAGCATGCTGTTCACACGCTTTCTACTGCATCATCTTCATGGGATAAAGCCATGGCCATCAAAGACATCGTGCATGTGGTCTGGTCCGGCAGCCTGATCGAGGCCGTGTATAAAGCGATCATGGATAGCCTGACATGGTGGGATATGGTGCTGTACGGTTCACTGGGTATGGCTACGATTGCCGCAGCTTTTCTCACCGATGGAGCCGCCCTTGTCGCGATGATTGCTGCGGAAATGGCGCAGATCGGTTTCGTGGTTTCCGACGCGGTCAAGGCTTCGCAGGCATGTGGCGGCAACTGACCGCTCCAGCCATGATGGAATAATTGCACGCGGGACAGTGAACTTCGCTGTCCCGGATGCATAAAATCCACAGCCGGATGATGCAGAATCTGGAATTCGTCAAAAGTCGTATTTTCCCAGGTCCATTCTTTCGGCTGCGGATGGATTATTTCCAACCTTATCTGCCTCTCTGCCCGCAGAGCGATGAGTGCCGCTATGAGCGAGGACTGTCTCCTGTCTCTCTTCTCTCACCATACTGTCATCTTTCATATTGAGTTTGTCAATTAATATTCCCATCTTCTCGGCTGCGGGCCTGGTGATGACGTGGTTCTCATCACCGGCGGGTTGCCGCGCCGGCGCTGTTCGTGTCATTTTTCCTCAAACAAGACCGATTTCATCCCCCAGCGCCATGTGTGAATTAATCTGGTTCATGGAAGCCATACTCCGAAGCAAAACTTTTCAACCATCCCCTTTGCCTTGCGCTAAGCGCTTTGTGATAAAAAAGCGGGGTAAAGCGAAACAGGAGGGACAATGCCCAAAATCGTTGAATGCGTACCAAATTTTTCCGAAGGCAGAGACCTTGCGATCATCAAGCAGATTACTGATGAAATAGAGGCGGTGCAGGGAGTACAACTGCTCGATGTCGATCCCGGCGAGAGCACAAACCGCACAGTGGTGACCTTTATCGGAGCACCGGAGCCGGTAAAAGAAGCTGCCTTCCGGGCAGTGAAAAAGGCTGCCGAACTGATCGATATGCGCCATCACCACGGCGAGCACGCGCGCTTCGGCGCAACGGATGTGCTGCCTTTTGTGCCCGTGGCCGGCGTTACCATGGAAGAGTGCGCTATATATGCCCGCGAAACCGGCAAACGCATCGGCGAGGAGCTGGGGATTCCCGTCTATCTCTACGAGCACGCCGCCTCCACACCTGAGCGCCAGAACCTGGCGACAGTACGCGCAGGTGAATATGAAGGCCTGGCGAAAAAACTCTCAGACCCGGCCTGGGCGCCCGATTTCGGCCCGGCAGAGTTTAATGCCCGGTCAGGTGCTATCGCAGTGGGAGCACGTGAATTTCTCATCGCTTACAACATCAACCTCAACACCACAGACCGGCGCTATGCCAATGAAATCGCTTATGAACTGCGCGAGCGCGGGCGCTGGAAGCGCGTGGGCAACATTTCTCCCTTTTACTATAAAGGTGATGTCGTATATTTCGAGGAAGGCAAATTCCCGGACGGTAACTCGGATTTTGTCGCCGGCAGTTTCGAGGAGCTGGCCGAATACTACCGCAAGCAGTATGGCGGCGATCTCTACAAGCGTTACGAATCCATCGGACTGGATGTCAACAACCTCATCGGCAGACCGGTGTACAAGGATGGCCTGTTCACGCATGTCAAAGCCATAGGCTGGGTGGTCGAGGACTACAACTGCGCACAGATTTCCATGAACCTGACCAACTTTCGCATCACCTCGCCCCACGCTGTACTGGAAGCGGCGCGCGCCCTGGCTGCCGAACGCGGTATCGTCATCACCGGTTCGGAGATCGTCGGGGTCGTGCCTTTTGATGCCATGCTCGAGGCCGGAAAATTTTATCTCCGGAAAATGCAGAAATCGACCGGCATCCCGGTGCGCGACATCATCGAAACAGCGGTTCAGGCCATGGGCCTGCGCGATGTTGCGGAATTCGACATCGACAAAAAAGTCATCGGTATGCCTGAGCAGGATGGTGCACTCGCCGGGAAAACAGTCAGCGGCTTCATCGATGAAGTTTCGCGCGATACGCCGGCTCCGGGAGGCGGCTCCATCGCTGCCCTGGCCGGGTCTCTGGGGGCAGCCCTGGCCTCGATGGTCGCCAATCTGAGCATCGGCAAAAGCGAATATGACGCCCAGTACGAGGACATCTGTGAGCTGGCTGAACAGGCACAAAAAGTCAAGGATGAGCTGGTGCGGGCCATCGATGCGGACACCGAGGCTTTTAACGAGGTCATCGATGCCATGCGCATGCCCAAAGACACCAAAGAGCAGCAGCAGGTGCGGGCACAGGCGATGCAGGAGGGATACAAATCCGCTGCCCGCGTGCCGTTGCGAACAGCCGAGCTGTGCAAGGAAGCGCTGGAGCTCTGCCTGCGCGCTGCCAGTCTGGGTAACGAGGCCGTGATGAGCGATGCCGGTGTCGGTGCGCTCATGGCTAACGCTGGTGTCAAAGGCGCAATCTATAATGTCCGCATCAATTTGCCACACACCAAAGACGAGCAGTTTATCGCCGAAATGCGCGCCACTCTGGATGACCTGCTGCGCGAAGCAGACACACTCTGCGATGCTGTGCAAAACGAAGTGGAAGACCATCTCGACTGAGCTACTGCCCCGATGCACGCCACGATGTGGTGAAGCACAGAAATCTCCCCGGATTCGGGACAAGCCGGGAGAATAGTGACCTGTTCTGTGGCTGGGGCGCAACCTGATCAGGCCAGCTCCGGATTTCGATATCGGTCATTCCCGCTCAAGTGACGCGAGATGCCGGTGTCTCAACTTTCGGCCATAGTCAGATGTCTTTTGTTTTCACCACCAAGTCTCGAAGAGAGCAGAAGAGCAAACAAAATCAGTACCAGCGATTTCCAGCATTTCACCTTATTTTCTTCGCGGCCCTGGCGTCTTTGCGGTTCAGATAAAATGCTCAGGTGATAGTGAAACTCAGCAGACAGAACGTTTCCACCGTGTTGTAACCTCTTGATAAAAATGAAACGCCCTCAAGGTTTTTCAGAATTCATGAATTTTTCAGGCTAAGGAGAAACATCGTGATTCTCGGACGCGTAATCGGTACGGTTTGGGCAACCCGGAAGGATGAAAAACTCACCGGCAGCACATTACAGATCGTCCGGCCGGTAGAGCTGGACTATTCTCCAAAACCCGGGTTTATCGTTGCTGTGGATGCTGTTGGAGCGGGTGTCGGCGAAATCGTGCTCGTGGTGCAGGGCAGTTCGGCACGGCAGACGGTCAAAACCCAGAACAAGCCCGTAGATGCCACGATCATGGCCATCGTGGATAAACTCGACATCGAGGAGCAGGGCTGATGCATCTGGGCAAAGTGATTGGCACCATCTGGGCAACGCGCAAATATCCTGCGCTCGAGGGTGCCAAGCTGCAGATCGTACAGCCGGTGGATAAAAATCTCGACAACCGCGGTGCTCCCTTGGTGGCGGTCGATACCATCGGCGCCGGAAGCGGTGAAATCGTGATGTACATCACCTCGCGAGAAGCCACCATTCCCTATCGCGTTGAGCTGGTTCCCATAGATGCTTCTATCATCGGTATCGTCGATCGGGTCGATGTGCAGGGATGAGTATGGTTAGTAAAACCTAATCTGAACGATTCGCCCCAAAACTTTTTTATGGCAAGAGATTGTTCTTACATTCCGGTCTGCCCGCAGGGGGAGACTGGAATCTCCAGGACTCTGGCACGTGCCCAAAAGATGAGATTTCGGCACGGCGCTTCGCCTGGCCGGAATGACAGATGCCGGCATCTTGGCCAGGCTCGGTTTGCTGAGTAAACTGGATACCCGGACAATGAGTATTACTACAGCTCAACACTCTTGGCGGTGAAAATAAAAACATCTGCGCATCAGCCCAATGCTGCGAGAACGGGCTAACCTGTCACGATGCGGGCTGATAGAGATTAACAATATCCATGATGATCTGACAGCAGATACTGAAAAGTGAATGGAACAATCCATTCAAACAGCTTTGTCTGCAGCTTTTTGGTTCCAAAGAATAAATCGCTCAGATCAGCAAAAGTAGAACACCTCGTGCAGGAATTTTTCAGGCTCAAAAATATGAAACTACTTCTCGCCACCCGCAACCGCGATAAAGTCCGTGAGCTCAAAGCCATGCTTGCCGGCCTGCCCCTCGAGCTCATCAGTGCGGCAGATATGCCCGGCCTGCCTGAGGTCGAGGAAGATGCTGAAACCCTGGAAGGCAATGCCATCAAAAAAGCGCGCACGCTCTTCGAGCTGACCGGCATACCGGCCATGGCTGACGATACCGGGCTTGAAATCGATGCACTCGACGGCGCTCCGGGCGTTTACTCCAGCCGCTACAGCGGGCCGGATGCCACGTACCGCGACAATGTTGAAAAAGTTTTGCGCGCGCTGCAGAACGTGCCGGAGGCGCAACGCACGGCGCGTTTTCGCACCGTGGTCGCTTTTGTCAGTGAGACGGAGACGAAAACCATCGAAGGCATCTGCCACGGCCGTATCACTGCGGAACCGCGCGCCAGCGGCACCTTCGGTTATGATCCGATATTCGAGGTCGCGGGCACGGGCAAAACCATGGCCGAGATGACTCTGGAGGAGAAAAATCGCATCAGCCATCGCGGCCGGGCCATGGCACAGTTCGTGGAATTTATCAAACATAAAACAGAGACCGGCCCATGAGATCGCCTCTCGGGATTCACATCATCGTCGATGCATGGAACATCTCCCCTGCCATCCTCGACGATGAAAAGATCATCCGCTCTGCTCTGCACAAAGCCGTCGAAGCGGTCGGCGCCACGCTGATCGACCTGTGCGTGCACCACTTCAGCCCGCATGGCCTGACGGCAACCGCCACTCTGGCGGAGTCACACATCGCCGTGCACACCTGGCCTGAGCACGGTTTTCTGGCCATGGATATCTTCTTTTGCGGCCGGCATAATCCACAGAAAGCCGTTGACTCTCTCTGCGATTCGCTGCAGATGCGCGACATCAAAATTCATCGCCTCGAGCGCGGTGTCCCCCTGCACCACCCGCTCGCCGGGCACAAATAACTTTTCCAAAGCAAGTCCCCGGAACGCCACCATGAAGAAGCCTGATACCGGCGATATGCCTGCTGAATCCTTCCGCCAATATGGCCACCAGCTCATCGACTGGATTGCCGATTACTTTGCTGCCATCGAAAGCCATCCTGTTTTGCCACAGGTTCATCCCGGAGACATCGCCACCAGCTTACCGGCTTCAGCACCGGAACAGGGCGAAGCGATGCAGGATATCCTCGCGGACATCGACCGCCTGATCATGCCGGGCATGACCCATTGGAACCACCCGGATTTTTTCGCCTATTTTTCATCTTCAGCAAGCGGGCCGGGTGTGCTCGCCGAGCTGCTCAGCGGAGCGTTCAATATCAACAGCATGGTATGGAAAGCGGCACCGGCCGCAACAGAGCTGGAACAGGTGGTCATGGGGTGGCTGCGGCAGATGCTCGGATTACCGGAGGATTTTTTTGGCATCATATACGATGGTGGCTCGGCGAGCACACTGCACGCCATCGCTGCTGCGCGCGAGCAGGCAGATGCTGATTTCAGGGCAAAAGGATTGGCCGGCATGCCGGATAAGCGGCTGCGCATGTACATCTCAGACCAGGCACACTCATCGGTGGAAAAAGCTGCGCTTGTGCTCGGTCTCGGTCGCGAGGGCGTGCGCACAATCCCGGTTGACAGCGCATTCCGCATGCGGCCAGATGTGTTGCAGCGGGCCATCAGCGAAGACCGCAGCAACGGCTGGACACCCTTTTGTGTCGTGGCCACAGCCGGTACCACATCGACAACCAGCATCGACCCCATCGCTGAAACGGCTGCCCTGTGCCGGGCAGAAAATCTCTGGCTGCACATCGATGCCTGCTACGGCGGGGCTGCCGCCATTTTGCCGGAGAAGCGTGATCTGTTCCGAGGCTGGGAGCTTGCAGACTCCATCGTCGTCAACCCGCACAAGTGGATGTTTATCCCCATCGATCTCAGTGCATTTTACACCCGCAAGCCGGACATCCTGCGCCGGGCGTTCAGTCTGATTCCGGAATACCTGCGCACGCAGGAAGACGGCGAGGTGATCAATCAGATGGATTATGGCATTCAACTCGGCCGGCGTTTTCGCTCATTGAAATTATGGTTTGTGCTGCGCTATTTCGGGCAGGAAGGCATGCGGGCGCGCATCCGTGAACATCTGCGGCTGGCACGTCTTTTCGCGCAGTGGGTCGATGAGGCAAAAGATTTCGAAAGACTGGCACCCGTGCCTTTGAGCACGGTCTGTTTTCGTTACGTACCGGAGCAGGGACTGAACGAACACCAGCTCGAAGAGCGCAACACCAGCCTGCTTCAGGCAATCAACAGAGAAGGGAAAATCTTCTTGTCGCACACCAAAGTCCAGGGGAAATACATGCTGCGCATGGCGATAAACAACCTGCGCAGCGAAGAAAAGCACGTTCGCGCGGCCTGGCAGCACATCTGCAAACACGCCCGGGTGGCACAAGACTCTTGAGCTTCAACCTGTGACCACTTTTTATTGCATTTCAAACGCCAGCACAGTGATATCATCCTGCGAAGGCAGCTCTTTGCCCCAGTCCTGCACCGTGGTGACGATACCATCGACGCATTCCTGCAACGAAGCGCGGCGGTAACGCTGCACTGTCTGCTCGAGGCGCGCGGTTTCAAACTGCTCACCAGCGCTGTTCTTCATCTCAACGACGCCATCAGAATAGAGGATGACACGATCACCGGGCTTAAGTGCCACCTCGTACTCATCATATTCAGCACCCTCGTCGAAACCGATCGGCAGGCCGCGAGACTGCAGCGCTCTGGCCTCACCCTCTTTGGGGCTGTGCACCAGGTCCGGGTGTCCGGCTGAAACATAGGTAAACTTCATATTTTTCAAGTCGAGCACACCGTACATGATAGTGAAGTACTGGCCGGTACTCAAATCGAGAGGGAACTGCTCATTCAGACGCCTGGCGACGTGTTGTGGGGGGCTCACTTTCCACTCACCACTGTCAGCATCCTGTTGCATCAGTAATGAGGTCGCGTTGTGATCTGAAGTCAAAAAACGGCTTACGGTGACGGATAAAAGTGCAGCAGCCACACCATGACCACTGACATCGAGCACATAAGCGGCTATGTGGTCATCATCGAGCTTGAAAAAGTTGAGGATATCGCCGGCGAGCTCATCGCATGGCGTATAGTTCCAGGCAAACTTGACTTTATCTGTATCAGGCTCTCCTGAAGGCAGCAGGGATTTTTGCGCCCGTGCTGCTGTTTCGAGATCTTTTTTCATACGCTCGTTGGAAGAGGCGAGTAGTTTACTGGTCGATTCGAGCTGCCAGTTGCGCTCTTCGAGATTATTTTCCAGCTCGATGATACGCTCACCGGCGCGTAAGCGAAACAGGAGCTCGGTCTTGTCAAATGGCTTGGTGATGAAATCATCAGCACCGGCTTCCAGCCCTTTGATGACATCACCTTTCTGGGTTTTGGCGGTCAGCAGGATGACGTAATGATAACGCTCCATCTCGCTCTCGCGCAGACGCCGGACGATTTCCGGACCATCCATGCCTGGCATAACCCAATCCAGAATCAACAGTTGCGGAGACATGGGGTCCTGCAACATGTTCCATGCCTTATCACCAGTATCTACTGCCGTCACATCGTGTCCGTATTTTTGCAGCGTTGCCTGTAAAAGTCGCCGCGTGATATTATCATCATCAGCGACAAGAATCCTTGCCATGTGTTCTCCTTAAAAATAAATGGTCCGACCCACCCCGTTTTATTCAAAAATAGAGGCCCGGCAATAAACTCATATCAATGCTATTCTGCGCGAAACCATGAAAACTATTGTGTGCTTCCTTTTCCTGTCTTATTTTACAGCAATCCCATCTTGTTCTTCCATACTCCGGAGCTCCATCACATGCTGAAAAAAGGGAAACTTTACCTGCTGATCACCTTCATCACAGCACGCATCGAGTACGCCATCGCTTTTACCGGACTGAATTTGCTGCCGCGCAGAAACAACCCTGCCCCAATCGTCGAAACTGTACGCATCGACAGCAGGCTGCAACACGGCGGCCGCTGGATCATCAACAACGATGAGAGCGACTATCTGTATTTTTCGCCCCGGGAACAGCAGGCTGTCATTTTACGCCTGTCAGGACACAGCAAGAACTGATACGGAAAACTTAGCATGGAAGACCCTCACTCCGCCTCTTCCAGTATCTTATCGATAGCTGCGAGCAAATCCTTGGGTTTGATCGGCTTGGTGATATACTCATCCATGCCTGCATCGATGCATTTTTCCCGGTCTCCTTTCATAGCATTGGCTGTCAATGCGATGATCGGTGTGTGCCCACCCACCTGTTTTTCCATTATGCGAATTTGCCGGGTCGCTTCCAGACCATCCATAACCGGCATCTGCACATCCATCAGCACGAGGTCATACGCACCAGCGGCCATGGCTTCCACCGCAGCGCGCCCGTTTTCCACGACCTGAACGGTAAAACCGTTTTTCTCGAGAATCTTAGCCGTGATCTTTTGATTGACGAGATTATCTTCCACCAACAGGATACGAATATTCCGGGCTATCTGATCCGTCTCCTCGCGTGACACAACCGTGACAGAGGCGGTTCCGGTGTCTGCTCCGGGTTCAGGCGGTGGTAAGAGCTCGACGATATCGTACCATTTCGAAAAGATGAATGTCGAACCTTTTCCCGGCTCACTCTCCACGCTCAACTCGCCATCCATCAACTCAGCGAGCTGCTTGCTGATCGCCAGCCCCAGCCCGGTGCCGCCATATTGGCGCGAATGCGAACCATCTGCCTGCGTAAAACTATCGAAAATAACTTTCTGTTTCTCGGGCTCGATGCCGATGCCCGTATCCTGTACACGGATTTCCACCCAGCAGGACTTATCGATACGGTCCCGCAAAACAGCTGAGACGGTGATTTTACCTTCTTCGGTAAATTTCACCGCATTGCTGAGCAAATTGAGTATAATCTGCATCACTTTTTGCTGATCGGCGAGTACTGCCTGCGGCAGGGTATCGGCTATCTCCAGCTCGACTGCCAGCTTTTTCTCATCAGCCCTGGCCTTGACCAGACGGACTGAATCATCCAGAATCTGCTGCAGGCTGCATTCTGCCACGTCCAGAGTGGCCTTACCAGATTCGAGTCTGGAGTAATCGAGGATATCATTGACGATTGCCAACAGCGAATTAGCGCTCAGGCGTACGTTTTCCGCATAGTCACGTTGTTCCTTATCGAGGCGCGTATCCAGAAGCAGACTGATCATCCCCAGAACACCGTTGATCGGTGTGCGGATCTCATGGCTCATGGTCGCCAGAAACTCGGATTTTGCACGCATGCCCGCTTCGGCTTTGTCACGCGCCTCACGCAGGACATGTTCGACGTTCTTGAGCTCAGTAATATCATTCATATAAACATGAACGATGCCGAAACCAGCGACATCCGAGATAATCTGATCGTAAAATCGTTCTTCGAAGAAGAGCTCTCGTTTATAGACCTTTTCTGTCCTGTTCTCCAGCATCTCCACGATGGACTCGATATCGTCGAGAAGAGGATGTTCGGAGTTCCGTTCGAGGATATCCGGGAAACGGTGGCGGCCTGCGGGGTTAATATAGGTCACATTGCCTTTGGTATCGATCTCCATAACCGGATTGGGGTTGAGCTCCGGGAAATTGGCCAGGCGGCTGAGCTCGTGATAGGCTTTCTGCAGCTCTTCTGTCCTTCTCTCGACTTCAAGCTCAAGCTGCTGCTGGTGTTTTTCCAGCGAATCTTCGCGCTGTTCAATTTCCGTCAACATTTCATTGAAGACGGTGATCAGAGCACCGATTTCATCATCGCTTTGCTTTTGCGCGCGCAGGGAAAAATCTTTGGTTTCAGAAATTTTCCGGGCCGTATCAGCGAGTTTGTAAATCGGGTCCGAGATGTATTTCTGGAACACGGTGGATAGATAAATCGATATCTGAATAGCGACCAGCAGAACGAACAGAGCTATGCCTGCACGGGTGAGCAGTTCATTGAGTATTACCGTCAGGTCATAGTACAGCACCATCGTGCCCAATTTTTCATTGTGCATGGTGACCGGCTGAAAAAAGACCAGATACCGGCCGTTGACCACGAACCCATCTTCCTGCAGTGGTACGGTTAGCCCGAGGGGTGCATCCGGATCGCGTTGATATTCGGCCAGCTTGACATTATCTGCAGTGTAGATAGCTGATTTGTGCACCTGTGGATCGGCTTTCAGTGATGAGAGAATCTGTTCAACGGCTTCGTTGTCGCCGAACTCTACGGCAGCGTTGCTGTTCTCACTGATGATCTTCATCTCGATATCGACCACCTGCACCACTGAGTCGCGTTTTGAAATCAACTCGAAAATGGCGAAGCTCAGAGTGGTGATTACCTGGGCGATGGTGCTGACAAGGGTAATGACCAGAATGAGCTTGTAGCGCAGCGAGAGGTTATGAAATTTTTCAGCTATCCTGTTCAGCATCTGCCTTCCTGTTCTCATTCAGCAGGGCGGATCGTGCAAGAACCGCCATCAGGGCACGCGGATCGATGGGTTTGGACAAAAAATCATCCATGCCGGCTTCTATACACCGTTCTCTGTCTTCGGGCATTGCGTTCGCCGTCAAAGCGATGATCGGAATATGGCAGCCGGTGCCTTCTTCCCTCTGCCTGATTTTTTTCGTCGCTTCGATGCCATCCATCACAGGCATCTGCATATCCATCAGAATCAAATCATAGTTTTCCCGTTCCAGAGCTGTGAGTACATCAAGGCCATCTTCGACCAGATGCACGACAAATCCTTTTTTCTCCAGAAGACGCCTGACCATGCGCTGGTTGACGACATTGTCTTCGGCAACCAGAATATGCAGCCCTCTGAGTTTCTCGACCAGACGCTTTTCCCTGTCATCCACCACGGTCACGGCCTGAAAAGAAACGTCTTCATCTTTCCCGTCTGCCAGTCCGAGGAGTAGCCGGAACAAACGCGGAGGATTGATCGGCTTGGGCAGCATGGCGTCAACACCATGTTCAGCCAGTATCAGTTTATCGACCATATCATAGGCTGAGGTCAGGAGGATGATTTTCATCGCTGGATCGGGACAGATGGCACGAATTTCCCGGGCAGCCTGTAAGCCATCCATTTGCGGCATGAGCATGTCCATCAGAATAAAATCATAGGGACACGCCTCGCCTGCATCCATTTTCCGGCCCACAAGTGCAACTGCAGCAAAGCCATCGATGACAACATCACACGACTCACCACCATAGCGCTGTAAGACTTTGCGCAATACCGTTCTGTTGGTACCGTTATCATCGACGATAAGAAAACGAAACTTCTCAAACTGCTCCGGGAGAGGGCCTGACTCAGAAACATCTTCTGGCATTTCACGGCGAATCGGGAAATTCAGGATGATACTGAATGTCGAGCCTTCACCCGGGCAGCTTTCCAGTTCGAGCTCTCCTCCCATCAGTTTCACCAGCCTGAGAGTTATCGCAAGGCCCAGGCCTGTACCGCCGAACTCACGCGTTGTTGTTGTACTCACCTGCGCAAAGCTCTCGAAAATCGCCTGCTGCCGGTCTTCAGGAATACCGATGCCGGTATCGCGCACAGAGAGCTGCACGCGTGCATCTTCTTCCGTCAAAGCAATACAGTTCGCCTGTACGACGATCTCCCCCTCGCGTGTAAATTTGGCTGCATTGGAAAGCAGGTTCAACAAAACCTGGCGTAATCTGACCGGATCACCGGCCAGAACATCGGGAAGCACTGCATCCACATCCACGATGAGTTCAACCGGTTTATCTTTCAAAACCGGAGAGATGATTTCGGCAGTGCCGTGCAAAACGTCACGCAGGCGGAACGGGATCATCTCCAGCTCGAGTTTGCCGGCTTCTATTTTGGAAAAATCCAGAATATCATTGATGACCGTCAGCAGCGCTTCTGCACTGTTTTTTACGGTCTGGGCATATTCCCGCTGCTCATCGGTCAGGGGCGTCATCAGCATCAGGTGGTTCATACCGATAATACCGTTCATCGGCGTGCGAATCTCATGGCTCATGTTAGCGAGAAAGGCGCTTTTTGCCCGGTTCGCCTGCTCGGCCTGCTCCAGTGCAGCCTGATATTCGTGCGTGCGTTCCTCAAGCATCGCATCCTGCTCGTGTATGAGGCGGATCAATCTATCTTTATGCCGGCCAATTTTATACGCCAGAAAACCGAGAACAAATGGTGCTGTATCGATCAGCCACAGCAACGGTGAACGAAGCTGCTCTTTGAACATTCCCTCCAAAGTGACTTCTCCAACGCTCATAACACTCGCAATCGCAGAGCCGAGTACGGGAAAACCCGTGCCCACAATGATGCCATACAGGCGATATTGTTTTGTTTTTCTCTCCATAAGCGCCACAGTATCTGTTCCTGACAGTCTGGTGTGATCACTCCGCATCGCGTTCTACCGGGTATTCTATCAGACACTTTTCGATCATCTCATACAACTTCTGTGGTTTTATCGGTTTCGAGAGATAATCATCCATGCCGGCGGCGAGACAGCGCTCGCGGTCCCCTGCCATCGCATTGGCGGTCAACGCGATAATAGGAATGTGGCCATCGGTCTTTTTCTCGAGAATCCGGATTTTCACTGTCGCCTGCAACCCATCCATACCCGGCATCTGCATATCCATCAGGATGAGATCAAAAGATTGTCTGAGAAAAAGATCAACAGCTTCTTTACCATTGTTTGCTACCTCCACTGTTATGCCACGGCGTTCGAGCATCCGCACTGTCAGCTTCTGGTTGACGAGATTGTCTTCCGCAAGAAGAACACTGACCCCCTGAAAGCTCTTCTCCTTTTCGCCGGCTTCTTTCTCACTGACAACATGCACCTGTGGGCCGGCCTGCTTATAGCTCCGCTTCACCTGGGCGGCTTCGACAAGCGCTTTGGCCAGATCACGGGAGCGAATCGGTTTGCGGATCGTCATGCTGATGCCGAGGGCGAGCAGCTCCTCAGAGGTAAAAGTCTGATCCAGAGATGACAGCAGGATGATGCTGGTGTGCTCGCCCAGGCCTTCAAATTGAATCAGCCTGGCGACCTCCAGGCCATCCATTTCCGGCATCTGCATGTCGAGCAAAATCATCCGGTAAGGCTGACCTTTTTTATAGCTCTCGCGCAAAAGCCCGAGGCCGTCCGGCCCGCTCTGCGCCTCGTCAGACTGGCAGCCGAGCTTTTCCAGCATCTTGCGCAAAACACGCCGGTTCGTGCTGTTGTCATCGATGATCAGCGTGCGCACACCACACAAAGCAAGCGTCAGATCATCATCGTCTTCCTCTTCGGCAGACAAAGCCTTCTCGCAACGGATCGTAAACCAGAATGTCGAGCCCTTGCCCGGTTCGCTTTCGACCCCTATCTCTCCGCCGAGAAGCTCAGCAAGCTGTTTTGAAATCGTCAGGCCCAGGCCTGTGCCACCGAACTGCCTCGTCGTCGAGCCATCTGCCTGGGCAAAACTCTCGAAAATAAGCTTCTGCTTTTCTTCCGGGATACCAACGCCGGTATCGCGCACCGAAAAACGCAGTTCATAGGCACTGCCCAGATCGCGCAGCACCTCTGCCCGTACATGGATTTCTCCATGCTCGGTAAATTTCACAGCGTTACCGATGAGGTTGATCAACACCTGGCGGATTCGGGTCGGGTCACTGCTGATATGCCGCGGCAAGCCCGGGTCGATATCGAGTATGAATTCCAGCTTTTTATCATGCACTTTTACGGCGAGAATATCCGCCGTGCTTTCGAGAAGCTGCGGCAGGTCAAAAGCCATGTTTTCGAGTTCAAGGCGCCCTGCTTCGATCTTGGAAAAATCCAGAATATCGTTGAGCAGCGAAAGCAATGCTTCGGCGCTGAACTGAATCGTTTCCGCATACTCCCGCTGTTCCTGGGTCAGCTCTGTATCCAGCAACAGGCTGTTCATCCCCAAAACACCGTTCATCGGCGTGCGGATTTCGTGGCTCATATTGGCGAGGAACTCAGACTTCAGACGGGCAGACTCTTTTGCCGCGTCACGGGCTTCTTCGAGTTCAATCCGCAGGGCAACCTGCTCAACGATCGATTTGCCTTCGGCTGCGTAGCCTGCTTTGGTGCCGTCCGCACTGCAAATAGACCGCAGAGTAAACAGCATCGGGACATCGTGGCCATCTCTGTCGATCAGATCTAACTCGGTGCTGAAAAAACCTGCCTGGTCGCAAATTTCAAAGCCCTGGGCTATACGCCGGCGGTCTTCCGGTTTGACGCAGGAAAGCTGATACAGTTTTTTATTGAGTAGCTCACTATCTTCCAGACCGGTAAGGCGCTTCAGACTGTCGTTGAAAACGACCAGATTCATATTGGGATCAACCCGGGTCACGATGGTATCCAGGCTGTTGATCCAGAGCTGCGTTTCTTCTCTGCCTTGCGCAAGCAGAGCCTTGACCCGTCTCTCCCGCCTGAGCAACATGAGAAAAAAGAACAGCACTGTGATCAGCAGTGTGCCATAAATACTTTCGAACGTCCAGCTCAACAGCTCGAGATTGCTGAGCAAATCGCCCCGTGAAACAGCCAGACCAAACACAAAATGCTTATCCCATAAGGTAACATTGCAGTAAGCGGTGATGAAATCTGTAGATAGTTTTTTCCCGTCAGTAATCAACGTTCCGGACAGCTCCCTGACGTCATCGAAATTTTCCTGCGCATCTGCGCCTATCGGAGCAAAGGACGCGGAATCAGGGACAAAACGCGCACCATCGTGCACTATGAGACCTTTGCCAGCTTCATCAGGGTAATAAAACCATTTAAAGGATTCTTCGCTGAGATAAACCCGCTTAAAAGAATCATGAAACAAGCGCTCCGTATCGATGATAACCTGCAGGTTACTATGTGTTTCAGGGGTATCACCGACAGGCTTGATGAGTACGATCCTGTCTCCTTCCTTCAACCGTAGCGATTTTCTTTCGCTGCCTGAAACATAGGGGACAGCAAACAAGATCGAGTCTTCTACAGACTTAGCGGGACTCAGTCTGCTGGAAATCGCGCCATCTGCGACACTAAACATGATGATAACATCATCTTTTTTCCGCCAGATAACATCGTCGATCATAAAGCTGTACTTTTCCGAAAAGCGGCGCAATAAGGTCTTGTTACGCGCCGAAAGGCCATCTTCGGGAATAAGCAGCTCACCGAGGTAGATAAAATCCTCGACTGCCTGCTGCTCGTACAGATACAGGCGTTCGCGCATCAACTGCGCCTTTTTCATCAAACGCTCTGAATCCTGCTTGAGCTTATCTGTCTCGAGCACAGAATAGGTGATATACCCACTGCTGATAATAACCAGGGTCAAGACCAGACCGGCCAGTTCCAGGCCATGATTTTTTATTCGGCTAAAATCTGCCATAACGTCCAATTGGTTTCAGGTACCTGAGCCGCAATAACGAGCTGACGTTCACCATGGATATCTACCCATCCCCTGGTTTGCTTTTCGACGATGATCTTCCGGGCCAGCGCCCGGATCGGTTTTCTGGGGCTTTTCAACAGATTGAATTTATCCGGCTGAAAGGTATCGGCGTTCACCGCTTCGATATATTTGTGCCCTTCCTGTATGGGCAGATGCAAGAGGCGCGCAGCCTCGCTGGATGTCGCGATGACCAGCCCGTCATGGTTGACCAGAAGCAGCGGCTTTTCCTTGCTTTCGAGGTATTTTTGCGTCAGCGTATGCACCGTCAGGTCTGTGCCCACTACGCCAAGCAGGGTATCGCCATCATAGACCGGTGCAATGACCGAAACCATCCAACCCTGGCCGGCCGGATCGACATAAGGCGTACCGACCCAGACACTGCCGCGCGAGGGGTTGTGTTTTTCATCAGCCAGAAAATAAAAATTGAAGGTCGTCGCATCCATTTCAGGTGGAATGATCTGAGGTATGTCAAAATAGGGATAGATATAGGAACAGTTATCCGCACCGTTGAAATACGCCTGGGCAACGGCAGGTGAGTCATCCACGAGCGGTTTCATCAGCATTGTGAAAAAAGGGGTAAGGCGTGCCCGGGCTTTTGCAACCCGCGGGTCTCTGGTAAAATGGGTGGCCACATAAACAGCGCCGCCGTTATCCCGGGATTTGTAATACAGTTTTTCTTGAAAAAGCGTATAATCTTTGGGATTAAAATCAGCCGTGACACGGCTGCCGGCACGGTACAGCTCTTTGGTATAACCGGCCAGCAATTCGACAAAACTCCGCATCTGCACCAGATCAGAATTGAGCCTGAGCGTGCTTTTTTTAAGCTGAGCCAGGTCTCCATGCCCGAATTCCACGATATCCTGCCTGGAGCAACTGGTTCCCGCAAGCCATGAAACCAGTATCAACAGATAGAATTTTTTTTTCGCATGCCGCATAGCGTCTCCCAACTCTGTCTTTCCCCATATTGATTGTTGCCCGGACATCTCCGTCTCAACTGTGTCTGGCTTCCGCACGTGATGACTTTGCCGGACTGATAACACAACGAAGATGCTGTTTTACCCCACAAAAGCCTGAAAACTCACAGAACCCGCATGGCCAGAAATCATCCTTAAAGATAATTTCATTAACAGTACCAGGTGATTTCCCGATCAAGCTTTATCGAAATCCCGGCTTCCTGTGTACGCTGCGTACCTGTGAACCATCAGGACAGAAACAGTACAGCACGGCTTTGCCCGGCTATACTTTTTTCTTTATCGGCTCTTCAGAGCTATTATTTGGAATTCAATTTAAATATGACATAACTGTCTTATCGACACATAACCCAACAGAGAGCAGGGAGTCGGAGAACA
>WFTM01000157.1 GCA_015485525.1 Candidatus Zhuqueibacterota bacterium | reverse complement strand
TCTTCCTGCACCGGATCGAAGCGCTGAAATGCAGCATGGCCAGCGCGATAGACCACCGGCAGATGACGGATAAAATAGGCCAGTGGCAAAATCCAGAACGACCCGACGAGGATCGCGCCGCCGGTAAACCAGTGCGGTTGATTGAATGCCACGATCAGCGCGATAGCGATCACCGTTCCTGGAACAGCCCAGGGCAGCATGATCATCATTTCACCTGCTCGCGCGAAACGCCATTTAGTCTGTGTGTTCCAGTAGGCCATCAGCGTCGCGATGAACAGATTAGCCGCTGTAGCCAGTGCAGCCATTTTGAGGCTGTTGACGATCGGCTCGCTGACGCGAGCATCGGAAAAAACAGCGCGATAGTAATCCAGAGTGAACGTATCCGGGAGTACCTGGTTGGTCCATGAGCCTTTTTCCACGAACGAAATCAGCAGCAAGGTGAGATGTGGCAGTGCCAGAATGATGCTGGCCACGGTAGCGATCACCACTGCGGCGAAGCGTGCGCCCGCACTTCGGATCGGACGCGGCGGCAAGGGGACACCTTTTTGTCCGGCTGTTCCTCCCTCCTGCCCCTGGCGCAGACTGAAAATGAGAAAAACGATGGAAATGACTGCCAGCATCACCGACTGGGCGATAGCCATGGGCATATTGCCCTGCATTTTATTTTTGAAAATTTCAACCGTGAGGATGCGGAAATTACCGGCAAAGAGCAACGGAGCGCTGAAGGAGGCCATGCTGATCATAAAAACCAGTATGCCTGAAGCAGTGATCGCCGGACGTAGCTGCGGTAGTACGACGCGAAACAGAATCCGCGCCTGATCAGCACCCAGGCTCTGAGCGGCCTCGATGGTTGAACCATCAAGACGTTTCAGGGCAGCGCGCACGAAGAGGAAGAAATAGACATAAAAGCTGTAGGCATGCACGATGAGAATACCGGTTACCCCCTGCAGGCGGAAGGGCTGGTGCTCGAGTCCAAAGGCCGATTGCAGCAGCCTCGGCAGCATGCCGCTATCACCGAGGAGCACCATAAACGCCACAACACCGACCAGCGGCGGCAGAACGATGGGCAGCGTTGCCAGTACTGAGAGCAGGCGTTTGCCCGGCAATTCGAAACGCTCGAAGAGAAAGGCCAGCGGTATGCCGATAAGCCCGGCCAGCACCACTGTCGCCAATGAAACCACAACGCTGCCACCCAGAGCCGCAAGAGAATGATTGCCGCCGGCATCGAAAAATTCGAGATAGTGGCGCAGCGACCAGCCACCTTCGTGCATCAGGCTGGCGGTAAAGAGCTGCCAGAGCGGATAAACAATGGTCAGAAACAGGAGGAGAAGAACGAGAGCCCGGGGCAGCCAGGCCTTTATCTGCTCACGAGAAAAAGATGGCTCAACTTTGTCGAACAACAGATTCATACCTCACCGGGGAAAAGATGGATGCGGTTTTTGGGGATGTGAAACGGTACCAGATCACCGGGATGCAGCCTTTTATCATGATCTTTCAGGTTCAAAACAGCGCTGAAACGGACGCCTTCGTACTCGAGCAGGAGTTCTTCAGCCGGGCCGGTATAGATTACCTTGATCACCCTGGCCATCATGGCCGGCGTATCGCCTTCCGGCTGCAGTTCCACGGCATGCGGGCGGAAGGCGACAGTCACTTTACGACCTGCCGGCAGCGCTTGCGCCGGTGCATGTATTTTCCACCCCGCTGTGAGACGCACAGTCATACTTCCGTTGCTGCCGGCTTCAATTTCACCAGAAAGGAAATTTGCCTGTCCGAGAAAGGCCATGACTTCCCGGCTTGCAGGTGCGTTGTACACCTCGCGCGGCGTACCGATTTGTGCCGGTCTGCCATCCAGCAGCACAGCCATGCGGTCGCTCTGCGCCAGTGCCTCATCCTGATCGTGGGTGACATAAAAAGTGGTGATCCCCAGTTCCTGCTGCAGCGCACGAATTTCCTCCCGTGTTTCCACGCGCAGGCGGGCATCGAGGTTACTGAGGGGTTCATCGAGCAGCAGGATTTCCGGTTCGATTACCAACGCACGCGCCAGTGCGACGCGTTGCTGCTGGCCGCCGGAGAGAGCTGTCACCGGCCGGTCTTCATAGCCGTTGAGATCGACGCGATTGAGGGCCTGGCGAATGCGGCGGGGAATATCGCCAGCCTCAACCTTGCGAGCTTTCAACCCAAAAGCGATGTTCTCGCCAACGCTCATGTGCGGAAACAGGGCATAGTTCTGAAACACCATGCCTACCTGCCGCTCGCTGGGCTTGAGAGAGGTCACATCCCGCTCCGCAAACCAGATCGTGCCGACATCCGGCTGCTCAAATCCGGCGATCATGCGCAGTGTGGTCGTCTTGCCGCAGCCGCTTGGGCCGAGCAGGCTGAAAAACTCGCCCTGCTGCACGGACAGGTTCAAATCATCCACAGCGCGCACCGGGCCAAAATGTTTGACCAGATGTTCGAGGCGGACATGCGCCATTTTACTTTCCTCCTCTGCCGCGGATGTGGTCATCCCAGTACTGCATCCACTCGTTGCTTTTTTCAGCAAAAAGCTGCCAGTCCATGGGCAGAACCTTCAGCGGTTGCTGCATCCACACAGGCAGTTTTTCGCGCGGGATATCCGTGCGCGCCGGGATTCTGTAGTACGTATGCGCCTGGTGAATCAACGCATCGCGGGTGGTGACGAACTCATAAAAACGCCGGGCCAGTTCCGGCTGCTTGCTGTTGCGCAGCAGCGCCATGCAGTCCGTTACCACGACTGTACCGCTCCGGGGGATGACAAAAGCAAAGGGATAGTTGTTCTCGTTGCGCTGCAGCATGATGTCAGGCATATTCCATAATGTAACATCCGTTTCGCCGCGCGCCAGTGCGATGTACAGCAGATTGGGGTTGAGGGTATAGGACGCCGTGTTACGATCGAGCCGGCGCAACCACTCAAAGCCGGCATCAGGCCGTCCGGTCCGCCGCAGTTCGCGCTGAATTATGGCGGCAAAAATCGCACGCAT
>WFTM01000156.1 GCA_015485525.1 Candidatus Zhuqueibacterota bacterium | reverse complement strand
GGTGGCCTTGAGTTGAATATCCTCAGCGAGGTACGTCAGCCTGTGGCTTTGAGTGCAGTACAGATGCTCAATCTCTATCGCATCGTGCAGGAAGCCTTGCAGAATACTGTCAAATATGCTGGCGCCAGCATGGTGGAAATACGTTTCGAACCTTCTGAAGACGGCTTTATCATGACAATCCGGGACAACGGCAGTGGGTTTGATGTGCAGAGAACCAAAGCAGGCAATGGCCTGGCGAACATGCGCCATCGCTGTCGTGAAGCAGACGGTGAGCTGGAAATCAACAGTTCCAAGGCAGGCACAGAGGTTCGCTGCAGGATCGTGACAAATTAGGCATATGTCGTATTGTAACCGCATGCCTGAATTGGTATATTGCGAGGGGAATTATCCGAAAACCAGCTCTGCCTCAAATCGTGTGGGTTGATTTTCATCAGTACGGCTACCGGGGCTGGGCGCCCATGATGTAGCGCGACATTTATGTCGCGAAGTACGCTACTTTTCGTTATTCAGGCTACTTTGGTGGAGATGGCAGAGACGCGATATTAATCTCGCGGTACGAGATTATTTCGCATCCGGTATTATTTCGTTAACAATCCCAAAAGTTGGCCTTTGGCAAATATCGTTTTTCACCCTTCAACACTGACCGGATTTGCAAAACGACAATTTCCCAACCCATACAATCTGAAGAAGGGCCCGAAAACTTACCAATGCATCAGGATGCCTTATAGGAGAATACGATGAAAACGCGCATCGCTATTGCGGAAGATAACAGCCTGCTGGCCGCTTCGATTCAGGAAAAACTTCTGCTCTTTGCAAAGGATTTTGAGTTCGTTTTTCACGCAATCGATGGTCATGATCTGCTCAAGAAACTGTCTGACAACCATCGTGTTGATGTGATTTTGATGGATATCGAGATGCCGGGGATGGATGGCATCGAAGCGACAGGTCTGATCCGGCAGCAGTATCCGCAGATACGCATCATCATGCTGACGGTTTTTGATGATGATGAAAAGATCTTCCGTGCCATCCGCGCGGGCGCCATGGGCTATCTGCTCAAGGATGAGCCGCCGGAGAAAATCCATGAGGGCATCAAGATGACCATGAAAGGCGGCGCAGCCATGTCGCCGTCGATTGCAGCGCGCACTCTGGCTCTGTTGCGCCAGCCGGATCTGGCCTCTGAAAAATCCGACGCTGACGCCGCTGAAGTCACGCTCACCCGCCGGGAAGTCGAAGTGGTCGAACAGCTCAGCCAGGGCCTGGAGTACCGCCAGATCGCTGCAAACCTGTTTATCTCACCTGCCACTGTCCGCAAGCACATCGAAAATATCTACGACAAACTGCACGTACACAGTAAAATCGAAGCAGTCAAAAAGGCTCAGCAATACCGGATCATTTAGCCTGCAAAATTTCACGAATCAGGAAACTGAGAACAACCGCCTGGTGGAAAAATTTTCGGCGCATCCTCAAATCCTGTGGGTTGATTTTCAGTATGGGCAACCCGCCGGTCGCCCCTACACCGCGGGTCGCATCCGGAATGATATCGCCACCAATCCCCAATATTGGGCCGAGGACAAATTTCATTTTTACAACCCACAAAATCAGCCCGCGAAATACGACACCTGCCGTATTGAAACAAACTCCTTCGTTGTGTATGTTGCCTGCAGATAGCTCACATCATCACAACAGCTAAACAATGCAGACAAACAACGGAGAAGAAAACATGAAAAAGCACATGTGCAGCGTGATCGCATCTCTGACCATCATTTTACTTTTGTCCGGCTGCAGTAAAAGTCCTACTGACAGCAATGGTACGCAGACCGGCGGGGATTTTGAAATCAAAATCAGCAGTGGCATACAGCCGACTTATACATGGAGTGTCGGCGATGCCTTCAGTCTCAGCGTGGTGCGAACAGAAGAGCCAGCCAAGATCGTCTGGGGTATTGCTACTCCGGGCAGGGATGGGATTGCTTCCGGCGTGACGCATGGCACAGTACCGAGCAGTGCTTTTCCCTCAAGCGAAATCGAAAAAAAGCTCGAATCCGGCGTCAGTTATCGGGTATCTGTGAGCCAGATTTCAGGTAAAATCGGGTGGACGGATTTTACGGCGAAGTGATCTGAATATTCATCGTTCGCTGTTTTTTTCAGTATTCGTTGGAAATTGTTCCGCCAGAGATAAACATGCTGCCCCAGAGGCTTTTCGAACCTCCGACCACGATGCATGGATGCGCGGAAAAAGAAGAGCTACAGGATGTGCTGATTGATCCGGGGATTCAGGGGGCACACCAACCTGCTTGCGGATAGTTCCGCAGGCAGGTTTTTTTATGTGCTGTCCGGCCGGTCTTCCCGGAAACGCTGCAAGCTGAGAAACTCCCACGGCAGGTCAGAGCGCTGTTCCATGGCCAGGCCTGCGAGCAGCTCGCCGATAACCGGGGCGAATTTGAAGCCATGGCCGGAGAAGCCTGCCGCGAATACGACATTTTCCTGCTCAGGCGACTGGTCGATGATGAAATGATGATCCGGGCTGAGGGTGTACATGCAGATGGCATGGCGGCTGATGTCCGGGGTGAGAGCTGGAAAGGTTTGCCGCACAAAGGCATCGAAATGGTGTGTGTCTTCAGGCCGCAGCGTTCTGTCCACATGCTCCGGTGCAGCACAGGGCTCGGGCAGGGTGTGCTCGCCGATTTTGACGCCGTCGCTGTCCAGTGCGGGGAAGCCGTAAAAGCCACCTTCCTCTGTTTCGAAATAAAAAACCGGGCAGGCGCCGGGGCTGTAATCCTGCCAGTTCGCAGCACCGTACCAGAGCAGCACCCGGCGCCAGATCTCAACGGGCAGATGCAGGTGAGCCAGAAGTCTGCCCGTCCAGGCGCCTGCTGTGATGACCAGTTTGTGCGCATGCAGTGTGGTGCCGTTACTGAGGGTGAGCTCCACACCGCTGGCGTTACTCTTCCAGCTATGCACCTGCGTTTCGAATAACAACTCTGCACCAAGCCGGCGCGACTGTTCCAGCATGGTCATGATACTGCGTTCTGCATGCAGAAAACCGCCGTCCGGGTCGAAAAAGACCGTGTGGTTTTCCGGGAACGCGATGCGTGGAAAGTGATGGCGCGCAGTTTCTGCGGACCAGCGTTCGTGCGGGAGCTGGTGCTCATCATAGCAGCGCAGCAAGCCAGACACCGTTGTGCTTGTGGGCTCACCGGAGAGCACCAGACCACAGCGGTTGAGCAGATTTGTGCCGGTCTCATCGCATAATTCCTGCCAGAGGTCATAGGAACGCAGCAGCAGGGGAACATAGTCCGGGTGCTCGAAATAGGCCTTGCGGATGATGCGCGTTTCGCCGTGAGAGCTGCCGCGGTCGTGCGCCATACCGAACTGCTCCACGCCACAGACCTTTGCTCCGCGCCGGGCCAGAGCCAATGCTGAAGCGCTGCCCATAGCGCCCAGACCGAGCACGACGACATCATACGTTTTTTTCATCTTCACTTACCCTGAAAAGATTTCCATTCTGCTAAGCCGGTACGAGGAAGCCTCCATGCGTAGAACTGCTGCAAACTTTGGGGCTCGTATTACTTTTCGAATAACCAGCGATTGCGCAGCTTTTGTTGCTCTTTTTCAGGCTCCTGCATGGGTACGATTTTGAAGGCCATGACCGGCCGCTCAGCACATGTGATGCTGAACTCCCGCAGTCTGTCGTTGCGGATTACTGTGAGGGTGACGCGATCCCCAGTTTTGTAACGGCGCAGAATGCGGTGGTAATTTTCTCTGTGCACACGCCAGCCGTCGAGCGCGATGAGGATATCGCCGCGGGCCAGACCGGCTGTATAGGCCGGGGAGTTGGGCGTGATATTGGCGATACGGGTTTGCTTTTCATCACCGCGCAGACTGAGGCCAAGCCAGACTTCCGGCGTGCCGGGTGCCGGCTCTTTGGCGATGAGCGCAAGCCCTGCCTGTTCGAGCAGACGAGCAAAATCGATCTCATCCACGCCCTGAACATGGGCCTGGAAAAAAGCTGAAAAATCCCGGCCGCTGATGGCCTCGCAAGCCCGTTGCAGCGCATCATCCGGGATGCCGAGATTTTTGCGGGCATAGGTTTCGTTCAGCCATTGCATGGCCTCGGCAAGGCCTTTCCGGCCTTTTGTCCGCTGCAATAACTCGAGGTCGAGGGCTGTGCCGATGATATCGCCGAGGGAATAAAAGGACATGTAGGTATTGGGCGGCGCCTGCCCCTGGCTTTTGATCCAGCTTTCGAAGCTCGACTCCATGGGGCTGATGATTTTTCGTGCCGGCGATCGCAGGTAGCGGCTGATGGCAGCCGCGCGGTTCTCGAGGTATTTTTCCCGGCTCAGGAGGCCGGCTTTGAGCAAAGCCCGGCTGCTGAAATAACTGGTGATCCCTTCGTGCAGCCACATCAATGTGGTGTAGTTCTCACGCGAATAATCCGGCAGCATGAGAGCAGCAGGCCGGATACGCTCGACATTCCAGATATGAAAATATTCGTGCGAACTGACACTCAGCAGCCGGCGGTAAAAACGTTTGTCGAGAAAGTCGGCCGGCCCAAGTACGATCGAGGTGGAAAATTTATGCTCGACACCGTGGCCAAAGGGTCGTTGCAGCAGGTGAAACATGAACAGGTAACGATCCAGGGGGATGTCATCCATGAGTTCGGTTTGCGCGATGACGATTTTTTTCAGATCATCGACGAAAGCACTGGTGTCTGCCTGGAACTCTCCCTGAATTGCGATCTCGTGCCGGACACCCTGTACATCAAAACCGAGCAGCAGAAAGTCCGGTGAGATCAAAATCGGCCCATCGACAAATTCATGATAATTTTCGCTGATGAGCTCGTCGCCATCCCGCTGCAGCGCCGTGGCAATGCGCCACGAAGCTGGTTTGCTGATGCGCAGCCGGACCGGTTCCAGTTCGCGGCCGGGGATGTAAGCAAAGCTGGTGATGGGATTGATATAGCACTCGCTGTCATCGAGGTAGCTGGAACCGCCGTCGAGTTCATTGGCGTAGTAGCTGTATGAAACCCTCAGGCTGTCACGGCCGGGATGCCAGACGCGCCAACTGCTCTTGTCTGTTTTCCGGAAAACCAATGGGGTGCCCTGCGCATCCTCTGCGCGAAATCCGACGACATTTCGGGCATAGTTCTGCAGCACATAGCGCCCCGGTCGCCAGGCCGGTATGCGAAAATCCGTGGAATCGCCTGCCACACGTGCCGAGACAGTGATGTGTACGTAGTGGGAAGACGGATGCGTCCAGTTCAGTGTGTAATCTATCTGCGCCTGCCCAGCCGATGTTGTGATGATGGACAGCAGGCAGAAAAACAGGGGAGGAAGGGGCAGATGACGGTAAAAATGCATGGTTTATCCTGTTCTGTTCAGCGTTGTGAGTACAAACCGGTTCGTTGCGCACGATCGATAGTGCCGGTAAAAAAACGGAATGGCACGCCTACCCGGGAGGGAGTTAGCCTGCGGCTCCGGTGCGCCAGCGTGCGAAGAACAGCATTATTCGGTCTTGCCGAAAATCTCCTCTACGGTGCGGCTGTAGGCATCAAAAATATCCCGCCGTGCTGTCAGCTCGAGGTTGTCCCGAAGGCTGCTGTCGATGGCGCGGTAGTACCATTCCTGTTGCTCCCGCCCGGTATTGAAGCGCTGCCAGATGCTGTCTCCAATAAGGTGGATATCGTAGAGAATCGAGCTCAGATTGTGCAGTTTATCGGCGCAGGTGATGACTTTGACCGGATGCGGGGCAGTGCGTAGAAACGCTACGGTGTGGGCTTTGCGCTCGTGCCAGGGCAGGGTGTGGTGATCCGGCTCAGAGCAGCTCTCCACAAGGCCGGCGATCTCGGCCCCGAATTCCCGCCGCAGTTCTTCCAGCGACATCCCCGTGTCTTCGACCGTATCATGCAGCAGGCCGGCAATGATCCACTCTGTGGGGTAGCCGTATTTCTGCAGCAGCAGGCCTACAGCAAAGGGGTGGTAGATGTAGGGCGTATCGCTGCCTTTGCGCGTCTGATTTCTGTGTGCGCAGGCAGCCATGCGCAGGGCTTTTTCAAGCAGGGGGTCATGCATGAATCCATCCGGTTCAGTTATCGCAGTTTTCTCGTCCGCCGTGCTGTTTTATGGATAAACGGGGAAAAGAAGCCTGTCTCTCAAAATGCGCGTTGGAAACTGAGCACATAGCGAAATTTAAACTTGCCATCCCGGGCTCCGGTGAGCGGGTTTTCGTATGGCGTACTTACCCAGAAGGGAATATCAAAGCGCAGCGTATATCCTGTTCCTGTGATCATGGTGTACCAGGCATCCGGAAGTCTTTGCCGGAAGAAGAAACCAATTCCGGCATCGCTGAGCGTTGTGCTGTTATCATCGATATCCGTGATGCGCCCGGTGTCGAAAAACAGGGTAAGCTCGCTGCTGCCGAGCAGAGGCTGCAGGAGCCTGCTGATGAGCGGCAGTCGGGCCGGTGTGCGCAGTTCGAGGTTTACAGCAAAAAGTGCTTTGCCTGTCCGCCCGGGCTGGTCATAATAGCCGCGCAGGTTGCCACCGCCGGGTTGTTGCAGATGAGCTTCGGGGAAAAATCCGCCCCGGCTGCGCAGGGTGAAACTGTTTTCGAAAATTTCCTGTGGTGAAGCCGAGAAAGCAGAGAACATGTTCTGCAGCGGTAATGGGCCGTTTGGATTCAGGAATGCACCGGCAAAACCGCGCAGGAACATGCCGCCACCGCTTCGGCCGGGCCAGGAAATCACCGCCTCGCCTCTCAGGCGGGTGAAGCCGTAATCGCTCAGCATGTTGTCGTTGGCATAATCGGCGCGCAGGCGCAGGGTGCTCTGCCAGGAAAAACCGCGAGGATTGACCGTGTAGGCAGCGTACAGCCGCGTTACCGTACCGGCAGACCAGCTCGGGACTGTGACGCTCCTGCCATCGATGCGGTATTCGGACTCGGCATAAGCCGGATCTTTCAGCCTCGAAGCGATGACTCCGGCGGTGAGCTGGTGCTGCGGTGGCTGGAATAAATACCGTCCGCTTCGGTACTGCACACTGATATCCGCGCTCTGCCGCCCCTCAAGACTGAACAGCCTGATCGTGGAGTTGAGACCGAGGCGCACAGGCATTTTATGGGTATAAGACAGCATGCCGTCAAGGACGTTGCTTTTCGCACCGTACCAGAAACCGAGGGAGAGCAGGCGGTTGTTGCGATAGTGGCCCCGAAAGCGCACGCCGCTGCGCAGGCCGTCGATATCGTTGTACCAGAACCCGGGTTTCCAGGTCAGCACATAGGCGTCTGCCGGACTATAAAACATCCGCGGCAGCTCAGGATAGAGCTCGAGACGTAGCACTCCCTGGCCAGTCAGACTGACGTCCATGATCTGGTTGTCAGGATCGAGCATGACTTTTTCCGGTTTTTTCTCTGTAACGAAAACCACCACGCCGCGCTCATCCTTGCCGTCCCAGCGTTTTTTTATCCTCGTTCCGTCGTTCTCACCGACAACAACTTCGACCGGCATGATGCCGTCTCCTCTGCGCCTGATCTCCACTTCTGTTTTATAGCTGCCATCTGGCTGGCGCGTTTTTTTGACCGGGCCAAGGGCATAATCGACTGTCGGCGTGTCGTGCAGCCATTGGTCGAAAAACCAGTCGAGCTCCATGCCGGACACCTCTTCGCAGACAGCCTTGAAGCGTGCTTCATTGACATGCTTGAATTTCCAGCGCCGGAAATATTCTTTGCAGATGCGGGCAAATTTTTCTTCGCCGACCACGTAGCGCAGCATTTCAAAAAAAATAGAGCCCTTGGTATAGGCATTCACCGTATAAGCCATTCCATCGTTGAACTCATACGACCATTTGCTGATCGGCTCATCTTTGCCGCTGGTCATGAAAAACAACGCCCTGTTGCGGTTGTTCTCCCTGCTGGTCAGGGCCGGGCGCTTGCGGCTGAGCCAGTTGGCCTCGCGCAGGTATTTTTCGCGATCATATCCCCATGTGCCGTAACGGTTTTCCATGTACCAGCGCGTCTGAAAGGAAGTAAAACCTTCATCCAGCCACGCCTCTCTGGTTTCGTTGTTGCCGAGAATCCCGTAAAAGTAGATATGCCCGACTTCGTGCAGAATCAGGCCTTCGCGCTCCGATGAATTCATGACCAGCATGGGGTATTCCATCCCGCCGCCGAGCAGACCATGGGTGATGGTGAGCTGTGGATAGGGATAGCGTCCGAATTTTTCCGAAAGCCAGGCCAGCGCGCGCCGGCCGCGCTCGACCACCACACGGGTCCAGCGCTGTTTGGCATAACTGCGATAGAGAACATGGATGGGGATGCCATCCCATTCACCGGATTCATAGAGGAAGTCCGGTGACGCAACCCAGGCGAAATCATGCACGTTCTCCGCGTGAAAGAGGACGCTGCGTGCCGGTTTTTTCTCTTTTTCAGCGATGATTTGTGCCCGAATCTCTTTATAGCGCTGCTGCCACGCCGCATTGTCGAGACTGGTATCGACGCGCACCAGCTCAAAACCCGGGTCACCCTCCTGCACCTGGCCCGTGGCAGCGATGATATAGTCGTAGGGAACGGTGATGCGCACGTCGAAAGTACCGAATTCGCCGTAAAACTCGCCGAGCATGTGAAAGGGAACGTTATTCCAGCCGTTTTCATCATATACGCAGACTTTGGGGTACCACTGTGCAAAGTCGAATTGCGAGCCGCGATAGCCGGCCCGGCGGCTGTGCTTCCGCACTTTTGATTCAAAGTTGAGTTCGATGCGCATCTCCGCGCCCGGAGGCAGCGGGTGCGGCAGGTCGGCCTCGAGAATGGTATCATCGACGTTGAAACTGGTCATTTTGTCTGCAGCCGGCGCTTCACCCTGGCCGGGTATGATGCGAAAGCGGGTAATCTTCAACCAGCCTGCATTGTCCGGGTCGGTGTTCATCATCTGGTAAAATTTTCTCGCATCCCGGGCGTATATGCTGTTCGGGTCTTTGTAGGCGTTGGGGTAGAGGTGCATGTAAAATTTGAACAACGTGTCCGGGGAGTTGTTGCGGTACAGAATCGAGGAACTGCCGGTGAGCATTTTACTCGCCGGATCAAGAGTAACATCCATTTCGTAGTGGACGAACTGCTGCCAGTAGTTTTCCTGAGCCTGTATCGGCGTTGCGGTAAAACTGCTGCCTGTGAGCATGATAAGGCATAGTGTGAGTAAACGCATCTCCTTCCTCCGACTGCATGGTGTATGGATTCCCCTTGTCCAGATAGTTTATTGTCGCGACTTCCCGTTCCTGCAGGCATTTATGTACTGTTTACTATGCGGATCAATAGGGGTAATAATATCCGTGACGACCTGACAGTAGCTACCGAAAATTAAATGGAACAATCCATTCAACCAGTTTTTTCAGCTTTTTTTGTCCCAATAATAAATCACTCAGGTCTTAAAGCGACACACGCAACGGATTATTTTAGAAGACGGTGCGCCGTCGCGGCGTCGCGTGAGAGAACAAAAACGATGAAAAATTGCTGTCTCCTGAGTTTGAATGTCAGTCGTACAATTTTGTGAACCACGAAGTACACGAAAGGCACGAAGACGAACAAGGTGAAATGCCTGGAACAGCTGGTGCTGAATAGTGTGGCACTGCAGCATAGTTCGTGATGAAACCCGGCTTCAGCCAGAAGCTGAGAACCGTCTATCCCGGCCAAATTGTTAAAAATGAATGTAACATGCGATGGAATTTTCCGGGTAAAATGATTGGAGGAAAGTCCGCTTACTTCAGACACCGGCGGTGTGCAAAATGTTCAGCACGGGCTTCTGTGCTGCTTGCTGAAAAAATCGTCTGTGCACCTTGTGTTCTGCAAATGAACAACAAAAGCCCCGCATTCGTGAGAACACGGGGCTTTTAACATTTTGCTTCCGGGAGCC
>WFTM01000155.1 GCA_015485525.1 Candidatus Zhuqueibacterota bacterium | reverse complement strand
TTTAATGGTGCCAATGGGTTGGGGGATAATTTTTATATTTATTTTGTCAATGTAGGGGTTCAAAATTTTGAACCCCTACTACGGCGATGTTGATAATCCAATGAATATGGTTCGACATCACGATACATTCGGCCCAATTTTGGGGGTTTTTGATGATATAATTCCCGAAACGATATCATTCGGTTTCGTTTCGTAATGATGTGTGTTCCGCGCGACCTGAATGTCGCGGTACAGCCTACGATTTCAAACCATTTATTTTTACCCCGTCTCAGCCGCCCGCCTTCTTTTTACGCGTGTAAATCGCCTTGAAATTCTGAAATAAAACCTTGCATCCCCCGCAGGCTTCACTGAGCAGGTCGGTATCCACCGGCTCCAGGCGGACTTCGAAACCGAGCTCGTCGTAGAACTCCACGGCGTCCTGCGCCCGGCGTGGGTCAGCGATGTAGCGCCATTGCCAGCCCTGGGCGACAAGGGTTTCGTCTGCGGGCAGATCGCAGCCATCGAACTGTCCGGAACTGCTCTGGCAGCGCGGAAGCATGGCATCATTTCTGTTGTTGTCAGTGGGCATGGCTCTCCATTTTGGCTAATTTGCGCAAGCGGCGCTGACCGAGCCAGGCACAGCCCAGGGCAGCGGTGAATTGCGGCATGTCACCCGGCGGTACGTTCACCGTGGTCTGCAGCCGTTCCTGCAGAACGTTGGCCATGGTTTCCCAGCGCAGAATCCCACCGATCAGAGTGTACTCCTCCGTCGCTTTGATGCGCCGGAGCAACTGCAGCGAGCGATCGATGAGGGAATAGATGGCACCAAACATGATATCCTCCGGCGGCACGCCGTTGGAAAGATGGTTGATGACCTCGGATTCGGCGAAAACCGCGCAGACGCCGGAGATGGGCACACGTTCTTTGGACAGCTTCAGCAGCGGGCCGATATCCGAGGTCTGATAGCCCATGTAGCGCACGGTTTTTTCCAGAAACGCACCCGTGCCGGAGGCACATTTATCATTGAGACGAAAGGTCTGCACTTTGGCTGCCTCGTCGAGACGGCTGGCCTTCATCGTCTGTCCGCCGATATCGAGCACGGTTTGGGTTTTGGGGAAAAGCAGGGTAGCTCCACGCGCGCTGGCCGTGAGGTCGGTGACCTGCACGTCGCGGAAATCGACCTGATGGCGACCAAAGCCGGTGGTGATCACGTAAGCGATGTCGTCTAACTGCATGCCGGCTTTTTCCGCCGTGGTTTCAGCCACAGACCGGGCGACTTGCTGCAGCCGGGCGCCGGTCGGCTCCATGTAGCGCGCAATCATATCATAATTTTCATCGAGGATCACCCCTTTGGTATAGGTCGATCCGACATCGAGTCCCAGTGTGTACTGCATATGCGCTCCTTTGGCTTTTAAATTTCTCAACTATGTCTCTTGCCGCCTGCGGGTGTTCGGTGCTCTCTGTTGCAGTGGCAATGCGAATGTGTTTCAACACCGGAGCAGTAAAAAGAGATTTTGGTGCCGAAATACTTCTGCCACGGCATGCGAGAGCGATGTCATACATGCGCAGCCGGTTTACGGCTTGCAAGGATGTGATCGAGGGAAAACAACGCCGCACCCAGTGCGCCCATAAAATGCGAATCATCGCTGACGTTGAGCTTACGGCCCAGGCCGTCTTCCAGTGCCTTGATCATGCCGGTGTTTTTCGCTACCCCGCCGGTGAAGGTGATTTCGTCAACGATGCCGACGCGGCGCAGCAAGCCGAGTGAGCGTGCAGCGATGGACTGGTGCACACCCCAGAGAATGTCCTCGACTTTTTTGCCTTTGCCGAGCCAGGAGAGCACTTCGGATTCGGCGAAAACCGTGCATGTGGTGCTGATACGCACCGGTTTTTCCGCGCGCAGTGCTGTCGGGCCGAGCTCGGGCAGGGCGATGTCCAGTGCCACGGCTGCCGCACCCAGGAAGCGTCCGGTTCCGGCCGCGCATTTATCGTTCATGCAAAAATCGACGATCTCGCCGCTTTCGCTGACGCGAATAGCCTTGCTGTCCTGACCGCCCATATCGAGCACGGTGCGGGTGCCCGGAAACATGTGCACAGCGCCCCGGCCGTGGCAACTGATCTCTGTCACCTGCCTGTTGCCAAAGGTTACCTTGTAGCGCCCGTAGCCGGTGCCGATGACGTATTCGACTTCTTCCTCGCCCAGGCCGGCATCTTTCAGGGCAATGCTGAAGGCATTTTCGGCCGCTGCCGTCACATTGGCTCCGGTATCGATCAAAGCCCGGCCGACGATTTTCTTTTCTTCGGAAATGATGACTGCTTTCGTTTGTGTGGAGCCAACGTCCACACCCGCTGCGTAAGGCATTTTTCACTCCTGTTCGGTTTGGTGAATCCAGCCATGTTTCTTAATTTTCGCTGTACTGCTCTGCGTTGCCGGCATGTGCGTGGAACGAGATTCAGGTTGCAGTATTATACCATTTTCAGCACTATAGACGAAACCATATAACACACCACAAAAGAGGTAAAACATCAAACGCATCATCTACAGTGAAGACATCCGCCCTCTCTCAGAATTCCGGGCGAACGCAGCCATGTTAATCGAGCAAGTCCGCACAACCAAGAGACCGATGATCATTACCCAGCATGGGAAGAGCACCGCTGTCATACTCGATGTTCGCGAATACGAAGCCTTGCTCGAAAAATTAGAGATTCTGCAGGACATACGGCTTGCAGAGTCACACATCGAACAAGGTCTCGGAATTTCTCACAACGAAGCGCAGAAACACATTCGGGAGCGCATCAAACAGCATGGTGAATGATCTGTCGGTCTTTATCTCATCTGCAGAAGATTCCTGCACTACGCTGTGCTCCGACGGATATAGTCGTCCTGCGTTTCAGTACTGAAGCAGCAGAGCGTCCACCGCAGGAGCGGTGCTATGCGTTCCACCGCAGGAGCGGTGCTATGCGTTCCACCGCAGGAGCGGTGCTATGCGTTCCACCGCGGGAGCGGTGGAACGAGAGGGAAGTTTCTTCACTCCGCCAATGCCGCTTGCTGGCGGCGGGAAATCAATCCCTCAAAATACGCATCCACCCGGTTTTTCATCTGCGCTTCGGAAACCACGCGCTGGTCCATCATATCCGACTCCAGGAAAAGCGTTGACAGCCCGAGCTGTTCCATGACATACTGGCGGCCATCAGCCAGGCCGGTCGAGACGGTGCGGCAGCTCTTGATGGGATGGTAAACCACGCCATCGAGAGCAAAGGGGCCCATCATCGCCTCGATGATTTTCTCCTGATGAAACATGCTGTCCATGGCATCGCGTACGCTCAGCAATACGCCTTCGGCCAGGCTTTCGATCGGGTCCTTCAGATCATATTCATAGCCGATATTGGTTCCCCCCGAAGCGAACCACAGATATGTGGACTGCACGAACACGCCCCCCCAGTCCGTAAACATCTCGTTGAAACGACGGAAGATCGGATAGCAGGGCACACCAACGAATGCAAGACGGAACTCTTCCTTCGTCAAGCTGCCGATGCCGTTCGCCGCCTTGTACTCCATCTCTTCGACCAGCTCCTTGAAATACACGCTGCCTTCCCGCATGCCGCGGAAGCCATTGGCCACGCCGAGATAGATGGTGCCGTCGGTCAGGGCATTGAACACCGCCGGCTTTTGCTCGTTCAGCTCCAGGATGCGTTTCCAGGCCACGCTCATATCGTTGGCATAGCCGAGAACTTCGCGGAACTTATCGATATCGAATTTTTTGCTGGTCATCTCTTCGCAGGTCGTGATCAGCTCGCGCAGTTGCGCGGCAACGTATTTTTTATCGTTTTCAAAATCACGATCACCGGGGGAGGTGAGTTTCCCGCCTTCGCGCGTACCCGGAATATCGATGGTCACCACGGGAATTTTATGGATACGTTCCCAGATTTCTGCCCACTTGATATAGGTGTTGCAGGCATTCGTCAGCACGGCGATGCCCGGCCGCGGAATCCGGCCCATGGGATGCTCGCCCTGGCGCAGCTGCGTGCCGACATCTGCTTTGACATAGCCGCAGATATCCGGCGAATAGCCGTAGTCTTCTGCCTCGCCGAGGTAATCTCCCGCTACTTTGCGCACCGCAGTCTGCAGGGAATTGATCTCCGGAAAAACCACCGGAAAATCGAAGGTTTTCAGAATTTCATTCAGACTGCCCATCACGAAAACATAGGCGGCGCGGCCGTCGTTTTCCGCGACGTGCGTCAGATCCTGAAACCAGGTGCGGAACAGTGCGGCCCCGTCTTTGTTCCCACGCCCCACGATTGCGGCGCGGTCATCAGCATTCTGCTTATCCATAGGTCAGTACCTGTTTTTATGTTCTTGTCAATCGAACAGAATATTTTCCACAAACGTTTCGAGCTGAATACCGAGGTGGTCGAAGGTGGTCTGATTTTCCTCGAATTCGCTGACAAAATAAGGAATGTGCTCGTCATCGAGGGTCTTGCTGTAGGTCACCTGCTCTTCCAACCCCGGTTCACACATTTTCGCCGCCGCCAGGATCACCGCCTCGGCCCCAGCCTGCCGGTAACGCTTGAGCAGCATATCTTCTTTTGGCTTGCGCAGATCGTGCTGCACCGGGCTGTAGCTCGACTGCTCGATGTATGCCTCGGCGAGGTTGCGCAGGGAGTCGCCGTCCGTCTTCACCTCGCCATAAATCCAGCGCAGACCGATGAGCAGATCATCATCGACGATGTAGCAGGAACGGCCGATGGTCTGCAGCAGGTCGAGGGGCGGCTGTTCGCAGAAGCCGCCTTCGAAAACCACGCGCATCTTGTCCTGCTTTTTAATATCGCGTTCCCGGATGCGCGGCAGGATCGCGTTCAGCAGATCATTATAGTTCTCCCTGGGCAGGAATGCTGCCAGGGCAACGAGCACATAGGCGTCTTCTGCATCCAGGAGCCAGGGAGTCTCCCGCTTGATGCGGTAGATTTCAGCAAAAATTTTCCGGCTTTCATTGTAGATGGAGATAGAATTTTTCAGCGCGTTCTCTGTTACTTCCTGCCCGGTAATCTTCTCGATATCGCGCATCAGGCGGCCATATTCATCGGTGAGATATTCAGCAGAAGCAGCAGAGTTGGGATTTTGCGGCAGGTAGAGAATCTGGCAGGGATAGTCGAAATTACGGCTCCAGATACCGGCGAGGTTGCGGGCAGCGTCGCAGATCGGGTGGGTGACGAACATGTCCAGCTCGATCTTTTTTGTCATCGCCAGCTCGAACGCTGTTTTGATGATCGAGCAGAGATAGGAGCCGAAATGGGAATCAGCCTCGATGCCATCCACCTGCGCGCCGCGCATCTTGACCGGCAGCATTCCGGCTGCGTGGGCTATTTCTTCCGGGAAATAAACCTGGAAATGGCCGAGGACTTTACCGCCTTGTTCGCGCCACTGCTTCACAGTGGGGTATTCCGTATCTTCGACAAGTTCCCGTGCCAGACTGAGCACCTCCTCGAGAGGCTTGCTGTCCGGGGCTTCAAAAAGGGGATGCGAAATATTCATGCCAGACTCCACAGTTTCATTCGATCTCTTCAGTCATTTCATTCTCAAGCCACCTGGCCGCCATCCACAGTGAGAACCGCGCCGGTGATGTGCCGGGCGAGGTCAGAAGAGAGAAACAGCACAGCAGCCGCCACGTCCTGCGGTGTCCCCAGCCTGCCCAGCGCTGTTTCCGCGCGTGCTGCTGCGATGAATTTCTCGGCGATTTTCCCGGTCAATGGCGTTAAAATAAAACCCGGTGCCACGGCGTTGACGCGGATATTCGAGGGCCCGAGCTCGCGCGCAACCGTACGGGTCAGGCCGATCAGGCCGGCTTTTGAAGCGGAATAGTTGCTCAGTCCAAATTTGCCGCGCAACCCGTTGATAGAAGCCGTGTTGACGATACAGCCGCTTTTTTTCTCCCGAAAATGCCGCGCTGTGTGATGGATAAAATTCCAGGCACCCTTGAGATTCACGTTCAGCACCGCATCCCAGTCCTGCTCGCTCATGCGCCAGACCGGAGCATCGCGGGAGATGCCAGCGTTGTTGATCAGGCAGTCGATCCCGCCTGTTGTGGCGATAATATCAGTCACCAGCTCGCCGACTGCGGCACAATCACTGACATCGACCTGGCGGTAGTCGCAGCCGGGTAGAGGCTCTTCGGGCACATGCAGATCGACGCAGACAACGCGCGCCCCGCAGTCACGAAACGCCGCAGCCATCGCGCCCCCCAGCCCGCCGCTTGCTCCGGTGATAACAACAGTTTTGCCGGTAAAATCGAGTGCGTAGTTCATTGTTCTTTTTTCGTTAATTTTTCCGCCCCCCCAAATCCCCCTTCGAAGCGAGACAGGGGGATGTTCCCACCACAATCCCAGCAAAACAGGGCTGTAACGCGACATTCATGTCGCGAACTACGGAATTCAAACAACAACCGCTGCAAAACGCCGCAAAACAAAAATCCAAGCATAAACTCAACACCCGTAGCAGTGCGCAACGTAGCCGCAGGACATCCCCCTGTATCCCCCTTCAAAGGGGGAATCGCTCCGTGCTCCAAAAATCCCCGTTCGAAGGGGGATAGGCTGCGCACGAAAGCGCAGCCATCCATCAATGTTTCCAGACAGGCCTGCGCTTTTCTAAAAAAGCTGCGATGCCCTCGTTGGCATCTTCGGTAGCCATCAGTTCCTGAACATACATTTT
>WFTM01000154.1 GCA_015485525.1 Candidatus Zhuqueibacterota bacterium | reverse complement strand
ACGTCGAGATTGTGCTCGATGACGATGACCGTATTGCCTTTGTCCACCAGCCGGTTGAGCACGCGCAGCAGCATTTTGATGTCGTCAAAGTGCAGTCCGGTGGTTGGTTCGTCGAGGATGTACAATGTGCGCCCGGTGGCGATTTTCGACAGCTCCGTCGCCAGTTTCACGCGCTGGGCCTCGCCACCCGACAGGGTCGTTGCCTGCTGGCCGAGGTGGATGTATCCCAGGCCAACGTCGTGCAGGGTTTGCAGCTTGCGCCTGATCGACGGGATGCTGCTGAAAAACTCCAGTGCCTCCTCCACTGTCATATCCAGCACATCGGCGATGGTTTTGCCTTTGTATTTGATGTCAAGGGTTTCGCGGTTGTAGCGCTTGCCCTTGCACACCTCGCAGGTCACGTACACATCCGGCAGAAAGTGCATCTCGATTTTGATAATGCCATCACCCTGGCAGGATTCACAACGGCCACCCTTGACGTTGAAACTGAAGCGTCCCGGCTTGTATCCGCGGATTTTAGATTCCGTGAGCTGGGTGAAGAGATCGCGGATATGGGTGAACACACCGGTGTAGGTCGCCGGGTTAGAACGCGGCGTGCGCCCGATCGGAGACTGGTCGATGTCGATCACCTTGTCGAGATGGCCGATGCCGGTGATTTTTTCGTATGGCAGGGGATTGCTTTTTGATTTCATGATTTCCCGTGCCAGAGCAGCGTACAGTGTCTCGTTGATCAGGGTGCTCTTGCCGGAGCCGGACACGCCGGTGATCACAGTCATGGTTCCGAGGGGAAACTCAGCGGTAATGTTCTTGAGGTTGTTGCCCGAGGCGTTATGCAGCGTTAGCAGTGCCCCGCTGCCGGGCCTGCGGCGTTCGGGCACCGGGATAGTTTTTCGCCCGGAAAGATAAGCGCCAGTGACAGAACGCCTGCTCCTGGATACTTTTGCAGGCGGCCCTGCCGCGACGATCTCGCCACCGTGAATGCCGGCTTTCGGCCCCATGTCCAGCAGCCAGTCCGCTGCCTCAATGGTTTCCAGATCGTGCTCGACGACGATCACCGTATTGCCGAGGTCGCGCAGACGCTGCAATGTGGCGATCAGCCGGGAGTTATCGCGCTGGTGCAGCCCGATCGACGGCTCATCGAGAATATAGAGCACGCCGACGAGCTGGCTGCCGATCTGTGTCGCCAGACGGATGCGTTGCGCCTCACCGCCGGAGAGCGTGCTCGCCGTGCGGTCGAGAGAAATGTAGTCAAGCCCGACGCCGACGAGAAATGACAGGCGCTCGCGAATTTCTTTCATGATCTGATGCACGATGTGCTGCTCGCGCTCGCTCAGAGGCAGGGTTTCGAAAAACTTCTGCGCTGCACCGATGGACAGGCGCGTGATGTCGTGAATGCTCTTGCCTTGAATCAGCACAGAAAGCACCTCTTTACGCAGGCGGGCGCCGTTGCATTCCGGGCATGGGCGCGTGTTCATGAAGCCCTCGATCCATGTGCGGATGTAGTTGCTGTCAGTCTGCTTGTAGCGCCTCTCCAGGTTGGGGATGATGCCCTCATACGTGCTCTTGAACTCCGCCTGCATCTTGCCGTTGGTTTTTTCATATTTGAAGGTCAGCTCTTTGTCTCCCGTACCGTACAGCACGACGTGACGGGCCTCATCAGAGAGGCTATCCCAGGCATCATCGAGGGAGAAATTGTAGTGTTCGGCAACTGCGCGGAGCTGGGTGAAATACCAGCCCTCACGCCCTTCCCCCCAGGCCAGGATCGCACCATCGCGCAGACTTTTTTTCGGGTCAGGAACCAGCAGGGAGGGGTCAACTTCCATCTTGGTACCGAGACCGTTACAGGTCGGGCAGGCGCCGTAGGGGCTGTTAAAACTGAAAAGGCGTGGTGCCAGCTCCTCGATAGACACGCCGCACTCCACACAGGCAAAATGCTCGCTGAACATGATCTCATCAGAGCCGATGACGTCGATGAGCACGAGACCGCCCGCGAGGTGCAGAGCCGTTTCTACTGAATCAGTCAGCCGGGTTTTCATGCTTCTATCGACCACCAGCCGGTCGATGACGATCTCGATGTTGTGCTTGAATTTCTTGTCCAGCTTGATCTCCTCAGAGAGATCCCGTGTCTCCCCATTCACACGCACACGCACAAAACCATCGCGGCGGGCTTCAGTAAAAATTTGCTGATACTCGCCCTTGCGCCCGCGCACGACCGGAGCCAGGACCTGAAACTTCGTCTTTTCCGGCAGTTCGAGAATAGCGTCCACGATCTGCTGCACGGTCTGGCGTTCTATTTTTTTGCCGCAGGAAGGGCAGTGTGGCTGGCCGATACGCGCGAACAGCAGACGAAGATAATCATAAATCTCCGTTACCGTGCCCACGGTCGAGCGCGGGTTGCGACTGGATGTCTTCTGTTCGATGGATATCGCCGGTGACAGCCCTTCGATGTAATCCACATCCGGCTTTTCCATCAGCCCGAGAAACTGCCGGGCATAAGCTGAGAGCGACTCAACATAGCGCCTCTGTCCTTCGGCATAAATGGTGTCAAAGGCCAGACTGGATTTCCCGGAACCTGACAGCCCGGTGATGACCACGAGCTTGTAACGAGGAATCTCAACGTCGATATCTTTTAAATTGTGCTCACGCGCCCCTTTGATGATGATCTTGTCTTGATTTGCAGCCATGGATTTCGTTCCAATAAAAAATGCAGCCGAAAAAATCGTAAAAACATTATGAGGTCTTCCCAAATCATGTGGGTTGATTT
>WFTM01000153.1 GCA_015485525.1 Candidatus Zhuqueibacterota bacterium | reverse complement strand
GAGCTGACCGATGACGAAGAGTTCTGGGATGGTTGCAAGACCTGCAAAAATTATGATATCCTGACCAAAAACAACCGCAAATACTGTGTTTGCACCGGCCTGCTGTATGATCCGGCGCAGGAAAAGAAAAAGCCGCTGGTTATACGTGACAACCGCACCGTGGTGCTGGCTTTCAGTGGCGGGCTGGATACCTCTTACTGCGCTATTTATCTCGCGCAGGAGCTGGGACTCGAAGTACACTCAGTGGTCGTCGATACCGGTGGCTTCAGCGAGCAGGACCTGAAGGAGATCGAAGAGCGGGCGCGTTTGCTTGGCGTGAAGAAGCACGTCGTGCTCGATGAGCAGAAGGCTTTTTATGACCGCTGCATCAAATATCTCGTCTTCGGCAATGTGCTGAAGAACAACACCTACCCGCTTTCCGTCAGCTCTGAACGCATTTTTCAGGCGCTGGCAATCGCCAACTATGCCAGGGAAGTCAATGCCGGCTATATCGCTCATGGCAGCACAGGTGCCGGCAACGATCAGATTCGCTTTGACATGGCATTCAGCATTCTCGCTCCGGAAGTGGAAATCCTCACGCCGATCCGGGACCAGGCGCTGTCGCGGAATGAGGAGATCGAATATCTGCGCCGCCACGGCATCGAACTCGACTGGGAGCAGGCGATGTACTCTATCAACAAAGGCATCTGGGGAACGTCTGTTGGCGGGCGCGAAACCCTGAATTCGTATGAATACCTTCCCGAGGAGGCCTTCCCCACGCCGCTGCAGAAAAAAGGGCAGGAGACAGTCGAACTGGAGTTTTGCCACGGCGAGCTGTGCGGCATCAATGGCGAGAAGTACGAAAATCCCATCGAGGCGATCCACGCGCTGGAGCAGATCGCCGGGCCCTATGCCGTCGGCCGGGATATTCACGTCGGTGATACCATTATCGGCATCAAGGGGCGTGTCGGTTTTGAGGCCGCTGCGCCTATGGTCATCATCAAAGCGCACCATGCGCTGGAAAAGCACGTTCTGACCAAATGGCAACTGTACTGGAAAGATCAGATGGCGACCTGGTATGGCAACCTGCTGCACGAAGGGCAGTATCTCGATCCGGTCATGCGAAATATCGAAGCGTTTTTTGAGGATACGCAGAAGACGGTCAACGGCACGGTATCTGTGAGCCTGTCACCGTATCATTTTCACATTCTCGGCGTCACCTCACCGCATGATCTCATGTCGCCGGAGATCGCGGTGTACGGCGAAATTCACAGCGGCTGGACTGGTGAGGATGTCAAAGGCTTTGCGAAAATTGCCGCCAACCAGGCGATGATCTACTACAAGGTGAACCGCGATGAGCTCTGAAATCCGCGCCGGAATTGCCGGAGGGGCCGGCTACACCGGCGGTGAAACCCTGCGTCTGTTGCTGCAGCACCCCCGCGTCAGAGTTGCGTTTGTACATAGCAGCAGCCATGCCGGTGAGCCGGTGACCACAGTACACAGCGATCTGCTGGGTATGGATGACCTGCGGTTCAGCGCAGAGATCAGCGAGGATATCGATGTCCTGTTTCTCTGCCTCGGCCACGGGCAATCGCAGAAGTTTTTGCAGGATAACCATGTGCCGGCCGGCATTAAAATCATCGATCTGAGCCAGGATTTCCGCCTGAGCAGCCCGCAAGAGCGTCCGTTTGTGTACGGCCTGACGGAAGCGTTTCGCGAGCAGATCGCTGCAGCGCAGGCCGTGGCCAACCCCGGCTGTTTTGCGACCTGCATCCAGCTCGGCTTGCTGCCGCTTGCAGCCGCTGGTGCGTTGCCGGCAGATGTGCACATCAGTGCGATCACGGGTTCGACCGGTGCCGGCCAGGGTCTGTCGCGCACCAGCCATTTCAGTTGGCGCAGCGGCAATATCGCGGTGTATAAACCCTTCCAGCACCAGCACCTTGGCGAAATACGGCGGACATTGGCCTCACTCCAGCCGGGCTATGAGGGAGCACTGCATTTCGTGCCCTATCGCGGTGCTTTCCCACGCGGGATCTTTGCCAGCCAATATTTAAAAACCAGTCTGTCTGCCGAACAGGCGGAGCAACTTTTCAACGAGTATTACCGCACCAGCCCCTTTGTTCATCTCAGCGCGAACAATCCGGACATGAAACAGGTGGTGAACACCAATAACGCTGTCCTGCATGTGGAAAAACACGGTGATCACTTGTTGATCCTGTCGGCCATCGACAACCTGCTCAAGGGCGCATCCGGCCAGGCGGTGCAGAATATGAATGTCATGTTCGGCCTGCCGGAGGATGCGGGCCTGAAGCTCAAGGCCGTGGTGTTTTGAGTTGTATGGAATCGTGCGGTTACCCGGACAGAGGCGCAGCGGCAACCCCTGGCCGCCGCTGTGCGGTGGTGAGAAAGCGGGCGGCCGGCGCTTTGCACCTGCTGAGACGCTGAGGAAAAGACCCGCAGCCGGAGAGTCCGGCTTGCAACGAAGATGGGCGTACCCGCCGGAACAGGGGAGAGCTATTTTTTACCGATCGCGAAATTCGGGGCCAGCTCTGAGATTCTGGCCTTGAGTTTTTCCATCTCCTCGCCCGCGTCCCCCGCCGCTTTGAGCTGCAGATAGCGATAGTAGAGATATCCCACCTCAACATAGCGTCTCTCCCTTGAAGGCAGATCTGCGAGATAGGGGTCTTTGTTCGCCGGAACGGCTGTAACCAGGACCTCGAGCAGTCTCTCCAGCTCTTTCCCGACGATAAAACCTCCCAGCCCGGCATTGGCTTCCTGCGACTGAACCGGCGCCATGAACTCGACTGTACGCTTGTCATCTGTGTTCAGTGGCATGCCGGCGAGGCGAGGTGCCAGGGCGCGCCAGTTGCCGAGATAAAAGAGTCCGGCCATGTGCTGCTCCGGCGCGCCGGCAGAATCATCACGGGCGATGACGTTGCTGATGTTTTTCAGCAAAACAGCATGCTCGAGGCGGGCGCCGGTTTCCTGGCCCACGAGCGCGATGCTGGTACGTTCACCGGAAAAATCGGCGCGCCACAGTGTGACGGTTGGGAAGACGGAGGCGAAGGTCGCTGTGATGGTGGCAAAGCTTTCGGGCGTGAGCTGGTACATCGGCAGCCATTGGGCAAAAATACCGCCCGGTGCCAGCCGGTTTTTGGCCAGCTGAAAATGTTCTACCGTGTACAAACTGCCGGTGCCTGCGTGCCACGGCGTGAATAAATCGCCGACGATAACATCGAACTTTTGCTGCGATCCGAGCAGATAATTACGGGCATCATCAGCGATGATTTCGGCGCGGCTATCGGAGAAAAGGCCGTTTGTCCAGGGTGCAAAATAGCGCTTTGCCGCCCGGATGACGTTGGGAATCAGTTCGACCGTGATGACGCGTTCGGTAGCGTGGTTCAGGGCTGCACCTGCGGTGATGCCTGTGCCCATACCCAGAAACAACACCTGTTTCGGCGCCGGATGCAGCAGCAGGGGGACGTGCCCCTGCATCTGCTCTACGAGGGCAGAGCGTGTGTCGCCGAGCAGGTAGTAATTATCAAGGCGCACCTGAAGATTATCGCCGGCTTCGACGACTGTGACGACGCCGTCGCTGGCCTGCAGAACATCGAGCAGCTTTTGTCCCGGCCCGAGGCGAAGCAGGGGCGGATTTGTCACGATGAGCACGATCACCATGGTGATGGCGGGAAAAGCGATCTGCCAGCGAGACAGGGATCCTGTTCCCGCGTTTCTCGCTGTCCACAGCGCCAGTATGCCGTAGCTCAGGGCGATAATTTTGATACTGCCCCAGAGACCGAGCAGATCGAGCAGAAAGAAGCCGGCCAATACCGGCCCGGCACTGCTGCCCAGGGAGTTGAACAACACCAGGTGCCCGACAAAGCGCCCGGCTGCCGACTGTCCCGTGCGCGCCGCTTTCAGCAAAAAGGGAAAGACGGCGCCGATGACTGCAGTCGGCGGGAAGACGACCAGCGCTGCGAGGTAAAAGACGTTTCGCAGATATTCAGGCCATGTGGCACGGGCGGCGACATATCCCAGGCCGCCAGTGAGAAAATCGAACATGAGCGGTGACAGGCCGACGAGCAGCCCGCCGGAGGTGAGCAGAGTTATCAGCACCGGAATGGCGGGTAATGATGTTCGTGCCAGGATGTGGGAGAGCAGCCCGCCTGCGCCAAGGGCGATGAGAAAAGTGACCAGAATGGCTGAAAAGGAGTACACCGAGTTCTGCAGCACCTGCGCAAACATGCGCGTCCACAGGATTTCTGCGGACAGGGCCAGAAGTCCGGTGGTGAACGCAAGAGTGATCATCAGTGATCGCGGGATAGAGGGGCGGCTGCTGGTATTCCGGGCTCGCTGTGCTTTGTGCTCCGGCACAGCTGTGCTGAAAAAATCCAACATCACGGCTGCGATACCGACACCGGCGGCGAGCATGACTGCAAAGCTGTAAGTTGCGCTGACGCCGTAGCTCGACAGCAGGAAAAAGCCGGTGGCCAACGCCCCTGTGGCAGCGCCGAGGGTGTTGAGGGAATAGAGCAGGGTGCCGCGCCGTGCCAGTTGATGCGGCCCGTCATCGATGTAGTGCGCCAGCACGGGAAAGGTGCCCCCCATCAGGATAGTCGGCAGGAGCAGGAGCGAAGCGCTGAAGATGAATTTCGCTACGGTCATCAGGCCGGTGTTGCCACCGAGCAGGTTCGTCAGGCTCTGGTAGTGTTCTGTATAAAACTCCATGCCCGGAATCAGCAAGAGGGCAGTCAGGGCAACGCCCAGTTCCATCAGCCCATAAATTCGCAGCGGTGCGCGCAGGCGTTCTACGGCACTGCCCCAGAACCAGCCGCCAATAGACAGGCCGAGGAAAAATGCTGCCAGGGTAGCGGCAGTGGCATAGACTGCATTGCCGAAAACCAGACCCAGACGGTACATCCAGACGACCTGAAAGATGAGCCCGGTGGTTCCGGAGAGAAAAAATAAAATTGACAAAAGGGTGGTGTGTAGTGTTTTACTCGGAGTTGAAGCGCTGGCTTCATGGCGTGATGATGGCATAAGAAGTCGGAAGTTGATGGAGGTGAACGATTAATTCAGAACTGATCTGAACGGTTAGTCCCAAAACGATAAAGATTTTGTTGTACCGCGACATT
>WFTM01000152.1 GCA_015485525.1 Candidatus Zhuqueibacterota bacterium | reverse complement strand
CGGCCTGGATGACTTTCATCAGCACTGTATTCCAGCCTTCGCGAAGCTGCACGGGGATTTTATCCTCCGCCGGCTGCACACCGCGATAGACTTTATTGGCATGCACCAGCTCACCGTTGAGCCAGATTTTCACGCCATCATCGCTGCCGGCTTCGAGACGCGCGGGACGGGCTTCCTCAGACCAGAAACGCGTGCGCAGGTAGGCCACCCGGTGTTCACCGCCGAGAATACGATCAAGGGGGACAAGCCAGGGGCGGTCTGCATCGCTGCTGTCAGGAACCGCCTGCCACTGAGCCTGATCGCTGTTCTTCTCCGGCGCAAAAGCAGCCGCGAAAAGATCAGCATCGGGGCGGGTGTAAGGACCGCTGACCTGCCACCGGCTCAGATGGTCATCAAAACGTTCGATCCAGCGGATGTGTTCCCGTGCGCGCCGGCGCAGGCTGTCGCTTTGGGTTTCTGCCATGAGGCGGCTGAGCGCAGACCGGGTTTCATCCGGAGCCGTATCGCGGGTTATTTGCGCAATCGCGATGATGCTGGCCGCAGCAGATGCGCGCAAAGCAGGGCGGGAGAGATAGCCTTCTGCCAGCTTCAATGCCGCTGCATCCCCGATACCGGCAAGTGCTACCAGAATCTGTTCGTGCTGCTGATCGGAGAGCGCATGAGCCTGTGACCGTTGCAGCAGTGCGGCGCGTTCCCATGGTTTCCGGTGTTTTGCCAGCGCGGTGAGGCGGACAAATCCGGAGAAGGCGATGGTTTGTTGCAGGCTGTCGCTGTCCTGCTGCAGAAGCTGCCACATCAGCGGCATGGGTTCAGCATTTGGCCAGGCAGCCAGCGCCCGCAGCGCTGCAATGCGCACCTCGCTGTCGTAGTGATCGAGTCCCTTTTTCAAGGCCGGCAAAACCCCGAGTTCGCCCAGGCGCGCATCGACGAGATAGAGCGAATAGCGGCTGCGCTCATCCTTATCCAATTCATGGCGCACGGCCCGCAGCGCTTCGCCGCGTTGCTCAGCGATGGGATGTCGCAGCTCAATGGTCGCAATCATCTCCGCTATGGCGCTGCGTTCTGCTTCGGATTTTGTGGCGCGTAGCGCAGCGATGAGCGCAGGCACGTGCTCGTGATCTGCGAGTTGCGACAGCGCCAGCCGGGTCTGAGTGCGCACCGCCGCACTGCTGTCCGCAAGCAGGGGCAGGAGGGAGGCAGCCGCAGCAAAAGTACGCCTTTCCTGCAGGCGCCGGATGGCGCGCAGGCGTGCGGCCCGGTCATCGGCGTGCAGGTGTTGCACCAGGAGGGAATCCTGCGCTGAAAGCGGTGCTTCGTAGGGCAGTGGTACCAGCCAGATCGAGCGCCAGGCAACGCGGTCGCCGTGATCCTGCAGCATCAGCGGGCCGGGGAGATGTTCGTTGCGGTCAAGCTCGCCGCCGGTCGGAGCGGGGATTTCGATGTCATCGTGAATCAGCACGCCATTGTGCATCACGGTGGCGCGGGCATTGGCGATTTTCACACCTGATGAATCGAAGCGCGGCGCCCGGAAGGTGATGTCATAGGTCTGCCACTGTCCCGGCGGGGCGGCCATATTCACCCGCGGCGCGCCGACTTTGTAGATGCCACCGCATTCGTTATCGCGGCCTTCGAGACCGTAGCTGTCGAGCACCTGCACTTCGTAGCGCCCCTGCAGATAAACCCCGCTGTTGCCGCGTGCCTGTCCCCGTTTTTCCGGCAGAAACGGCGTGCGGAACTCGATGTGCAGGTGAAAATCGCCGAACTTTTGGCGGGTAACGAGCGAACCGCTGCGGGGCGTTACCTGCATGAAACCATCGCGGACAAGCCATCGTGGTTGCGGGTTTTTGCCCGGGTGTTGCCAGTTCTGCAGGCTGGCGGCTGTGCCGTCGAAAAGCACGATTGCGCTTGCAGGCGGCTCTGCACCCAGCGTGGGTGACAGGCGCAGGATGTGTTCGAGTTCAAAGCGACCCTGGTAACGGCCGGAATAGGAACCATGCAGCCGTGACGGTGTTGCGCTCGCCTGCCATTGGGTATCGTGCAGCAAGCCGGATGCTGCGGTACCGGAGAATGAGACGGTGTTACCGCTGGCCGTGCCCTCGAGCTCTGCCAGCACCGGCTCGCGGCTGTCGAACCTGTTGCGGATGATAGCTTTGTACCGCCTCCGGCCAAGAGCGATGATCTGTGCGACGACAGGTACAGCCCTGCCATCAGCCTGCGTGCGATACCCCTGCCAGTCCCCCATGATCGCATCCAGGCGCGCGAGTGCCGCGTGTTGCTGCTGGCGCAGGGATTTGTGCCCGGCGCACCCGGAGATGAATAAAATG
>WFTM01000151.1 GCA_015485525.1 Candidatus Zhuqueibacterota bacterium | reverse complement strand
TATGATGTTTGGGGGCCATCTTCCGGAAATGTTTATATCGTCGGGGATAGTGGTCTGGTACTCAATCAGAAAGAGGGAAAGTGGGACACAACCTACATAGCGCCTTTTGCGCTGGTATCAGTAGGGGGGAGCAGCGAAGCGACTTTTGTAGCTGGCGTTACGGATAGCATCATCTCAATTTACACGGAGAATAACGGGCAGTGGGATTTGGCCGAAAAGCAGAGCAGGCCTGAATACCTGGCAAGTGCTCGTTTTGGCATAACAGATTTTTACTCCCCTTCTCCCGGAATTTATTATAGTGTGGGTTCAGGAATTTTTCTCAAGAAGGAGAATTCATGGGAAAAAGTACTGGATGTTGGTAAGACATTGGATACAATTTTTGGCACCGGCCAGGATAATATTATTGCCGTAGGTGTATATGGTGCAGCTTATCACTGGAATGGTACAGATTGGGCGGCATTAAACTTACCCGAAGAACGTTACCCGGCGGATATCTGGTTCACCGGAGTATGGATGACCGAGACGGATGTATTTATTTGTGGACACGACGTCAATGGATATCAAACATTTGTTTTGCACGGGAAGTAATGGCAAGATTTTTCAGGTCAAACTCTAACAAAACTCTCACTCTTCTCCAGCACCAGTCCAGCCTGGTTGGCAAAGCTCATCACAGCATTCACCTTCTGGTCTGAGACTGGTTCGCCGGCAATGTGATTATCTACCGAAATCACAGCCAGGGCTTTTTGCCCGGCGAGCACCGGCACGCAGGCAAACGCCGGGCAGTCCAGCAGATTCAACTCATCCTGGCTGACCTGTTCCGCGTACATGCTGTGGCTGGCATCGATAATGTTGACGCAGCGGCCCTGTTTGAAGGCTGTTGCCAGTGCGCCTTTTGTGTTGAGGGCAATGGTGCTGCCGTTTTGCTGCAGGGTCTCGCAATCCGGCCCGAAGGCCAGAGTGGGATGTAGTGAATGCTCATCCTGCTGCTGGAACAGGATGATGCGGCTGAAATTAATGCCTCTGCGGATATGCTCGAGCATCATCGGCAGAATATCGCCGGGCTCGCGGTTTTGCAGGAGTGCAGTGGTGAACTCATTCAGGGCCGTGAGCTCCTGCACCTTTTCTGTGAGCTCACGATTGACTTTGCGGTACATTTCATCTTTATCCTGCTCGCCGGCTTGTTCGTGTTCTTCCTCGCGCAGATAAGCATCGACATCTTTGCGGTCGATCTGGTACTCTTCGACGATTGCGCGGACATTGCTGGCTAAAGACTTCAGCACGTGTGTCCATTTCTCCGGAGAAAGATGCAACAGCAACCTGGCCATATTCTGACACTGGCTCATCGAGCTGCGCACATCTGTTCCTGAATTGCGAAAGATGATTTTAGCCATCTGGTTTGCCACAGCGACGATATCGACGAGGCGCTCGCTGCTGCGTTGCCCCTTGCGCAAGCCCGTGCGGTGGTGCCTGGCAAGGGCTTTGATCAATACTGGAGGAAAATGCCATTTTTCCGCCACCCAACTGCCGAGCATCTGGTGGTCTGCCCCCAGTATAGCTTTTTCCGCCTGCAGCCAATCCTTGCCCTGTGCAACATGCTGCAAGACCACACTGTACTCTTTGGGGAAGAGCTGGTTGGCGATCAATTTTCCGCTGTCATGCAGCAGCCCTGCTACAAATGCTTCCTCGGGAAGATCGTACTGGATTCGTTCAGCGAGCATTTTGGCGGCAACGCCGGTGGTCAGGGAGTGAATCCAGAATGCTTTGAAATCAAAGACCTTGTTGTTGTGCATCTTCCGCAGCAATTGATAGACTGAATAACCGAGAACCGTGCTGCGGACTTCTTTGAAGCCGAGAAGAACGATGGCGTTGGTTACGGTTGTTATTTTCTGATGATATCCGGCATAAACCGCGGAGTTTGAAATGCGCAACAGGCGAGAGGTCAACCCCTGATCTTTGAGGATAATTTTGGCGATGTCGCGGGCAGATGCATTCAGTTCATCGGTAGCTTTTTTTACCTGAACCCAGATTTGCGGCATGGCCGGCAGGTCGTCTGCGGTACTGAGGTGTTTTTTTATCTCTTCCTGTGTCATATGGCAAAAAGCGATCTGTGTTCCGTGAACTGCTCTGTGAACTCATCGGCAAATTCATTTAAATCGAACTCTTCAAGCTGTTGCGGTGCTGTTTCCCCGCAGTCATGAATATTGAGATTCTGCGTTGTGACGAAAAGATTTGCCAGCGCTGTGATTCCGGCGAGTGTCTCCAGCTCCAGACTCTGGTGATGCAGGCCGACAGAGGTAACCAGTGATTCCGGAAAAAGCCATCTGTCGACCAGGTAAGCGCCGACGAGATCATGGGTGCATCCGAACTGTGTGTTCTCCATCTGGAGCAGGTTTTCAGATGCGGTTTTGCATTCTGCAATCATTGCCGCGAAACGCTCGGGAAAACGCTGCAGCAGCACCAGCTTGCCGATATCATGCAGCAGTCCGGCAACATAGGCTTCCTCAGGCTGCCAGGCAGAGAAGCGGGTGGCCAGAATTTTGGCAAAAACAGCTGTCGCCAGGCTATGCTCCCACATTCCCTTGCGCAGGCCTTCATGACTCTTGCAACCGGCATACAAGTTTTGTGTCGATGCTGCGACCACAAGGCTGCGTACAGTATGGAAGCCCAGCATGACGACGGCCTGTTTGACCGAGGTCACCGTTCGGGAGTGGCCGTAGAAGGCGGAGTTGGACAGTTTGAGCAGCTTTGCCGTTATGCCGACATCGCCTGACAGCACGGTCGCCACCTTATCGACCGGGGTTGCCGGGTCGCTGGTCAGTTCGAGTATTTGCGTCAGCAACATCGGAGGCGCAGGAAAGTCATCGGTCATTTCTATGATCGCGGTGAGTGTGGCATCTCCAATGCTGCAGGGAAGGTTTTCCAGAGCTTTGGCTTCAGTCATACACTCTTTATCGGGGGAAATTATAAAAATTACAGATAAACGAAAAAAACTGTCTCCATTACGGCGGATTATCCCTGCGGGGCCGAACCAGGATGTACCGCGACATTCATGTCGCGAAGTACGTTATGTCTCGTTATTCAGACTGCTTTTGAAGCTCTGTCTCACACACCGATAGAGGAGAGATGTAGCCGAAGTGGCAACACTTCGGACGCACTGAAGGCCGGAACTCTTGCGAGTTTCGCTACTGGCACCGGAAGCTGTTGTGAAAAGCAACCTGTAGTTTACCGGACAGATGCTGTTATTCAGGCTGTTTTGGTGGATATGGCTGGGACGCGACATAAATGTCGCGGTACGGGAGGCTGGCAGATACGCGACATAAATGTCGCGCGGTATATTCTCCTGCACGTTAAACCGGATCACCAACCGTAGGCATAGCAATTAATAGCGAACATACCATACGGAGTGAAACCGAATTATCTCACATCACACGATTTGAAGAAGAGCCAATTTTTTAATGTGAGTAGTGTCTGGTGGCCGGATTGGGTGCTGGTGAGGCTGGAGCGTCAGGAGGTGCGTCATACCTCAGGAGCGGTGTGACGAGTTGGGCTGGGGTGGCGTTCCCTGGTGGGGTGTCCATGCTCGATTTATTCCGTCTCACCAGGCGGGCCCCAGCCGCCACCGCCCGGCGTTTCGATGATGAAACGATCGCCTGCTTTGATGTCATATTGGTCGATCGGCTGCAGCGCGACGATTGTGCCGTCTCCTCGCCGTACGTACTGCCTGCCACTGGCGCCGTCGTCTCCTCCATTGCCACCGTAGGGCGCTACACTGCGGTGTTGTGTCAGCACGGAAAGCGATACGTTTTCAAGAAAATGCAGCTCGCGCACGACGCCATCCCCGCCGCGAAACTCCCCTCTTCCGCCGCTGTTTTTACGTAGCGAAAAACGCTCCACGCGTACCGGATAGGTGAGCTCCAGTACCTCGGGATCGGTGATGCGCGTGTTGGTCATGTGCGTATGCACGGCATCTGCTCCGTGAAATCCCGGGCCTGCTCCACTGCCACCACAGATGGTTTCATAGTAGCCAAACTTCTCGTTCCCGAAAAGCACATTGTTCATCGTGCCCTGGCTGCACGCGGAAAGACCGAAGGCTTTGAGCAAGGTGTCCACCAGGCGTTGGCTGGTCTCGACATTGCCGCCGACCACGGCCGGGGCTTTGAACGGATCATGCGGGAATTCCGGGTTGAGCAGGCCGACAGGCAGGTGTAGAGAAACCGCGTTCAGGAGGCCCTCATTCAGCGGTAGCGGTTCCTCGACCAGCAGGCGCAAAACGTACATCAGGGCACTGCGTACGATTGCCGGTGTCGCGTTAAGGTTGCCGCTGTGCACCGGGGCGCTGCCGCTGAAATCGACCGTTACGCTGCCATTCTTGATATCGATAACCACACGCAGGGGAGAGCCATCATCGAGGTGTTCTGTTGCCTCATGCCTGCCTTCACCGATCTTCAGCAGTGCCGTCCGGATATGTTTCTCAGCATGGAGTTTGAGTGCACCCATGTAGTGCTGCACGGTCTCGAGGCCATGGCTGTCGATCAGTGCCAGCAGGCTGAGCCGGCCGCGTTCGTTGGCTGCAACAGCAGCACGCAGGTCAGCGAGATTTTCTTCTATCGACCGGGATGGCCATGGTTCACGGCTGAGTACTGCTCGTATCTGCTGCCAGTGCGGCTTTCCGGCCCGGATCAGGTGCATCGGTTCGATCACAACGCCCTCCTCAGCCAGGCATGTCGCAGCCGGGGGCATTGAACCGGGGCGGATGCCACCGATTTCTGCGTGATGTGCCCGGTTGGCGACATAGCCTGCCAGCTTCCCGGATGGGGTGAAAACGGGTGTGATCAGAGTGATATCAGGAAGGTGTGAACCGCCGAAAGCCGGATGATTCGTGATGATAACGTCGCCGGGCTGGATGGGGAGGTGTTCGCGCACCCGGCGCACGCACAGGCCGAGGGCCCCGAGATGCACGGGAATGTGCGGTGCATTGACCACCAGCTCCCCCTCGGCATCGAGCAGGGCGCAGGAGAAATCGAGCCGTTCCTTGACATTGGTCGAGAGCGCGGTGCGGCGCAGCATCTCGCCCATCTCACCGGCGATGGCGCGGAAGCGGTTCGTGAACAGTTCGAGCTGGACAGCTTGTGAGCGGTGCATGGCCATGGCGAAGCCCCGGTTGATTTGCGATAAAAAACACGATCGCTATGAGAAATGAAATGATCTGCATGTCTGGACATGCAACCATGTCGGGGCGTTGCCTGTTTTTTTACTCAGGGGCCATCGCTTTACTTCACAAGCTGGACAGTGCGTGTGAGTTTGACACCCGGGCTGCGCAACTGAATGAGATATACGCCACTGGCATGCCCGCTGGCATCCCATGTGACGGTGTGTTGCCCGGCGCTCTGCCGCCCGCGGAACAGCGTGGCAATCTGACGGCCAAGCATATTGTACACGGCGATGTCAATTTCGCTGCTTTCCGGCAGGCCGTAGCGCAAACTTGTACTCGGGTTGAATGGGTTGGGGAAATTCTGTGAGAGAAACCACTCTGAAGGCATGGCCGGAGCGTCTTTTACCGAAGTGGTCGTATCGAGCAGGCTCAGCGTCGGGAAGGCAGCCCCGAGTACCTGCTGAGAGTCAAAGCTGAACCATTGTTCCAGTACAGTAGCATAGAGTTGCCGGAAATCGTGGATGTGTTTGAGATCACCGCCGAGGGTGTCGCTCAGACTCGGGTGCGGGCCGTGGAACCCGCCTTTGACCGCATTGCCGAAAAAGATCATCGGCGCTGCTGTGCCATGGTCTGTTCCCAGGCTGGCATTTTCGCGGATGCGACGGCCGAACTCCGAAAAGACCATGCCTACGACGCGATCGGCTATGCCGAGATTATCCAGGTCCTGCTGGAAGGTCGCAATGGCGTTGCCGAGAGCTTGCAACAAAGTTTCATGCCGATTGACCTGCGATGCGTGCGTGTCGAAACCCTTAATGGAGACGATGTACACGCGTGTGGTCAGCCCGCCGGCGATGAGTTTGGCTACGATCGCGAGCTGCTGCGCAAGGGATTCATCCGGATATTCGACGCTGTTGGTGCTGTTGTCTGCCGCTGTTCGGATATCGCCGGCATATTCGAACGCGGCCGCGGCTGTGCTGCGCAAAAAAGCCAGTTCGCGCTCCGCAGGTGTTTGTGGCTCCGGTGTCGGCTCTCCGCTGTGCGAATCGCCCTGGCGGTTGACAAGGTTGTAAAAAGCCAGTGGGTCGGTCAGGGAGATGCCTTTTGGATTTTTTCCCAGCAACGCGAGGGAGGAAGTCAGCCCGATCTGGATGGCGGGCGGTCCGAAGCTGTCGCCATTGTCAGGATTGCCCTCAGCATCCGGTGGAGCGATGAGGTCGAAATAGCGCCCGAGCCAGCCCGTATCCTGCAGGTCATCGGAATCCGAAGCGGTCAGCCAGATGTCGGTCGATTTGAAATGTGAACGATTTGGATTGGGATAGCCAACACCCTGGACGATAGCAAGCCTGCCTTCGTCGAACAGGGGACGCAGGGGAGCGAGTTGCGGGTGCAGCCCGAGATCGTCGTTCAGGCCGATCACCTGCGAAGCGGGCACGGCGAGGTTGGGGCGTGCGTTGTAGTACAGATCGTCGCTATAGGGAATGACTGTGTTCAGACCATCATTACCCCCGGAAAGCTGGATGAGCACGAGCACTCGCCCGTCTTCCGGCGTGTCGAGAAAACGCTGTAATTCCGAAGGCCCGCCCAGGGTTTTGGCCACGCTCCACATGGGGAAAACAAGGGGAAAACCCGCTACAGGCAACATGCATTGAATAAACTCCCGGCGTTTCATTGGCTATCTCCTGGAATATGATTTCTCACTGCGGGCTCAGTGAGCGCAGTGGCTGTTTCAGACTTTAAAAAGGAAAACCGCCGTGCTTTCTTATCACATCAACTGAAATTCCGGCAGACGGAGAAACTGGGCCAGGCTGTTTTTGACCCGATCTTCAACCCCGGGATAATTCAGCGACCAGTCGCCTTCCTCAGCGCCCTCGAGCAGCAGATTGAGCAGATTTTCGCGCGTGACATCGTCGATGCCGATCGTCAGCAGGTGTTGTTCCCACAGGTCGATCAGCTCGCGTGCGCTGTCGGTTCCGAAAGAGCGGGCGAACTGCATGGTATCGATGCTGAGCCCTGTTCCGCGGTAGTTTTTTCTATCGATCCGGCCTCCTTTGATGGCCAGCTCTCCGAACGCAGAGCGCGTTGCCAGCAGCAACGGGCTGATCCATCCGCGCTGACCGGGCCAGCCGGCGACATTTGGCGGAGAAAACAGTTCCTGCCCCAGCACAGCGGAAGCCCGGGACAGATAGTTGAAGTCCTGGTCCGTGGCATCGAAGAGCCGCGCGGTATCGAGAACGAGTTGTATCGGCGGTTTGATGATGGCGCCGACGTTGTTGGTTTCATAGAAATAATCGCTGTTCAGGATCGAACGCAGTACGGGCTTGATTTCATAGCCGCTGCTGCGAAAGAGCGTGGCCAGCTCGCTGACGCGGGCTTCGTCCGGCTCCGGATTCACCAGCCAAGAGTAGATTTTTCGGCAGATGAAAAGTGCAGTGGCATCCTGCTCCAGAATGATATCGATAATGTGATCGCCGGTGAAATATCCGCTCTTACCGAGGAAGGTCTTTTGATCGGCGTCATAGCGCCGCAGATCGAGATAGGAGCTGTTGTCTTCGCGACGGATGCGCCATCCGGTCAGTGCACGGGCAGCTTCTTTGATGTCTGCTTCGGTATAGTTGCCAATGCCCATGGTGAACAGCTCGAGCAGCTCGCGCGCGAAGTTTTCGTTGGGGTTTCCGGCTGTGTTCTCGCGGCCGTTGAGGTAGATCAGCATGGCCGGCTCTTTGTACATTTCTTTGACAAAGGTGCCAAAATTGCCGAGGGCGTTGCGCCTGAGCATGGCCTGGTAGTTGTACATGTACTGGGCCACCTTGACGTTGGACTGTTCAATCACAAAGTGGCCGTGCCAGAAGACGAGCATTTTTTCCTGCAGATTATACGGCCCGCGCAACAGCCGCCGGAACCACCAGTCGCGCAGCTCGCGCAGGCGTTCTCTGTTCGTGGCCTGCCACTGCTGGCGCTGTTCGCGTGTCCAGCCGCGCGGGTTGTAGGGCTCGTCGATCCATGCAAAGGGTTTGTCCGGAAATTCTTCTGTAAGCAGCAGTTCGACGACCTGGTCACGTGGCAGGGCGGCGACGGTCTCGACTTCCTGAACCGTAGCACTGAAACCGGTTCTGCGCAGCAGATGCCGAGCCTGCGCCGGACCCCATGTATCTATGCCCGTATGCGGCTTTGCGCCGGAGTCCTTTCGCCTCCCGCGCAGGTAAGCGATGTTTTCTGTCGAAGGGTTCTTCATGACAACCTCAGATAGGTGATAGCCTGAAAAATTCATACTTTTTGTGAGCGATGCGGTATCTTATGGCTTTTGCAGGCAAAAATAAATCAGGTCGTACAGCTGGCGCCCAGAATATCGAACATCTGGTGTTGTTTGGGAAAATGAGTAGCTGTGGGCTACAATTCATGTGCCGGATTATTTCATAGAGCCGTATCGTATTGTTTATACTGATGGTTGCATGGGGAAGGGCTCGTGCATTGTGTGCACGGTGAAGTACAATTTCGTATTTCAGTGTGCCTGCTGGTACGCATCGTGCTGTTTGACATTCATCGCAGAGATCGTTATATTTGCGGTCTGTTTGAGCGGGAAGAATACAAATACATACCCTCAGGAGCGATATGCCTACAACAATATATAATAACGACGCCCAGCCGATCCAACTTTATCGCCGCGGCCTCGGGCTCAAGAAAGAAGTGGAAGGACAGCTTGATCAGGAGTATTCAAGCCGTATCATAGAGTACTTTCGTGCCCACGATTTTCGCCTGCAACTCGGTGAAGTGACTGTCCTGCTGGCAAGGGAGTTTGGTTTCTGCTACGGTGTCGATCGCGCCATTGATTATGCCTATCAGACGCGGCGTAAATTTCCTGATAAACGGATTTTTCTCACCGGTGAGCTGATTCATAATCCCTATGTCAATAAAAAGATGCTGGAAATGGGGATCGGTTTTTTATCGGGCCAATATGCCGGAGAAAATAAATTCGACATTTTGCAGGCGGATGATGTCGTTATTTTGCCTGCATTCGGGGTCACGCACAAGGAGCTGGAGTTTCTGAAAGCGCGCGGCTGTATTCTGGTGGATACGACATGCGGATCGGTGCTTAACGTGTGGAAACGTGTCGAACGCTACGCCAGGAACGGCTTCACCTCGCTGATTCATGGCAAGTATTCGCACGAAGAAACGCGCGCGACCTGTTCGCAGGCAACGAAGTATGAAGGCGGCCACTATATCGTCGTGCTGGATATGGAAGAAGCTGAGCTGGTCTGCGATTTTATCAGCGACAAGATGAGCAAACCGGATTTTCTGCACCGTTTCGAAAAAGCCCTCTCGCCCGGCTTTGATCCGGATATCCACCTGCGTAAGATCGGCTGTGCCAACCAGACAACCATGCTTTCGAATGAATCTCTGGCTATTGCCGAACGCATCGGAAAGGAGCTGGAGAAAAAGTACGGCTCAGAGGAGCTGGCAGAACATTTCATGTCGTTTGACACCATCTGCAGTGCCACACAGGAAAGGCAGGATGCCGTACTCGAGCTGGTGCAGAACAACGAAGTGGACATCATGCTGGTCATCGGTGGCTACAACTCCAGCAATACCGGGCATCTCGCTGAGCTGGCCGAAGAGTTTACCGCCGCGTACCATATCGACGATGCCTCCTGTCTCCTGAGCCGGGATAAAATCCGTTATCAGCCCGTTTATACCCGCGAGCTGAAACAGAAAAAAGGCTGGCTGCCTGAGAGTACGCGTATCATCGGCATCACAGCCGGGGCCTCCACGCCGAATAACAAGATCGGTGCGATCGTCAGCCGTCTCGCGCATCTGTACGGCATTTCACTGGATGAAGTACTTCAGTAACCGGGCACGAGTTTCGAACACACGAGGTGATTACACCTCTGCAAAAAGCCCTCGCGTTTTGTGACGACGAGGGCTTTTTCTGTTCCGATATTTATTTCCCGGCAGTACATCAGTACTTATTGCTCTGCTCCTCAACGGCAGCAACCGTCCTGGCCGTAATTTCTCCGCGGATGTATGTCCGCTTATCTTTGGTTTCGATGCTTATTTCATTCAGCGCATCGACGGCAGCCGGGTTGTCAACCATGGCCAGGCGTGCCGCTGCAAGACCGCCGCGGGCGAGGTCTGCAAACAGGCGGCTGGTCTGTTCTTCATCGAACTGCAGAAAACCCTCAAAATTCAGTTTGTCGCTGAATTCAGCAGAAAGGGCGAACCGCCGCGCCATGAGCAGAGGGGCAAAGCGCTCGGTAAAAGGATTGTTTGACTGACCGGGCAAGAGCTCATTCATGTTTTTGTTGACCACAACCCAGAAATGTTTGCCGTTGCCGACATCCTGCAGCATATCACGAAAATGGTCTTCCTTGTTGCGCGTGCCTGCGGCTATCTTTTCCAGCCAGCCTGAGTCGCCGATGAGGATATTTTGATCGTCGAGGAGCAGGATGGAGCCATTGTCGTCGTGCTCATTCTTAAACAGAACTTTCATGTTGATGGTCATCTTATCCCACTCGCCCGGCTTTTCCTGCAGGGTTTTATCCAGCTGTTTGGCAACCTTTGCGAGATCGAAATTTCCAGCCACGATAATCGCCATCCTGTCATCATCGTTCTGTCCCTCGCCGGATGCAAGCGCAAAATAAACAGCGACGACATCTTCTTTGAGATCGATTCCCGTTTTTTCGAGAAATTCGTCCAATGGCTTTCGGCCTTTGTCATGAGACCATTTTTCCTGCCACAAGTCCTCATTCTCTTTTACGAAAACCGAATTGTTTATCGCACGCACATCAGCAAACATGATGACTTTGCTGGCGGGCGGCAACAGCTCCAGCTCCTGGTACGATGCACGCCCCGAAAAAGGGGTGCCGCCGCTGTCGCAGGAATACTGTAGCAGAGCTGTTGCCAGCACTGTACAGATGATCAGAAAGCGCTTCATGATGACCTCCCTGTTTGAGCTTGAAAATTCATAAATATGCGATTGTTTTCGACACGTTTTCTGCCTGATGTGGCACAACAGACTTTAACCACTCAGGAATAGCCGCTGTAATTCAGGATAAGGTGAATTCTGCTCCCGGCTCAGTAGTCTTTTTTGTTGAAAATCAAAATTGCTAAAATGAAATAGACCACTCCCAGAGCCAGTGAATGCCAGAGAGCATTCCACGACGCGATCGGCTGGTTCATAACCACGAGCCGGGTAATATCGCCGACTTCGAAGGTACGCGGTGTCATGATGTAGAGAACATCGAGCAGATACTGCCAGACTTTGTCGGTCAGCAGGGCATAGATTCTGTCGCGCTGTGCCAGCATGGGGCTGAAAAACAGGATGAGGTACGCGCCCATAATCGTGACGGCTGAGTTCTGCACCGCGACACCGAGGAAAACCATGTAAGCGTAGAGAACGGCGAACGTCAGCACGATGATCAGGCCGGAGAGCAGAAAAGGCCAGTGCCAGAAGCCCGATTTCAGCGAGAGAATCAGCCAGGCACCACCGACGAGATAAAAGACGTTGAAAGCAACCACTGCCAGAGCGCCTGCGCTGCGCCCGAACAGCAGCATACTGCGCGAAATGGGCCGTGCCAGCAGCCAGTCGATGTTACCTTTTTCCAGCATGTTCGGCACCAGAGAAGCTGTGGCAAAAATCGAGAAAAATATTCCCCCTGTAAACAGAAATGCAGACAGGGTGGATTGGATGCCGATGATGATGAGCCGCAGTTGTTGATCGACGTTTTTGACATCCTGATTGAAGAAACGAAACGAAGCAAGGGCTCCATCGACGACATCGATGTTGACAGCGAGAAGCAGGATGGACAGGATGATCGTCGAGATGATGAAAAAGGCGATGAAGGTTTTTCGGGCAAAGGATTCGCGGAACGTGTAATAGGCTACGGCAAAAGTTTTAGTCAGCATCGTTCGCCCCCGTCTTTGCTTTGGTCTCGAAAAGGGTGTTCAAATCGGTTTCGCTGTGTCCGCGGACAGCCTGAAAGAAACTGTCTTCAAGGGATTGTTTGTGGGGGATGATGGCTTCGATCAGAAGGCCCTGCTGGCGCAGGCTGTCGATAGCTGCGTTCAGGGCTTTGTTATCGCGCACGGTGATTTCGTAATGATCGTTGCGGGCGATTACGGACTGGGTGTGTTCTTTGAGAACCGGCTCGATCTGCTGCGGCGTACCCTCGATATAGAGTTGGAAGCGCCGGTCAGATGTCGTCAGTTCGTGCACCGATCCCTGGCTGACGAGTTTGCCCTTGTTGAGTATAGCCACCTGGTCGCAGATTGTTTCCACTTCGGAGAGCAGGTGTGAATTGAGAAAGATGGTTTTGCCGCTGTTTTTTAATTCCAGCAGCAGGTCACGGACTTCCTTGCGCCCGATCGGGTCGATGCCATCGGTCGGTTCATCGAGGAAAATCAGGTCCGGATCATGGATCAGCGCCTGGGCCAGTCCGAGGCGCTGCATCATACCCTTGCTGTATTTCTTGATCCGCGTATTGCGCCATTGCCACATATTCACCCGCTTGAGCAGCAGTTCGGCGCGCTTTTCTCTTTCCGCTTTGGAATGCATGCCGGACAGGCGGCCGCAGTAGTCCAGAAACTGCGAGCCGGTGAGAAAGAGTGGGAAACGGTGATTTTCAGGTAAATAGCCGATGCGGTTTCGGGCGTGGTAGCGTTCGGTGGGTACGCCGAACAGCGTTGCAGACCCTGCGGAAGGCCGTGTGAGTCCGAGCAGGATTTTGATAAAAGTCGTTTTCCCGGCTCCATTCGGGCCGAGCAGGCCGAAAATAATGCCGGTCTCGACATCGAGGGAAAAATCCTGCAGCGCGCGAATTTTACCGCGGCTGAAAGTGCGGCTGATGTTCTCTGCGTGGATAGCTGAGGGCATGTTTCACTCCCTGACACGTTCTGTTCGTGGCCCGCCGGGGCCATACGCGAAGTGCTGAATTGTCGATAAACGCGTCATATTCTGTTATCATCACCAGAACACAGAAAAAAGTGATGCGGGTTCCAGTATTTTCTCCAGGCGCGTTTACCGCCGACAACCTGGCCCTGCCGCTGACGGTTTCTCGGGTAGATCCCGGGGGGCAGAAATCAGCGCTCGGTATAGATGAAGTCAGGTCTCAGATTCAAATTGACAGGGAAGGCTACGGCACGATAGTGGGAATGTTTCTGGTGAATTCAAAAAGAAAAAGCCCGGGGGAGAGGGGCCCGGGCTTTTTACATCAGGCAGTTCTGGGGGGAAGGAGGAGATATACCTGATGATCTTTAGACAGTGCAACCGGGAGAAAAGTTTCGTTTTTTCTCATGTCGAGTGAAAATACTGGCTTTTCCCCTCATTGTGCGGGTCGGTCAGGATTAACGTCCCGGAAGAAAGAGGGGATTGCAGCGGCAGCAGCAGTTTTTTGGGAAAATATACGCGATGATAAAACGTTCGTAGTGCACGCTTCAGCGTGCCCAACGACCAGCCCTCACGCAAAGCGGAAAACCAAAAACAGAAACTCAGCGTCCCCGGCGCCCCAGCGAGAGATAAAAAAAGAAATACCAGCTCGAGCTGACGATACGTTCGTCGTGCCCTGAAGCTTGGATATCGAGCATTTTTCCGGAAGATACCCCAGATATTGAACCAGGCAGGCAAAAAAACACATTTCGTTTTTTGCATATGGTGGTGATCAGGTGTAATAAAATAAAGATTGATCCTGTCATTATCTTTTCGGGAAGTATCGTGATCGTGAATCAGGATCAACAAGAGTGATGACTCTGAAAAACCAGAGCTGTGAATTTTCAGATGAGTTGACAAGAGTGGCGAGGAATCCAGGGAAGATTCCTGAATTTTTTCTGAGGGATTACAATAGAGGGAATTACTGTAAGGCCTCCAGCAACTCGGATGACTCAACTATGGGAGAAGTCTATGCAGCCGACTATTCGGTGCGCAAAATCGTTGGCCGGATAATCGGAGTCAGCCCGTCGATCGTGCGGCTGCGCAGAGCAGCCCGGAAACTCGCCAAAGTCGACGAGACAGTCTTGATCACCGGAGAGCCGGGTACGGGCAAGCGCCTGCTGGCCCGGACGATCCATCAACTCAGTGCCCGCCGGGAAGCACCCTTTATCGAAGTACACAGTGGGCATCTCTGCCTGCAGCATAACGGATTCAGCAACGGCAGCAGCGAGAGCGTCCTCATCGACCTGCTGGAAAAATCTGCAGACGGCGTTCTGTATATCTCCAGAATCGAGGAGCTGGCCCCAGAAATCCAGATTGAATTGCTGGCCTATCTCGGTGGAGAAAATGGTTACAGCAAAAGGGCGCCTGGCATGTCCCGGCGTCCCCATCTGATTCTGAGCTGCGAGACGGAGCCTGACGAAGCTATAAGCAGCAAAAAGTTGCGCTCGGACTTCTTCTATGCTGCCAGCAAGATTATGCTGAATGTACCGCCATTGCGGTATCGTAAGCAGGATATCCCGCATCTGGTCGAGCATTTTATCCGCCAGGCTGGTACCCGGCTTGAAACAGATATCGATTTCCAGGGCATCAGCGATGAAGTGTACGATGCGCTCATGGCCTATGAATGGCGCGGCAATGTCGCTGAGCTTGAGAACAGCATCACCACTCTGGTCGCAACGTCGGAACAGGGCAAAGTGGTTCCTGAAATTTTACCGTTTCTGCAGGAAACCGAGCCGCTGCGGCCCTTGCAGGGCAAATCCCTGCCAGAGGCCATAGCAATGGTTGAGGACTATCTGTTGCGCAAGGCCCTCGGTCGTTTCGAAGGAAACCAGACGCGGGCGGCGCAGTTCCTGAAAATTTCTGAAGCGTCCTTGCGCTATAAGTTGAAGAAGTACAATATTTTAAATAAATAAGGTCGGGTGTCCGGCTCACCCAACAAGTCGGGCCTGATCCGGATGTCGTCAACTGTCATTCCGGCCGGGTGAAGCGATGGCAGAG
>WFTM01000150.1 GCA_015485525.1 Candidatus Zhuqueibacterota bacterium | reverse complement strand
AGTACAACCCGCGGTTATTCGAATCGAGAATTTTCAGCGGCATGATTTTGCTCTGCCAGTTGACGCCGGCCATCACGTGGCCATTATTGCCTCTGGCCATGGCAATACTGGAAACATTGCTGCCATGACCAAAATCATCCGTCGGATCATCGTCGTCATTGACAAAATCATAGCCCGGCACCAGCCGCCCGCTGAACTCGGCGGTTTCAGGTGGGATGCCGCTGTCGAGGATGGCGACGATGATCTCTTCCGCACCGGTCGTCAGTTCCCACGCATCGCGAATTTGGATGTCTGCGCCGACTTTTCCCGCAACGCCGTTCACCGGCAGACCTTCGTTTACCAGACTCCACTGTTGAGGAAACAGGGGATCATCCGGCGTACTTCCCTCGCGGATAGCATCCCCCGGATGGTTTTCGACATGGACGCCGCTGCGTCTCCCTGCTCCTTCGCCAATATAATCCGGTTCGGCATATTCGATATTGTCGTCAGCGTTGAGCCCGGCAAGAACGGCCTCGAGCGCATTTGCGTCCGAAACCCGGGCAAGAAAAATGCGCCCAACCCCGGATGGGTGCTCGCGGTCTGCAGGGCGGTGGCTGAGCGGTGCGAGGGAGCTCAGGGTGTGTTTGCGCATAAAGGAAGCGGCGAGCAGGGAAGGGGACGAAGCAGCCGTGATGAATGCCGCCCGCCCTGTGTCTGCCTTCCCGGCGATGGCCAACAGCGGACTTTGCTGTTTGAATTTTATAATGACGCGAGAAGGGTGGTGCGGTGCGGCGATTGTAAACTGCGCTGCCAGCGGCCCGCTAATAAGCATGAGTAATACGATAGCAGAATAACGCATAGGCTCTTTTCAGCCTCCGTCTTGTTCTGAATGATTCACCAGTCAGGGGACGTCAGGGTTGTTGAGAAGTCTTTGTTCTATGGTGGCGCTTGAAACTATGTTGCAATCAACTGTTTCTGAAAAAAGATATCTGAGTGGAAAAGGAGTTTCCGGCGGCGGCAGAACCGGGTGGGGCATCTTCTCCAATGAACCGTGGTGGAAAAGTAAGCTTTATTTTTTATCAGCACAAGACAAGACTTTGCAACAACCGGACTGTTTACAGCCTTCTGTCGCGTGTATTGTAGGGCGCTGAGATACGCGGTTTAGCCCGTAGCGTATGCAGTAATCCGGCTGAGGAAAAGCCGAAGCAGATAATCGGCGGCCCGGCAGACCGCCGTTTCCAATGACGATAAAAGTCATTTTTGCACAGATCAGGTAGCCAGAGCCGGGATCGCCTGCCCCGGCCGCTACCTGTGGGAAATTTCTCAGAACAGGGTGATGCCGAAAAACTTGGCCAGCACGGTGTTGATAAAAATAAAGAAAATGACGAAAGGCGCAACGTGCAGCATGGTGGTGATCAGTTTTTCCACCACTGAACCGGGATAATCCGGGTAACCCTGACTGATTTCCTCGTTGAGATTTTTCGTTTTCCAGATAAAAAGGGTAAACGCGGATAGCAGAAAACCGCCCAAAGGCAGACTGGTTTCAAAGAAAATGTCGGCGACAAAGGTGAGAAAATCGACCGGAGGCCCACCTTTGGGGTAGGTGATGAATTGGGTGAAAAATTCCGATGCCCCGTTCGCGAGCATGGAACCGAGACCGAAGCAAAACACCGCTGCACCCACGAGCATAGCGGCCTTTTTACGCAGGGTTTTGCCCTGATCGACGACATAGGATGTGGGCACTTCCAGCAGCGAGATCGTCGAAGTCAGCGCTGCGAAGCAGATCAGCAGGAAGAAAAAGGCACCGAGAAACGAGGCGGGATAATAGCCGATATCTGCCACCAGGTTCATGAAAACCTTGGGGATAAAGACGAAGAGCAACCCCGGGCCTGCCGGGATGGTTTCTGCAGTCGTTTCAGGAGCAAGGGTGAAGATCGCCGGGATGATCAGCAGACCGGCAGAGAAAGCGATGAATGTATCGAACAGGGTGACGATAAACCCGGAGCTGATGATGTTGTCCTGCTTCGAAACATAGCTGCCATAGGTGATCAGGGCACCCATACCCAGAGACAGCGAGAAAAAAGCCTGGCTCAGAGCGGCATTGATCACCTTGATGTTGATTTTGGAAAAATCCGGAATCAGATAAAATGCGATGCCTTTACCTGCATTGTCCAGGGTCAGGACATAGACGATGAGAGCGAACAGCATGATGAGCAACGCGGGCATGAGATATCGTGCCCAGCGCTCGATGCCATCCTTGATCCCGCCGACGACGATGGCAACGGTCGCGACCATGAACAGGCCCATGTAGATCAGGTTTTTCCATGCCGAGCCGACAAAGGTTGAAAATTCGCCATCTGTTGCCAGCCGCTGCAGTCCGCCGGTGGCGATCTCGAGGAAGTAGCCGAATACCCACCCGGCGATGACGATATAGAAGGACAGGATCATCACGCCGGAGAGCACGCCGAGCATGCCGACAGCTTTCCAGGGCGTGCCCGGAGCCAGCTCGTCAAGAGCGCCAACCGGGTTTTTCTGCGTCCGCCGGCCGATAGCGATTTCGAGAATGACGACCGGAAAACAGATCAGGAATGTCAGCGCGAGATAGATGAGGACAAAGGCCGCACCGCCATTTTTCGCTGTTTGAATCGGAAAACCCCAGATATTGCCAAGGCCAACTGCTGAGCCGGCTGCGGCAAGAATAAATCCCAGTCGAGAACTCCATTGGCCTCTCTGCATACTCACGATACTTCCCTCCTTGAAACAAAATAGTATGAAACGATTAGTCGGTACATTGTTGTCACCAGCCATGTGCCCGTGCGGCGTTCAGCGTACAGGATGGGACAGGCTGCACGGCGGTTCGTTGGCTGCCGTCTTGTTGCCGGGCTTGTTCCCCGTCACAATGAAATCCGGGAAAGCCGGATATCATCGCTGCTGGAGCGGTGCGATGCCGCAGCCGCTGTTCGGGCGCAGAATCGATTGCGCCTAAAATACAGGCTGCTTAAAGCCTTTGCAAGAAAATTCGGATGATTTGTTACAGAACAGGCACCGGATGAGCCTGCAAAACCACTGCAGCATATTTTTTTTCATCAGAATACAGTTACTGACAGTACATAGGTACCATGTTTTTTGCGGTCGTTTTAGCCGGATTTTTTGACTCACTCCCACTGCTGAGATATAAGGCCGGCTGAGGGCTGTTTTCAAGCAGGGGCTCCGGTTAATTTCGCAAACTGGCCCTGAACCGGAGACCGGCAGCCATATATTTTTATATCTAACTTTCTGATAAGAATAAAGTTGTGCCGAGTCGTGTCAGGGGTTGAGAGTTTTTCAGTTTTGAAGTTATGAATCGTTTCAGGAGGTGTGCTGTTATGGGATGTTACTGGAAAAGATGGGTTGTCCGCTCGCTGTTATACGCTCTTTTTATCACCTGCACTCTCGGTGCGCAAACCACAGAGCGAATCGTCCTCTCTATTAATGAACCGGGTGACTTCGGTGATATCGGAGCACTTTACACGATGCGTCCTGATGGCACGGGCCTGGAAAAGTTTTTCGATTTTTCCGGTCATCCGACCGATCAGAGCGGGTCTCTCTGGCAGGTGAGTTTGTCGCCGGATGGATCGGAAGTGTATTTTGTGTCGGATAATTCGTTTGCCTATTTCCCGACACAAAGGAATCTGTTCCGGGCAGCTGTTGACGGGACGTGGTGGCAGCAGCTCACGCCGCTGGCGCAGCCGGTCAATATGGAGAGTAACTGTCCGTGCGGAACGATTACCGGCACGGTCATTCAATCCTCCGGAACGCCCTGGTCGAACAGTTCGGTCTTTGTCCAGGGTGTGCCGATGGCCAAATCCGGTGGCGACGGCCGTTTTACCATGAATAACGTTCCTGCCGGGGTGCATGTCGTCATGGCCTATTCTCCGGCTCTGGATCGCTACGCGTCAACGACAGTCGTCGTGACGGCCAACCAGACGGTCGATACCGGCCAGCTTCAGCCAGCGTATGAGCCCGGCTCCCGCCTCAGTTATGGCTCTCCGGTTCTGGCTGGAGACAGATTGTATTCCCGGCTCGGGCTGGATGGTTTACGCTGGTCTGGGGTTGCGAGCCCGGAAAAAGCAGTCGAGGTGTATAAGTCACCGATCTGCAGTGCTTCCCTGTTTTTCGATGCCTTCGATGTCGCGCGCCAATCACGCCGTCTCGCTATCATGGATTATGCCGAAGGGTGTGCCACCAACCGTGGTTTGTACATCGCCGACCAGGACGGGCAAGGCATGGCGGTTTTTCTCGATATGAAGGTCGATAACCCCCAGGGTTCCGGGAATTACTACTGGAATGGCGGCGGCGATGTGCGCTGGTCACCGGATGAAAAATCAATCGCCATGGTCGCTTCATATAAGCCGGATCTGATCACAGCATATACCTATCTGCTGGTCTATAATTCCGAAACCGGAGAAAATACCGGCGCCATCTATTTTGATTCCGCTTACACGCTTTATAATGTTCAACTCTTCGGATGGGACCCGAGCGGTTCCTGGCTGCTGTTCTTTTACTGGCTGAATTCACCTGATCAGGGCATTCTGGCAAAAATTAACGTCAAAGCTGATGGCAGCCTGGATGCTGCATCGGTACAGACTTTGATCCAGAACCGTAATATCGGCGGCGCTGCGTGGGGGAATATCAAATCCGCAACCACGGGTGTCCGGGATGAAATCATCTCGGACAACATGCCAGAGAGTATTGCGCTGTATGATAATTATCCCAACCCTTTTTCGCTCAGCGGCCGCGTGCTTTCCAGACAGCCCGGTACGGTTATCCCTTTTACCCTTGCGAAACCGGCAACGGTTACGCTTCAGGTTTTCGATATCCGCGGGCGGCTCGTGAAAACCCTGGTGCAGGGTGATTTACCGGCAGGGGCACACTCTATATCATGGGATGGCAGGAATGATGTGGGTTTGAAAGTGAGCAGCGGCACGTTTTTCTATCGTCTGCACAGCGGCCGGGAGGTCGTTGAGAAGAAAATGATTCTTATCGATTAGATGACAATTTGCACAACATCTCCCGTCACACCGCTCCTGCGGTGTGACGCCCCTCCCGACGCTCCGGCGTTCCTGCACCCAACCCGGAATTTCGGCTCGGGTGCAGACACTTGCAGCGCTAAGACAGGCCGGTTCTTCATCACATATCGCACTTGCATTCCCCCCATAGCTGCTGCATCTCCAGCCTTTCCGGCACGATGAATCGTGCAACAAACTTCTTCCGTCCCGCCTCTCCGGCGTCACCACCATCCAACCCCGGAATGATCGCTCTCTCAGGGCAGCAGCACCATGCCGTTCTGCTGCCCTGCTTTGCGTTCTGAATGTGGCAAAACCGGCCGGCCGTTGACGATGACATAGCGCAGGTCTTCCGCACTGATGCTGCTGATGCCGCCTTCAGGTATGGCGTACATGGCGATATCTGCAAAATCTCCGATGCGTATCCGTCCCCGGCCCAGCAGGCCAAGGGAGGAAGCCAGGGTTGCCGGCAGGTCGTGCCGTCCCTGTGCGAGCAGGTCTGGCCAGGAGAGACTCGTCTGCAGATCATTTGCATCAAGGGTTTTTCTGTGCAGCCAGGTAAGAATTTTTCCCACCAGCGGATGAACCCTGCCACCATCCTGCTGCGCTTTCAGAACCGCCAGCGCACCATCAAACAGGGCATCACCGAGAACTGTGGCCTGCTCATTCAGCGGGATGTTGGCCAGGTCGTCGAGGCGGGTGAGGAATCCGATATTGACATCCAGGGATTTATCCTCGCACAGGGTTTTGACTGTCTCGCGCAGGGAGCGTCCGTTTTGCATGGCATGCTGCACCAGCAGGGTGGTATAGCCCCGGCCGAGCCACGTTTGCACCTGCTCGGGCTGGAGCGGTATCTTCTGCTCCTGTGGCAAAAGACCGATCAGGCCCGGCACCACCAGCATCCCCGTACCATCGATAATTTCCTTGGCAGCGAACAGCTCCATATCACCGAGGTCGGTAATCGTACCGCGGTAGGTGAGGCGGTCTCCCTCAGCCGAGAACGTATAGTTTATGCCGATATCGCTGCGAAACGGGGGCTGTCCCGTGCCATCGATGATGGTGGCGTTACGGATCATGAGATCGAAAAGCTCTTTGTCATTCTGCGGCAGCGTGTCGTAGATCCCCGGGTTGGCCTGCTGATAGCTCTCCGTAGCCACGGCATGGCAGACTTCGAGTATGGCGATGAATTTCATTTTAACCAGAAAGTCCGGATCGTCTTCATACCATCCTCCGGCTTCGAGAAGCAAGGTGCTGGTGCCCCAATACTGCATGCTGTCGCCAAAAGCGCGCGGCATGTAGCTGGCGTCATATCGCGCCATGTGGCCGTAGATATAGGGTGACAGAGCCTGGTAGGCCACAGCCGCTAATTTTTTCGCATCGATGCGGTTGCGGTTATCGTTTTCATTCTCATCAAAAGGCGGCGCCAGCAGCGCGATAGCGACGATCTTGTTGGTGTTGCCTACGGTGCGGCGGCCGTTCTGGTCGTGCAGGTTGAGGCCGAACTGTGGATCGAGACGGTAGCGGATCGATTTCAGCAGGCGGCCCTCAGGGCTGGCAAGGTCGCGCGCATCACGATTGATATCGATACCCTGGGCATTGCGGCGATGGTTTTTTTCAGCTCCGTCCGGGTTGAGCATCGGAATTGCGTACAAGGTAGCACCGTTCAAAAGCTCCTGCACGAATTCGTCGTCCTTGTGGGTGAGCAGATAGTTGAAAATATCCACCAGCGCGTTCGTGGCTGTGGGCTCGTTGCCGTGCATCTGCGACCACATCAGGATTTTTCGCGGACCTGTGCCGAAGCGCACCATGCAGATATCCCGGTTTTCAACTGATTCGCCGATTTTTTCAACATGGAACCGGCGGGGGAATTTTTTTTTCAGCTCCTGCAAAATCTGCATCAGCCGTTCGTGTTTCAGCGCCTGAGGGATATCCGGAGAAATTTTGATATCCTCATATATATTGTTCAGCTCAGGATGGTGGAAATCGATCGGACGGGCTGGGGAATGTGTCGGTGTTGCCATGGGTCGTGCCTCAGGTGTTGTAATAGTAGCTGTTTTATTCAGCTTTTCCGCTTCATGTGCATGGTTCGCTTCGTGCACTGAGCAGGAAGTCTGAAAAAGTTTGTTTTCCGGGTATCCAGTTAACTCAGCAAACCGGGTCTGACCCGGATACGGTCATCTGTCATTCCGGCCTGGCGAATCGCCGTGCCGGAATCTCATCTTTTCGGGCACGTGCCTGAGTCGGGGAGATTCCGGTCTTCCCCTGCGGGGAAACCGGGATGACGGCTCTGGGTAGGCACATGCTGTTGTCACGCGGTCTGGTTGCAAAAATGCAACCGTGCCGTGTTAAGTGGATAACCAGTAGTTTGTTTGACGAAGTGCTTGTTATTTTTCAACCGGCCGGTTTTTGTATTTTTTTTCGAACGGCGAAAAGAGCCGTCTTCTGAATCCGCCGAGTGCAGGACGCCACTCCAGGGGGAGTCTGTTATTGTGCTGTGCTGCGGCCGGCATCAGGCCAGAATCCGCCCCGGCCGTTCGCCGGTGTGTTCGCCGTCGCGGATCACCGGCACGCCGTTGACGATCACCTGCTCGATGCCCTGCGGATATTTTTTGGGATCGGCAAATGTAGCACGATCCCGCACCTGCTCCGGATCGAAAACGACGATATCTGCCGGCAAACCCTGTTGCAGCCGTCCGCGGTGAGCCAGCCCGATGATTTCAGCAGGCAGGGAGGTCATCTTCCGGATTGCCGTGGCCAGGTCAAACGTCTTGCGCTCGCGCACGTAGTATGACAGCACGCGGGGGAAGGTGCCAAAGTTGCGCGGGTGCGGGCTGCCGGTTGCCAATGGGCCCTCGGTCGCCAGCGCCGAGCCATCGGAAGCTACGGCGCACCACGGCCAGGCGAGAATGGCTGCCGTGTTCTCCTCGCTCATGCCGAAACCAACCATGCCGCCACTTCCTTTTGAGAGCAGCATCATCTCGATGAGAAAATCCGATGGCGCCTTGCCATGCTCTGCAGCGAGGGCGCCCAGGCGTTTGCCTGCGAACGCCGGGTTTGCGCTGAAATGTGAAATCATCACTGCATCCCATGAACCCAGCGAGGCGATTTTGGCCTGTACAGCTTCGCGGATTTTCGGCAGCATGCCGGGGTCCTGCAGGCGTTCGATAAACCGGCCCGCTTCTCCCTCGCGAGACCAGAGCGGGAAGAGATTGCGCAAACTGGTGTTATAAGCGACATACGGATAACGATCACAGGTGAGCTGCATACCCTGAGCGCGCGCCTCGCCGAGTAGATCGAACAGCTCTTGCCCCTTGTCCCAGTTGCGCTGGCCCTGAATTTTCAGGTGGCTGATGTTGAGCCGCACGCCTGCAGCACGCGCGATGCCGATCGCTTCGCGCACAGCCTCGAGCAGGTGGTCGTCCTCATTGCGCATGTGGGTAGAATAGAGACCGTGTTTGCCGAGGACGGCAGCCAGTTCGGCCAGCTCATCTGCGCCGGCAAAGCTGCCCGGTGTATATTCCAGCCCGGAAGACAGGTGGCGGGCGCCCTGGTGCAAGCTTTGGCGCAGCAGGTTCTGCATATCAGCGAGCTCTTTTTTGCTGGCGGGCCGATCCGCGTAGCCAACAACATATTCCCGCAGCGTTCCGGTGCCCACCATGCTGAGCACATTGACCGCGATGCCCTGCGTCCGCAGGCGGGCATAAAATCCGGCAAAATCGCGCCAGTCGGGCAAAACATTGTAGCGGTCGAGCAGGGACGTGCGCATCTGTTCAAACATGCTGTCATTCAGGGGCGCATAGGAGCCGCCATCCTGGCCGAGAATTTCTGTGGTCACGCCCTGGCGGATTTTCGACTCGGCACGTCCATCAGCGAGCAGGTCGTCTTCGCTGTGCGAGTGAATGTCGATGAAACCCGGGCAGACGACGCGTTCCCGGGCATCGATGACCAGCCGGGCACGCGCGCCGGCAAGCGTGCCGATGCGGGCGATCCGGCCCTGTGCAATGCCGATGTCGGCAGCGGTGGGGTTGTTCGACAGGCCGTCATACACCAGACCGTTGCGGATGAGAATATCAAATTCCTGCCTCGCGGAGCGCGGGCTGAGCACGACAGCGGGTGCTGCCAGGGCGGCTGCGCTGAGGCGCAGAAAACGACGGCGACGCATTTTTTCGGGCATGCTGGCTCCTTCGGTTCGGAAAAATTGAAAAAATTAGCGGAAACACATTACATTGGCAAGGCTTTTTTCAGGATGAAGATTTTTTCCATGATATTCTTTCCGGGTTTGCTGGTGAATCCCCGAATCTTGCCCGGTGATAACAGGAATATTTTTCCGCGAAAACGGGTTAGAAAAATCTCATTCTGATGATGAGAGTTCTGCCGTCCCACAATAATATGGAGTTTTCATGAAACAGACGATCCTTCTGCTGCTCTTGTTGTTCGCCGGCCTCGCACAGGCGCAGCAGCCTTCTTTCAGTGCGCTGGAAAACCGCGTCAGTGCTCTGCTCGGCGAAGTCGTGCGTGGCGGGCGCGTCGATTATGCTGCGTTGCAGAAAAATCCCGCCGAACTGCACGCGCTGGTGCGCGATATCGCCGCCTTTGCCATGCCGGAAACCGCGACAAAAAGCGAGCGGCTGGCATTTTACATCAACGCCTACAACATCCTGGTGATCGATGGCGTCGTTTCAGCCTGGCCGTTGCAGTCAGTCATGGATGTGCCCGGATTTTTCCGGCGTGTGAAATATACGGTCGCCGGTGAGGAGATGACGCTGCAGCAGCTCGAGGATGATAAAATCCGGGCGCCTTTCCGGGACCCGCGCATTCACTTCGTGCTGGTTTGTGCAGCGGCAAGCTGCCCGGAGATTATCCCCCAGGCTTACCGCGCTGCCTCTCTCGATCGCCAGCTCGCGTTCCGTACCCGTAAAAGCCTCAATAACCCGCTGCACGTGCGATACGATAGCGCGAAAAATGAGGTTTTTGTCAGCGAGCTGTTCAAGTGGTATGAAAGTGATTTCACCGAACATTCCGGCAGTGTGATCGCGTACATCAATACCTTCCGCCGCAAGAAAATCCCCGAAAACGCCTCCCTGCACTATAGCCCGTACGACTGGACACTGAACGCACGCCAGCCCGCACCTTCTGCCGGGGCCCCTGTCCCTGGTGATGAAGAGCTGAATCTGCAGAGCTATACCCCGTCACGGTTGCTGCTGCGCGGCGAGCTGGAGATCAAACAGTTCAACAATATCTACACCCAGACAGCCTTTTACGATGGCAACAGCTCACGGGTCGAGCTCAACAGCCGGCAGACGTATTTTACCGGCATCACCAATATCCTCATCGGCTGGAACGGGCGGGTGAATTTTGGGCTCGATCTGTTCCTGAAAGCCGTACGCCTCGACGAAACCGGGAGCTCGCCGTTCTCGGTGTTGCGGTTTTCCTCCGGGCCGAAAGCCCGCGCAGCGCTGGCTTCGTTCGCTCCCAAAATCAAAATCGCGCCATGGAGCCGCATCAGCAGCCTGGCGGTACAAACCAGCGTGGTTATCCCTCTGGTCTCGGACCCCGAAGGCCGGAACAACGGCCGTCCCTGGCTGGATTATGACGCCGTGCAGTGGTGGACACAGATATTTTACGATCGTGCCCTGAGCGCAAAGTCGCTGGTATATCTCGAAAGCAGCTGGTTTGTGCGCTTTGAAGATGCCGGCACGGCACTGGAGACGCCGTTTAAAGCGTTGGTGAATTACTATCCCTCGCACAAATGGACCGTGTATGCTGTTTCCGAGCTGACACCGACATGGGGCAGTTTTTCTGGCTGGAGTGCGTGGTACAGCCAGTTCGGCGCCGGCCTGAAATACCAGCTCACCTCTGGTGTTGAACTCGAGACGCTGTACACCTTCTTCCCCGCCGGGCGGGAAAAAGGCGCGGGCCAGACGTTTAATTTCGGTCTCCGTTATGTAAAATGAGCTGGGCGACGCACCTGCGTGGCCGCAGCGGAGCAGCAGAAACTGCCCTCTGTCTGTCAAGATTGCACAGCGTTCTGAAATCATTGCAACGGCCTGCTAATGTGGCAGGCCGTTCGTAGTTTTACGGGAAACGGTGTATTTTTATAATTATTTTATAAACAAATATTTATGGCTATTATTTTTTGTTGGCACGCAGCTTGCTTTGCCATTGGGCGAAATCGGAAAACAATCAAGAATCCGACACAAAAAAACATAAAAACAGGAGGTGATAGCCATGACTCTCGTACGTCGTGATCCTGCAAATGATCTTCTCGGTATCGCTGAAGAAATGAACCGTCTGGTAGGCAACGTCTTTGGTGGTGCTCGTGAAACGTCGTTGTTCAAGGGGAGCTGGATGCCTTCGGTTGATATCAGTGAGGATAATGACAACTTCTACATTCATGCAGAGTTGCCCGGTCTGAGCAAAGATGATGTCCATATCAACTATGAAGAAGGCGTTCTGACCCTGAAAGGTGAGAAGAAAACCGAAACCGAAGAAAAGGACAAAAACTACCACCGCGTTGAACGCAGCTATGGTGCTTTCGAACGCAGCTTCCGCGTTCCGAGCCGCATCGATGTCGATAAAATCAACGCCCGGTTTGAAAACGGTGTTCTCTCCATCACGTTGCCGAAACTGGAAGAAGCGAAACCGAAGGAAATCAAAGTCAGCATCAAATAATGATGCCGTTTCCCCCTGTAGCACAAAAGCGGGAGGCCATATTTACCGGCTTCCCGCTTTTTTTATGTCACCTGTTTTTCTCCCCGCGTGAGCGCGGAGGTATCCTTCAGCGCCTGCGATAGAGCAGCACGCCGTCAGCCCGTCTTTCTTTTACAATTTCCCCGCTTTCAATCAGATAGTTGAGGTGCGCCAGCCCTTCGCCGATGGAGAACGGCATCTGGTACAACTCGACGTCGCGGCCGAGCATCATGCGGGCGACATCCACTGCGGTGCGCGGTGTGGCGCAGGCGTCGAGTACGCGTTGCAGGCGCTCATCGTGGTGCTGCAGCAGTGCTTCTATGCGGCTGCGCACCCCTTGAAAAGGCAGGCCGTGCGAAGGAAAAATGTGCGTTGTCTCCGGCAGGTCGCTGTAGTTTTGCAATGATGTGAGATACTCTTTCAGCGGATTCTCCTCCGGCTCTGAGGGCCAGACGCTGATATTCGGGCTGATGCCGGGCAGAATCTGGTCAGCGGCAAAGAGCAGATCGTGTTCACTGCAGTACAGCGTGACCATTTCCGGAGAATGGCCGCTCGCCGTTATCGTACGCCAGTTCGTACCGCCCAGCTTCAGGTAGTTCCCATCGACGAGGCGTTTATGGCCCTGGCGCACAGGCATAACCATGGGGCTGTATGGGTTGCCGCGCTGTTCGATAAAGTCGAGAAATTCCGGTGAGCCGCCGCAATCGTGATAGAAGGTGCGGAATATTGTGCCGAACTCATCATCGGGCAGCAACAGCAGAAATTGCGAAAACAGCCACTCCGATCGGCTCATGTACAGCTCGGCTCCGAACTCTTCGACAAACCACGCCGCCATGCCGATGTGATCCGGGTGGCAGTGGGTAATCACGACGTTACATACTGGCTCACCGGCGAAAACGTCTGTTCCTACCTGCCGCCAGAGGGCTGCGGTATCCGGCGTAAACATCCCCGTATCGATCACCGTCCAGCCTGCGCTTTCGCGCAACAGCAGGGTGTTGATATGCCCGGGAGGCCCGGGCAGCGGGAGTGTCAGCCAGAAAACGCCTGGCGCGATCTCCACCGGTTGGCCAAAGTCAGGAAGGCTGGTAAAAAGAGAGTTCTGCTCAGAAGCCAGTGTTGCGTTTTTTGCCATGATCACACTATCCCATCGTTTTATCTGAAAAATTTCTGACACAAGCCTGCAAATAAATTTTTCAGCGATCCCGGGTTTTCCTTTTGAGAGGTGTTATGTAGTAATCGGAGTCAACGGTCTTTTCCTTACGCCGGCCGCGAAGGGAACCCGGCAGGGCTCATTCATGCATGTGCGGGGCTAAATTTCTCTTCCAGAACGCCACCATGGCCTTGCGCAGATGAATGGTTGCCGGCAGGTCCGAGATGCCATGTTTGCGCATCGGGTAGATCATCATGTCGAACTGCTTGCCCGCGGCGACCAGTGCATCGACAAAAGCCCAGGTATTCTGGATATGCACATTGTCGTCATAGGTGCCGTGGACGATAAACAGGCGGCCGTGCAGGTCTTTGGCAAACCGGTTGATGTTGGTGGCCTCGTAACCCTCGGGGTTGTCCTGCGGCCGCTTCATTGCGGCCTCTGCCCACTTGGTATCGTAATAGCGCCAGTCTGTCACCCCGGCGACAGCGATACCGGCGCGGAACTCCTGCGTGCGCGTCATCGCCAGCAGGGTGAAGGTGCCGCCGCCGCTCCAGCCCCAGATGCCGACGCGCTCCGGGTCGATCCAGCTCTGCTTTTTGAACCAGCGGACAGCATCTTTCAAATCGTTGAGCTCGCTGTTGCCATACATCTGCTCGACGATCCGGTTTTCCAGCTTTTTGCTGATCGCCGTGGCGCTGCGGTTGTCCACGCTGGCGACGAGGAAGCCCTGGCGCAGCAGAATCTGGTTGTAGAAATTGTTGAATTGAAACGAATTGGATACGGTCGGTGCAGATGGGCCGCCATAGACATAGATGATCAGCGGATATTTTTTTGCCGGGTCGAAATCCGCCGGCTTGAGAATCTGCGCCGGCATGGCAAAGCCGTCCCGTGCCGGGATCGTCATCAGCTCCGGAAAGCGGATGTCGATTTTTTCCAGGGCCTGAAGATTCGGGCCGCCGAGGGTTCTGACCAGCGTACCGTCATTTTGGTGCAGGCGCAAAGCCGGTGGCGTGGAGATATTGGAATAACGATCGAAATAGTATCTGCCGTCCGGACTGAACGTGATGCTGTGGGT
>WFTM01000149.1 GCA_015485525.1 Candidatus Zhuqueibacterota bacterium | reverse complement strand
TCTCGGTCTCAACCAGACCGGGCCGTTCAAGCCGGAGCATTACCGTTATTGATGCTTCGGGATCGTAGTATTGTGAAAGCCGTTCACATCGCTCTGTTTTGCAGTGTGCATTTTGTGCACGATCAGATGTGATCGGCTTTTCCTTGTTTTTCATGAAATAGCAAATCGTGCTTTTCGTGAACAACGACCGGAATTATTGGGGCACCCAAATTTCGGGTAAAAAGAACGCCGGCCCAGCGCCGGCGTTCTTTTTTGGGCTCTTCCGCAAATCGTGAGGGTTGAGCAGGTTATCGCATGCCTGCCGTGGTTATCAACTTAACTCAGCACGGTTGCATCTTTTCAATCAGACCACCTGACAACAGCACGTGCCTGCACCAGAGCTGTTATTCCGGCACGGCGCTTCGCCTGGCCGGAGTGACTGATGCCGGTATCTGAGCCAGGCCTGATTTACTGAGTAAACTGGATACCCGGACATGCCTGCCGCAAGGGGCTGTTGCAGTTATGGGGAGATGCAAGTGCGGGGGATTCCGACACATCACTTCGCTTTGTCCGCAATGACGGATATCGATATCTGCACCAGATCCGAATAGCTGAGTTCACCGGATACCCTGCCAAACTCAGGAAAAGGCGTTTGCAGGAGCACGATTCATCATGCCAGCAAGTCGTCAACTTTTACCGGGATTCCCCGGCAAAATGCGATTTTCCGCCTCGGTTCCGGGGACGCAGCGCGAAAAGTCAGGGTCATCGGATGAGTTCAGCGGCAAAAGCACGAGCTCCATTTCTGTATCAGGAATAGTGACGGGCACCATTCTTGCTAACTCTGTGTCTGCGCTGTCCTGGCCGTTTTACCCTGATTTTTTCAGCGCAGAAAAGGTGATGTCTCGCAAGCCGGGTGTGCTTCCCGGTGACATCGTTTTCAAAATTGAATTCAACTCTGTAATCGCAAAGAAGCTCAGTGCACACCTGACCGGAACCGATAGCATCGACGGAGCAGCATAACACTATGAACATCCAACGAGTCAGCTCATTCGTTCTTTCTCTGATCATATTTCTCAGCTTCACGCATTGTAATCTCCCCTCACCAGCAGCCCCATCCTGGGATGTTGCTCTGACGATTCCCCTGATCAACAAAAAGTATGCGATCAGCGACTTTCTCGACAGCACGACTGAACTGACGGTCGATGAAAATGGCAATGTCGGTTTTCGTTATATTGCCGACCTGGACACTTTTACGGCTGCCGACAATCTTAAACTCACCGCACTATCCCAGTCCGCCTCACAGAGTGTGGGGACTTTTCCGATCCCCTCTCCCGGCGAGCAGCAGGTGGCTGTTACGCTGCTGGATATATACCCTGACGCTGCGGCTCTGGATGGAACGACTGTTCCGGTTGCGGCCTTTTCTTTCGATGTCCCGGGTATCGCTGTGCCGGCGTTTGAAGCATTCGAGTGGATCGAAATCCAGAGCGGTTACATCGATCTGACCCTGGTCAACAATCTGCCCATCCCCCTGGGGCAGCCGATGAGCATTGCCCTGCACGATGCGATCATCGATACGGTCATCGCCTCAGCTGCTTTCAGCCGGCAACTCGCGACCGGTGAGCAGGAAACAGTGCGCCTGGTTCTGGATGGCAAGCGCGTCAGCTCTTCCCTTGCTTTGCGCGTCGCCGGCTCGTCGCCCGGGAGCAGCACACCGGTTCTCATCCGTACGACGGATTCTTTCCTGGTCAAAGTCTTGATCAGTGATCTCGACCTGAATGCTGCGGCTGCACAGATCGAACGGCAGACGATCACGCGTAGTGACAGCCTGGCGATTTCTGATTCCTTGTTTATCGAAGAAGCTCGCATCAGCCAGGGAGGGGTTTTTATCGGCATAAGCGGGCAAATTCCTGTTCGCACCCAGCTCAAGCTCCGCTTGCCGGACTTCGTTTCCCCACAAGGCCGTGCACTGAGCGATTCGCTCATTCTCGAACGCAGGGCCTCGGGTACGATGAATCTCGATCTGAGTGGGTACACGTTCCGGCCCGGGACAGGGGCAGATGGCAGCCAGCAAGTACGTCTTGACTGGGAGCTGCAAACCCTGCAGGACCCGCAGGCTATAACTGAGCTGCGCTCCACAGATAATCTGGGGATAACGTTTCAGCTCAACGAGCTGTTTTTTTCTGAAATTCGCGGCCGTCTTCAGCAGCAGCGGGTCGATATCACCCCGCAGAGTTTTGCACTGAAAGTTCCTGCAGAGCTGGACAGCATCCAGTTCATCTCGGCAGAGCTGGAGGTGATTTTGAAAAACGGCATCAATTTTCCTGCTGCCACGGATATCGTGATTCGGGGGCGGAATGGCCGGGGGCAGGAGGTCAGTGTTCCTGTCCGGTCACAAATTCTCGCTGCCCGCTCAGATGGCACACCCGTAGAAACCCGCATCCTGCTCAATGGCGACAATAGCACGATCGTCGATTTGCTGAACATTCTGCCGGAGCAGCTCGACGTGTTCGGCTCAGTGACTTTTGGCGACGCCAGCACCAGCGGAAGTATCCGGGCGACAGACCAGGTCAGCGGCAGGGTGACTTTTTCCGCGCCGGTTTCTTTTCAGTTACCAGAGCAGGATTATGACAGCCCGATCACTGAAATTCGTCCCTCTGCAGATGCTCAGAAGCAAATCGAGCAGGCGCTGCAAAATGGCCGGCTTCATGCCACGATCAACAGCCATCTGCCGCTTGGTGCAACACTCAGTCTGCTGTTCGCCCGCAACAGAAGCGATGTTTTCAGCGCACCCGGTGTAACAATCGGCCCGGTTACCGTCGCCTCCGGGCAGGTCGATCCGGCCACAGGGCGGGTACAGGAGGCGGTTTTGAGTACAATTTCTATCAGCATGGATAAAAACGAACTGGATTTTTTCGCCCGGGACACTGTTTACGGTGGGCTGAGAGTGCGTTTCCCCGGGACCGGCGGCCGAACGGTCACAGCTCTTTCCACGGATTATATCGATGTTCAGGCATACATTGGAGCCACGACACGCGTCGGGCAGGATAGTACGGTGCAGAAATGAGAGAGAAAAAGGAAAGACACCTGACAACCCCGAGCCGCTTAGGGTGGCTCACACGCGTATTCGCTCTTTCTGCACTGCTGGGCAGCATGTCCGGGCTGCAGGCGCAGATCAGCCTGGTCAACGCCAGGGCCACAGCCATGGCCGGGGCTTATGGTGCCATCTCGCGTGGAGCAGAAGCCGTGCTGCTGGCTCCGGCGAATCTGGGCCTGCGTTCGCGGCCGGATTTTTCACTGCTTCTCCCCGGGGCCGGCGCCTACGTGCAGAACAGTTCTTTTACTCTTGACGACTATCGGAAGTATAACGGCGCCTTCCTCGATGATGCGGACAAACAAGCTCTGTTGTCGAAAATACCTTCATCCGGCCTGGCCATAGCTGGAGATGCTCAAGCAATGGTGCTCGGGCTGTCCGCGAAAAAATTTGCTGTTAACGTCACAACGACCGGCGCTTCGGATATCAACCTGGCGAAGGACTTTGTCGAGCTGGCTCTGCAGGGAAACGCCTTTGGCCGGGAATACCGCTTCGATGGCTCCCGCGGACGCGCCTGGGCGCTCACCCACGTCGGCTTCAGCTTTGGCCAGCCGGTCGATGTTGTCTGGATCGAAGATCTTGCAGCAGGCTTTACGTTCAAGTATGTCCACGGCTGGAGTTACGCCGAAGTCGTGCGCGCAGATGGCTCGTTGATTACCGACTTTGACGGCCTGCGCAGCGATGGCAGGCTGGAAATGCGCACTGCAACCGGCGGTGATGGCTATGCCGCCGACATTGGAATTTCAGGCAAGATTTCCGAGCAATGGAGCTTTGCCTGGATGTGGAATAACGTCATTTCGGGGCTGAAATGGAAAAAGGATGTGCGCATATACGAGTATGGCGTTACAGCAGACTCGATCACGATCGAATCACTGTCCGCAAGCGCCGCCGACTCGCTTTACGATACCTATGCCCGCGAATATGCCGGTGAACCGTTCCGGACGAGTTTACCCGGTCAAATTCGGCTCAGTACAGTATATAAAAAACGGTCGTTTTTGCTGGTGGCAGATTACATTCAGGGGTTCCGCAATGCCCCGGGCGTGAGCCGGAAGCCGCAGTTGAGCGTGGGAGGTGAGTACTCGGGACTGGCATTCCTGCCTCTGCGTGCCGGTGTGGCTGTGGGTGGTAAAACAGGATTTGCCACGACTTTTGGTTTTGGCCTGCGCCTGGCCGGATTTTCGGTGAACTTTGCTGCCGTGGCTTCGAAAAGCGTGGTGCCTTCAACAGGCCCCGGAGTGGGGCTGGTTTTTGATGTTAAATTCGGCGTGGACTGATTTGCCATATCTCGCAGACTCAGACGTGTGCCCGAAAAGATGAGCCCCCGGCACTTCGCTTGGTTGGAATGACGGGTGTCGATCTCTGGCGCGCCCCGGTGAGTACGAAGAAAGCGGATGCAGCCCGGGAGGATGATAAACCCGGTTTGGTATCGTTGGGAACATATTTTTTGACAGGTTAAAGTGACACGCGTCTGGTTGTCCTGCCACCCCGCACAGTAGCACATCTTCAGCCTCGTCAGAAACAGGGGGATATGATTGATGGATAGCTCCACACGCAGCATTCTGCATTTTTTGATAGAACAGTTTTTGAGCAGCGTAGGGTATAACGCTGCATGGCACTTTATGAAAAGGCAGGATTTGTGTGGGCAAGAGCCGGTATTCGACCAAAGCAAAGCGAGGTGCCGGAATCCCCTTGAATGAGTGCGGCTTTATGGGCAGGCAGTATCTGGTCTCGTTCGTGCGCTGCCACGGAGCAGCGTGAGGAGAAGGGCTGCCTCTCTTGAAAAACAAAGGAAGTGACAGGAAAATTTTTTCTATTGATGTCATATCATAACCTTATGATAAAAATTATGTTAGGGTGATTTTTTTCAAAATTTAAAATTTTTTCACGTTATGCGAATGCGATTTAACGGTGGTAGATACTGTTACGCACAAGACTGCATTCGCCTGTGGCGACCGGGCAGTCACTTTTCAATTTGATTTTAGACTTCAATGAGATATATTTTTCACGATTGACACAACCTGCATCGTTTTACGGGCATGTGGCCTCATGCTGCCATTATTCGGATGAGGGCCATGCTGAGAATTGCAGGATAGAACAAATTGCCAGGATGGCAATAAAATAGTCATGTGCTCTATCGGTGCCGTGGGGGTGACAGCAGCAGTTACCCAGGTTTATGGCCCGGGACAGAGCACACATGTCGGGAATAAAAGATGAAAAATAATCCGGGATGCCGTCTCTTGGCCAGGGCAGGCCTGTACCTCTACCTGATTTTTTCTCTCTCTCCAGCCTTGAACGCACAGTCACCTGCCCGCATACTCGTTCTACCCGTTCACAGTACCCAGTTTACAGAAGAAGAGCGTTTCGCTGCCTCCGAATATCTGGCCGGGTTTATTACCGGACGGTATGACTACGGTCGTCCGGATATGGACTCTCTGCGGGTGTATTTTACGGAAAACAGTCTGCCTGAAAATCCGGGCAAAGAGGACTTGCAGCGCGTCTTCAAAGACCTCGATGTTGGCCTGATCCTGATTCCCTACATCGATGAAAAGGAGGGCGGCAGGCAATTTCGCGTTTCTCTCTTTGATGCCTCGCAAAACGCCATAGTAAAAACCGTGACCCAACCTTGCGCATGTATGCCGGGCGATAAATTTTCCTTTCCCCTGCGGCGAATCGCTGAGCTGTTGTTCAGCGCGCCGGATATTATTCTCGATGCCGGGGATGACGAAGCAGCGCCGGCACCCTTGCATATCACACTGCCCAATATGCCGGCACAGCCGGACACGAGCGCAGCGCCCGGGGCTGATACACCGGAGATTGAAAATCCACCGATTATCAGAACCCGGCGTCCCTGGGGACGCTACGCAACGGGAGCGCTGATCGTCAGCGCTGGTGTGTTGTATCTGACAACGCGGCCCTCCGGCGGCGATAACGAGAATACGCCTTTAAAACTCCCTCCGGCCTTGCCGGACGGTAACCGATAAGTGATACTGCTGCAGAAATGCGAAGTCAGACCGGGGCGATCGGGCGAGAACCGGTAAAATTTTCTGGGCAAAGTGTGTGTCGGGTTATCAATTTAACTCAGCTAATCGAGCCTGATGCAGATATCGACATCTGTCATCCCGGCCTGGCGAAGCGTAATGCCTGGGTCTCAACTTTTCGGGCACATGCCAGAGTTCGGGGGATTTCGGTTTCCTCCTGTGGGAAAACAGATATGATGGTTTGGGTGTAGATACGTGCTGAGTGAAGTGGGTAACCAGAAGTGTCTTGCCATACTTTGAATATAAAAATTAGGTTAAGCCTGTTTGTCGCCAGGTTTGTGAAGTTTTCTGACTACAGGGAAAGCAGCGTGAGACTCAGGATGTCACCATGATGAGCATGAGAAATAAGATAACGAGAGCCACTATCCTGTTGCTGCTTGCCGCGGCAACCACCCCGATATCGGCCCGGCAACTATATAATATTCCGGTTACGGAGGCCGCGGGCAAACAGAGCGTGCCTGCTGCTGTTACGGCTGGAAACGCAGGAGGGGTCTTTCTCTTCTGGGTGAATGGAAGTGGTGTTTCGGGCACGTTGCAATTCCAGATTCTCGACGCCACAGGCGCTCCTGTGCTCGATACTCCGCAATCCCTGGCCCGGGATGTCAGTACGGCCTCCCCTCCCATCGTCGTTTCTGACGGTACAAAAGGAGCGTTCGTGG
>WFTM01000148.1 GCA_015485525.1 Candidatus Zhuqueibacterota bacterium | reverse complement strand
GATGCGAAAAAAATCCTGCAGGATCGCAGGGAACAGCTCGAACAGATGGCCGGGTTGCTGCTGGAAAAAGAGGTCATCGATGATAAGGATATCGTCGCCATCCTCGGGCCGAGACCGGGGCAGGATGACGTTGGTTGAACCATGAAAACATTTCGCCTGAGCCCGGAGCAGACCCTGATTGCCGGGTTTGCCGGATTGATTCTGCTCGGGGCACTTTTGCTGATGCTGCCTGCCTGTAACCGTGCTGAACCCCTGAGCTTTATCGACGCTTTGTTTACTGCAACTTCGGCGACCTGCGTCACCGGGCTGATTGTCGTGGATACTGGTACTCAGTTCACCATCTGGGGCCAGTTGGTGATCCTCGGGCTGATACAGCTCGGTGGCCTTGGCATCATGACTTTTTCCACGCTGTTTCTGTATCTGCTGAGTGGCAAACTGTCCCTGGGCAGCCGTGATATGCTCAAAGGCACCTTGGGCAGCAATCCCCACGGCCGTGGGGTCATGCCGCTGCTGAAAACGGTTTTTCTGGCGACGCTGCTGGCGGAAGCCCTGGGTGCAATCCTGCTTGCGGCAGCGTTTGGCCGCAGCATGCCGGTGCCCGAAGCTCTGTACTATGGTGTTTTTCACGCAGTTTCGGCTTTCTGTAATGCCGGTTTTGCCCTGTTCCCGAACAGTCTGGTCCCGTGGCGTACGGATGTTCTCGTCAATGTTACCACTATGGGCCTGATTATCGCCGGCGGACTCGGCTTCGTGGTGGTCTATGAGTTGTACAACAGCCGTTCCCTGCGCTGGCGGACGATCTCTCTCAATGCCCGTATTGTCCTGACGACAACAGCCGGTTTGATTCTCGCCGGTGGTTTGTTTTTTTTGCTGCTGGAATGGCATAACGGCCTGCGCGGATTATCGTTGTTGCAGGCAGTACAGACTGCTTTGTTCCAATCCGTCACCACGCGTACCGCTGGTTTTAACACCATAGACCTGAATATACTTTCCAATCCGACCCTGTTCGTCTTTCTGATTTTGATGTTTATCGGCGCCTCGCCGGCTTCTTGTGGTGGCGGCATCAAAACCACGACTTTTGCTATCATCCTCGCGCACATCCGCGCTATGTTTCACAGGCAGGATGAGACCAATATGTTTTCCCGCCGTGTTCCGGACGCTGCGGTTTCACGCGCGATCTCGATCACGTTTTTTGCCATGACTATCATACTCATCGCTACCTCTTTGCTGCTGATCACGGAACTCGCCGGGTTATCGCATCAGGAAAGCCGCGGGCAGTTTCTCGAGTTGCTTTTCGAAGTGACTTCGGCCTTTGCTACCGTTGGCCTGTCTATGGGCAAAACACCCGGACTGACAGAAGCCGGCAAGGTGATCATCCTGTCGCTGATGTTCATCGGCAGGCTCGGGCCGCTGACCATGGCCATGGCAATCGGGAAAAAAGAAAAAATGCGCTACCGATATGTGCAGGAAGATGTGCTCGTCGGTTGACGTGCGAGGTTCGTCCTCATATCATATGGCTTGAGCACAATTTAGCTTACCTGCCGGTAAAAGGGATCGGCTGTGGCGGTTAGGCCGAACCTCACGACCCGGCCTGGGGCGTTGAAAAGTATTCTAAACTCAGGATGACACGTTTGTAGTGCACGATTTATCGTGCCCCGAAAGCCGCCAATTTTAACCGGATATATATTCCGGCAAGATACGGGCCTCCGGTATCTGAACCGGAAAAAGCATGACCCAACAACAGGATTTCTCATGAGAAGCATAGCCGTTATCGGATTGAGCAGCTTCGGTCATTATCTTTGTAAATATCTCGCCGAGGCTGGCGTGCAGGTTATGGCGCTGGACAAAAGCGAAGAAAAAGTTGATGATGTCAAGGACTTGGTGCACAAAGCGGTTATCGCCGACGCAGGGGATAAGGATACTCTGCGCGATCTCGAAATTACCGAGTTTGATGCTGTGGTCATTTCCGTTGGCGAAGAGATCGACACCAGTGTGCTGATCACCCTGTACTTACGCGAGCTGGGTATCAAAGAGATCATTGCCAAGGCGTTCACCGAGGATCACGCCAAAATTCTGAACATGATCGGTGCTTCGACGATAATCTTCCCGGAAAAAGACACTGCCCGTCGCGTGGCGCACACCCTGAAACGCACCAACCTTTTCGAGTTTTTCCCGCTTGGCAGCGAATACAGTGTCATCGAAATTGCCCCCCCTGAGCCGTGGATCGGCAAAAGCCTGGCCGAATTGCATGTGCGTGAACACTACAACGTGCAGATCGTCATGATCAAAGAGATCGTGCCGGAAAATACCATCATCATCCCCGGTGGTAAGCATGTCCTCAAGGATAGCGATGTTTTGGTGCTGATCGGCGCTAACAAAGATCTGGAAAAAGTAGAAAAGCTTTAGCTTGAAAAAATTTTGAGTTCTACAAAATTACGAACACATCTTTGTTACTTCTTCATACCCTACACTCGTACACTTTTTCAGGAGTGATGATTATGCTCAGACGCCGTGTGTTGTTTTGGATGATCGCCGCCGTGCTTTGCACTGGCAGTCTTGCCGCACAGGAGGAGACTCTTCGACACGAGATGAAAGTTACCCTGCAGCCGGAGCAGCAGCGCTTGCAGGTTTTCGATACCATCACTCTGCCGGAGGCGCTGGTGTCCGGCCGGGGCGGTACAGTTCATTTCCTCCTGCATGGCGGGCTTGCGCCTGAAAGCATGACGCCGGGAGTGGTGCTGAAAAAAAATGCTGAAAAGCCGGAGCCGGCTCATTTTGGTATCAACAACAGCTCTTTTTCTCTGGATGAGCGTCTCGATCTCGAGCATTTTACCATCACTTTGCCTCAGGGGGTACGCACTTTCACGCTCCGCTACGACGGCGTCATTCACCATCCGCTGCAAAAGCGGGGCGAGGAGTATGCCCGCAGTTTCAGCGAAACACCGGGCACTATCTCGGCGCAGGGAGTCTATCTCTCTGCCGCCACTTACTGGTATCCCTGGTTCAGCGATGACCTGCAGACTTTCGTTCTCGATGTCACGGTTGACCAAAGCTGGGATGTGGTCAGTCAGGGAAAGCGGACGCTGCACCAGATCACGGATGGCAAGCGCCGGGTTGTCTGGGATTCTTCCGAGCCGCAGGATGAAATTTATCTCGTCGCTGCACAGTTCGTGGAATATTCCCGCTCTGCCGGCGCCGTCGAAGCGCAGGCGTTTTTGCGGACAAAAGATGATGCTCTGGCCAATAAATATCTTGAAGTCACGGCTCAGTATCTTGAAATGTACCGCCAGCTCATCGGCCCCTATCCATACAGCAAATTCGCGCTGGTGGAAAATTTCTGGGAAACAGGGTATGGCATGCCCTCTTTTACACTGCTTGGCCCGCAAATCATCCGTTTTCCGTTTATTTTGCATTCCTCGTATCCACACGAAATTTTGCACAACTGGTGGGGCAACAGCGTTTTTGTCGATTACCCCACCGGCAACTGGTGTGAAGGGCTGACCGCATATCTCGCCGACCATCTCATACAGGAACAGCGCGGTGCCGGCGTCAAATACCGTCGGGCGACCTTGCAGAAATATACAGATTATGTCAAGAAGGATAAGGACTTCCCGTTGAGTGAATTCCGCTCCCGGCACTCCTCGGTAACCGAAGCAGTGGGCTATGGTAAAACGCTGATGCTTTTTCACATGCTGCGGCAAAAGATCGGTGACGACCTTTTTGTGCGTGGGCTGCAGCAATTCTACCGGCAGTATCGCTATAAACGCGCATCATTCAGCGATGTGGCATCGGTTTTTTCAGATATTGCTGAAACAGACCTCAGCTCATTTTTCGAACAGTGGGTGCAGCGTCCCGGCGCACCGGAACTGCGTCTCGCAACGCTTGAGGCTGTTGAAAAGGCGGACCGCTGGCAGATGACACTTACTCTCGAACAGATTCAGGATGGCGATGCGTTTGTCCTCGATGTGCCCGTGGCAATCACACTGGAAAACAGCGATAAAGCTTTTCAGCAGACCATACCCATGCTGGCAAAGAATAAAACCGTGACACTCTCTTTGCCGGCCCGGCCGCTGCGCGTGGATGTCGATCCGGAGTTTGATGTTTTCCGGCGTTTGCACCGCAATGAAATTCCTCCAGCTCTGTCACAGATGTTCGGTGCAGAGCAGGTTGTGCTGGTTCTGCCGGCCTCTGCGGAGAATGAAATTTTACAGGGTTATCAGGCTATCGCAGATGACTGGCAAAAATCTCAGCGTGGTCACATCGAGGTCGTGCATGACAGCGAACTCAGCAAGCTGCCCGGCGATAAAGCCGTATGGCTGTTTGGGTTCGAAAATCGCTTTCTGACAACCCTGCAGCAGGCCAGTTCAGATTACGATATCGATTTCCGGGACGAACAAATCCGCATCGGCAAGCAAATGCTGCTGCGGCAGGAGCACAGCGTCATCACTACTGCACGCAATCCGGACAACGCGGATTTCAGCATTGCGCTGCTGGCTACGATGAACCCGGCAGCCATGCCGGGGCTTGCTCGCAAACTGCCGCACTATGGCAAGTACAGCTATCTTGCTTTCAAGGGGGATGAACCGGAGAATTTTTTCAAGGGCCAGTGGCCTGCGGTCCATTCGCCTCTGACGCGCCGGCTTGCTGATAAAAATGGTGCAGCAGCCGCACGCCCGGGCAGGAAGGCACTGGCTTCTCTTGCGCCTGTCTTTTCGCAGGAGAGAATGCTCCGGGATGTCACATGGCTGGCTTCGGATACACTGAAAGGTCGCGGTGCCGCGAGCGCAGAGCTGGAGCGCGCTGCCGGCTATATCGCTGATGTTTTCCGGCAGGCGGGCCTGCAGCCGGGTAGTGATGAGCAGACATTTTTTCAGGTCTGGCAGGAAAAATATGGCCCGCAGGAGCAGACCGCAACTCTGAAAAACGTCGTCGGCATTATTCCGGGGACAAATCCGAAGTACGAGGGGCAGAGTGTGGTTATCGGTGCTCACTATGATCATCTCGGCACCGGCTGGCCGGATGTGCACAGTGGTGATGAGGGGAAAATTCACCCCGGAGCTGATGATAACGCCAGCGGTGTTGCCGTGCTGCTCGAGCTGGCGCGTATTCTCGGCAAAAACATGCAGCCCGAACGCACCGTGGTTTTCGTTGCTTTTTCAGGCGAGGAAGCCGGACTGCTCGGCTCGAAATATTATGTCAAATCCACGCAGCGTTTTCCTGTCTCCAGGTGCATCGGCATGCTCAATCTCGATACGGTTGGCCGCCTTGGCACGCGGAAGATCACTATCTTCGGCACAGGTTCGGCAAGTGAATGGGTGCACATCTTTCGCGGTGCGGGTTTTGTAACCGGTATTCAAGTTGAGTCTGTCGCTGATGATTTTGGTTCGAGCGATCAGAAGAGTTTTCTCGATGCGCAGGTGCCTGCGGTGCAGTTTTTCAGCGGCGTACATCTGGATTATCACCGCCCGGGCGACACGGCTGATAAAATCGATGCAGCCGGGATGGTCAAGGTCGCTGCTATCGTGCGCGAGGCCGTGGAATATCTCGCCGGGCGCGAGCAGCCCATGACGGCGCAGTTTGCCGGCAAACAGTCAGCTCAGCAAACACGGCCACGCGGCGGTAGCGGTCGGCGCGTCAGTTTTGGCTCGGTGCCGGATTTTGCCTTCAGTGGACCGGGCGTGCGCATTACAGGAACGACGCCGGGCTCGGCCGCGGAAAAAGCCGGCCTGAAAAAAGGCGATGTCATCATTTCTCTCGCAGGCAAGGATGTCAAGACGCTGCGTGACCTGTCAACCGTTCTGCGTGCCCTCAATCCGGGTGATGAGATCGACGTACGCTGGCTGCGCGAAGGCCGGGAACTGCAGGCAAAAACGACCGTTTCCGCACGATAGGCAAGCACCCTTTTTTCAAGGCAAAATGTGACTGCATGCACCCAGGCAGAAAAGAACAGTTGAGCAGGATTTAGCATACCAGGCGACAAAGGGGGGCAGTTGCAGTAGCAGCAGTTAAGGGGGAATGCAAGAGCAGGGTGACGATCTACCTGCGGAGATAAAACGTTTGTAGTGCACGCTTCAGCGTGCCCCAGTCTCTCGAAAAGACAAGCTCAACACAAAGCAAGAGACCAGTGCCCGGACCTCACGCAAAGCGTGCAGAGCAAAAAAAAACAACAATTGAAAAACTCTGCGGTCACAGCGAGCTCAGCGAGAGAAAAAAGGTATGCAAGAGCAGGGTGACGACCTATCTGCGGAGATAAACGTTCGTAGTGCACGCTTCAGCGTGCACTACACGCAGACCAGTGCCCGTACCTCACGCAAAG
>WFTM01000147.1 GCA_015485525.1 Candidatus Zhuqueibacterota bacterium | reverse complement strand
TCGGGACGACGATCAACTACGCCGGCACCGGCACTGATCCTGAGGATGGTGACCTTGCAGCCTCGGCTTTTTCCTGGTTCGTAACCACACCTTCAGGGGCAGAGCAGCCTCTCGCATCCGGCGTCAAGTCCGGCAGTGCGGTTGCCAATGAAGTGGGTACGTATGTCATTCGGCTTGAAGTCGTGGACAGCGAAGGCGTGACAGCCAGCGATCAAATCAGCATAACTGTTACTGCTTCGGCCAAAATTGCAGCATCGGATTCAATGGTTCTCGCCTTTGCCCGTCTGGGTGTGCCTGAGAGATACGATGTATCCGGCGCCTACCCGAATCCGTTCTCGCTGCAGAAGTCGCAGAATGGTACGCGCATCCGTCTGGCGCTGCCGCAGACTCAGCAGGTTCGGGTTGAGGTCTATAATGTTCTCGGGCAACGCATTGCCACACTGTTGCAGGATCAGAGTATGCCGGCTGGGTACCATGTCCTGCGCTGGGATGGCAGAAGTTCTTCCGGACAGCGTGTGCCTGCCGGGCTCTATTTTATAAAAGTCCGCGCCGGTGAACTGCAGAAGAGCGTGCGCATCAGTATTCTCCGCTAAAGTAACCTTCTCTGGTTACTTCCAATTGACAAAGAGGAAAAGCGAGCTCATCACCGTGGGCTCGCTTTTTCTATACCACCCCGGGGCAAATACGGTCAGATAAAGATTGCAAATGCCCGTTGGGAGTATTAGTTTTGCTGTGATCCCGTCTATTCGTGCGCCATGCGCTGAGTCGTATGTAAATCGGGCAAAAATGCTGAAAGAAAACCATACACTGTGTGCGGCCTGTGCGAAGGTCCGTATCATCCGCAACCGCAATGGCTCGGAGTTCTTTCTCTGCACCGTGGCAAGCGCCGGCAGCGACTGGCCGCGCTATCCGCGCCAGCCGGTGACGCGGTGTGAGAAGTTTACCCCCGAGGCTAACGAGCAAGCCGGCAGGCGGTAGTCCCGGGGCGCCACACAGTGCGGTGCGGCCTGCCCGGCCGTGCTGCTCGTTTCACCCATAACATGATGGAGTTTAAAAATGGCAAGAACTGTATTTTGTATAAAACTGGGCCAGGAACTCGAAGGCCTGGAAGAACCCCCGCAGCCGGATGAGCTGGGACAGCGGATATTCGAAAATGTTTCCAAAGAAGCCTGGAAAATGTGGCTGAGCCATCAGATCATGCTCATCAATGAGTACCGCCTCAACCTCGCGGATCCGAAGGCCAACCAGTTCCTCGATGAGCAGATGGAGCAGTATTTTTTCGGCGGTGGAGCAGAGACGCCCCCGGACTATGTTCCGCAGAACAGTAAGTCAAAATAACCGGAACATGCCAGTTGGTGAAATCCGGAAAATCTGTGAATAGTGCAGAATAGAGATTTTTCAGGATAAGGCTGCTTGTGCTGGATTTGTGAAATGTCAGGCTATGCGCAGAAAACGACTGATACTCATCGCTCCGACAACTTCGTACCGGCTGCATGATTTTTTGCGCGCGGCAGAGAGTCTCGGCGTCGATACTCTGATTCTGTCCAACCGCTGCAGAACGCTGTCCCGGTTATGGCCGCAACAGAATCTGTTGTCTGTGCCCTACTCGCGGCCGGCTGAAGCTGTGGCAAAAGTGGCGGATTATTGTCAGGACAGACCCGTTGATGCCGTGATCCCTGCAGACGATAACACCACTGTGCTGGCCGCGATGCTGGCACAGCAGTTCGGCCTGCCCGGCAATTCTCCGGACAGCATGCGTTTCTGCCGCAACAAATACCTCTTCCGGCATAATCTGGCACAGAGCGGGCTGCCGGCGCCGGATTTTTTTCAGGTGCCTCTCCGGGAAAATCCGGAATCATTAGCACGGCGCGTACGGTTCCCCTGTGTGCTCAAGCCATTGCATCTCTCGGGCAGCCGTGGTGTGGTGCGGGCAGATAGTCCGGCGGAGTTTGTAGAGGCGTTTACCCGTTTGCGCCGTTTGCTGCAGAGCAGGGAATTTGTCCAAAAAAAAGAACCAGAGTCTGGCTTCATCCTGATCGAAGAGTATATCCCCGGCCGTGAAGTGGCCATCGAAGGGCTGCTGAGCGAAGGCCGGCTGGATATTTTGACAATTTTCGACAAGCCCGATCCCCTCGAAGGGCCGTTCTTTGAAGAGACGATTTATCTGACACCGACGCGTGAAACCACGGCAGTGCAAGCGAACATCAGCGCAACGCTGGAGCACGCCTGCCGCGTACTCGGGTTGCGCCATGGCCCGGTGCATGCCGAAGCTCGCTTAAATGATCGAGGCGTCGTTCTGCTTGAAGTTGCACCGCGCACGATCGGCGGGTTGTGTTCGCGCATTTTTGAATTTTCCTCGGGAATTTCATTGGAGGTGCTGGTGCAGCGCCATGCACTGGGTGAGAAAGTTGCGACCGGCGACCTGATCCGCTCTCCTGCCGGCGTGATGATGATTCCCGTGCCCGGGACCGGTATTCTGACGTCCATTGAGGGAGTTGACCAGGCACGCCGGGTGCCCGGAGTCGTCGAAGTCAGTATAACCGCTGAAGTGATGAATATGCTGGTGGCTTTGCCCGAGGGTGCGAGTTATCCGGGGTTTATTTTTGCCCGTGGAGCAACAGTGGGTGAGGTGGAGACCAGCTTGCGGCAGGCTTTCGCGGCGCTGCACCTGGAGATCAGCCCGACGTTGTCTGTCGCGGGCGAGTACACCACCGCGTGTGGGTAATTTTTTTTATTTTCGTGGAAGCTTTTCCATATAGGCGGGCAGAGTGGAAAACACAATTTTCCAGAGAGAAGGATACGGCTGTTTTTTGTGAACATATCGGGATAAGCCAAGCGGAGGCGGCTTGCCGGGCAGGTGAAATACGACCAAATTTTCGTTTTGAATCATGTAAGCGAAGGGAGAAAACGATGCGCGTTTTGAAAAGGGGTGGAAGTCTTGTGGCTGGTGTGTTGCTGCTGGCAACTCTCGTCTTCCCGACGACTTTTTCCAGCCCGGTGATCGACGGGGCGATATCCGGGGACTGGTCTGGCGATGAGTGGATACTCGATGACAGCAACACGGATTCGCCATGGCAGGGAAATGAGGTGGATGATGTGTATCTCACCTGGGATGCGGACAACCTCTATCTCGCCATCCGCCATTCCTTGAATAACAACGGTATCGTGCTCTATCTCGACGCCGGCACCGGCGCAGCGGACGGTAGTGCAGATGTCTCAGGCCTGGACGCCTGGCCGCGCAATATCCAGTTCAGCGGTTTTAGAGCAGAGTTTCAGTATGGCAAATGGAACGAACAGGGCGGTAATTTTTATCATATTCTCAACGGCACGACGACCGATGACCTGACAGCGCAGGTGGAGATTGCCACTGCCGGAGCCAACGGGGAAACCGAGCTGCGCATACCCTGGAACACGTTGTATGGCCTCGGAGCCGGGGCAGTCCCGGCCGGTGCCTCTCTGAAGCTCGTGGCCACGATGGTCGGTGGCGACGATACCGGCGCACACGATAGCGCACCGGATAATGCCTCCGTACCCCCGGCCGATGTTTTCGGGGCAACGCTGCTGGATAATTTTTACGTCATCACCGTGGATCAGGACAGCGACGGCCTGCCGGACAGTGGCGTCTCCCCCGGAATGGGGGCCGGCGTCTCCTGGAATCCGCTCACGCCCAATCCTAATGAATTCGTTACTATCACGATCACCAATACCACACAGGGGGGCGTGCTGCACTGGGGGGTGAACGGCATCGATGGCGAGGGCTGGCAACAGCCCCTGCAAAGCTACTGGCCGGCCGGCACCGTAGCGGCCAACGATGTTGCTGTGGAAACTCCCCTCGATGGCCCGAACGCCAATAATATCGCTACGGTTACTCTGGGGCCGTTTACCGACGCCCGGCAAGTCGTGCGCAGCATCGATTTTGTCATCCGCTGGGATGATGGCACCTGGGATAATAACAACAATACAGACTACCGCATCACCACGGATTTGACGCCGCAACCCGGAGACGCTACGCTGGAATTCACCGAGCCCGCAGACAGCGCGGTCGTCACCGGCCCGATCACCGTAACTGTGACGGCAAGCGGTGAAACCTCGGTGGAAATGCGCGCGGATACGGTTTTGATCCACTCCGGGAGCACACCCCCTTATACCACGACCTGGGACCCGGCCGGAACGGATTACGGCACGGTGTTTCTGCAGGCGCGCGCGCAGGCAGCGAATGGGCGCTACACCATGGCGTGGCGGCGTATCACCTACGAACCGGTCGTCAGCCATGAACCAGCACCTGCCGGCATCAAACGCGGTGCCACGGATAACGGCGATGGTACAGTGACTTTTGCCCTGTTTGCTCCGGGAAAGAGCTTTGTCACGATCAAGGGAGACTGGAACAACTGGGATCCGAACGCAGAGGTAATGAACCACGATGATGCGCTGAACCTGTGGTGGAAAACCGTCAATACCGGCAATGGTGTGCAGAAATATCAGTATGTGATCGAAGGGAAAAAGTCCCTCGCAGACCCCTATTCCCGGGATGTCGATTGGACTGTTGACGGGCAGGAGAATGGCCTGTATCAGAATGCGAAATCAGTCATCGATGTCGGCGCAGCTCCATTTGTCTGGAGTGATGGCGATTATGTTGCGCCTGCGCACAATAAATGGGTGATCTATGAGACGCATGTCGGCGATTTTTCTGAAACCGGAGATTTTGAGGGGATGCGTGCCAAACTCAGCTATCTCGCGGAGCTGGGCATCAATGCCATCGAGCTGATGCCACCCTATGAATTTCCCGGAGGGCAGAGCTGGGGCTACAATCCCGCTTTTCACATGGCGGTGGAGTCTGTTTATGGCACGCCGGACCAGTTCAAAGCGCTGGTCAACGATGCACACAATCTGGGCATCGCCATCATCATCGATATGGTTTTCAATCACATGGATGCCAGCGCGCCGTTGTATCAGCTCTATGAAAATGATTTTGCCGCCAGCCCGTGGTTTCATGAGCAGACCAACCCGTGGGGTTTCCCGGATATGGACCACTGGAGTACGGACACCCACGATTATACGCGCGATGTGGTCGAATTCTGGATCAACGAATATCATGTCGATGGTTTCCGGTATGATGCCACCGCGTTTATCGGCTGGGATACCAACGGAAACGGCGTTGCTTCGTTTACACAAGCTGCCCGCAACGCCAAGGCGGATATCTACAATATGGCCGAACACCTGCCGCAGGAGACAGCGCTGGTACAGCAGACCGAGACCGATGCTGAATGGCATGATACCTTTCATGACCAGATGAAGGCCAACCTGCGTGAGGGACAGTTCGAAGGCAGTTTTTATCCTGACCTCGATCGCACCGCGCAGGCAATCCACTATAACGGCGACGGCTTTGCTACAGCCTCGGAGGTCATCAACTACACCGAGAGCCATGATGAGCAACGCGTGATCTGGGAAGCGCAGACCAACCCGAACATCGACTACAACGCGGCTGTTCAGAAATCCAGGCTTGGCGCCACAGTGCTGTTTACAAGTGCCGGTGTGCCCATGCTCTATCACGGCCAGGAGTTCGGCGAAGATACGGAGAAAACCATCGATCCGAATCCCTTGCACTGGGTACACCTCGACGAACCGACGGGAAGCGCACTGCACAGCCACTACCAGCGCATGATCTGGTTGTTTAACAACCACGCGTCGTTGAGTTCGGATTTCCTCAACACCGATCTCAAGGATTACGATAAAAATGTCATCGTTTACCGGCGGGAGCAGGGCACGGATAAGATCGTCGTTGCGGCGAATTTTTCCAACCAGCCGCAGACCCTCGATATTCCAGTGCCGGATAACGGGACCTGGTTCGAATATGTCGATGATACACAGTTCAGTGCCAGCGGTGGTGTGATTGCCAACGTCACCATCCCGGCGAGTAAAGCGCTGGTTTTTGTCAACAACAAGGACTGGGGTGGGGGGGCAAATCAGCCTCCTACTGCGGTGGCCAGTGCTGATCCGACCAGTGGCACCGCACCCCTCGACGTCCAGTTTACCGGCTCGAATTCCAGCGATGCAGACGGGACAATTGCAAGCTATGCCTGGGATTTCGGCGACGGCGGTACCGCTTCGACTGCTGACCCTCTGTACACATACACCTCGGCAGGAACCTACCAGGCTGTGCTGACGGTGACTGATGACCTCGGGGCCACAGATACAGACACAGTGACCGTAACCGTCAACGCAGCGGGCAACCAGCCACCCTCTGCGATGATCATCTCGCCGCCGGCCGGAGCTGTGCTGGCGCTCAATGGTACCATCAATATTGCCGGTGATGCTACGGACCCCGAAGATGGCGCAGTGCCGGCTGCAAACTTCGTCTGGACGGCGGATTTGCCCAACGGCCAGGTCGATTACCCGGTGGGCTCGGGTACGAAAACGGTCAGCACCACGACCTCCCTGCCGGGGACGTACACGCTGCGTCTGAAAGTGACCGATTCGCAGGGGCTCGAGGATGTGCAGACGGTGGTTTTTGAGGTCGCAGCCGGGGCGGCTAATGTCGCGCCAGTGGCATATTTTACCGCATCGAAAACTTCCGGCCCGGCTCCGCTGGCCGTCAGCTTCAACAGCAGCCTGTCCACTGACCCGGACGGCAGCATCAGCTCGCGCAGCTGGGATTTCGGCGATGGCACGAGCAGCACCCTGGTCAGCCCGTCACACACATTCCAGTCTGCCGGTACGTACACGGTTGTTCTGACCGTGACGGATAACGATGGTGCTACCGGTACGTCGAGTACAACGATCACGGTCACGGGTGGCGGTGGTGGCGGCAATCAGCCACCAACTGCCGTGGCAAGCGCTACTCCCACCAGTGGAGATGCACCACTGGCGGTGCAGTTCACAGGGTCCAATTCCACAGACAGTGACGGATCGATCACCAGCTATGCCTGGGATTTTGGCGATGGAGGAACGAGTTCGGTTGCTGATCCGGCTTATACATATAATTCCGCCGGCACGTTCAACGCCCGGCTGATCGTCACCGATGACGGCGGGCTGCAGGATACGGCTTTTGTCACCATCACCGTGACGCAGCCGAACCAGTCGCCGACTGCAACGATTACCCAGCCGGCTGACGGCGCGACTTTTACCGTCGGCCAGAGCGTCGCTTTTGCAGGCGAGGGCACAGACCCCGAAGACGGTACCCTGCCGGCCAGTGCCTTTACCTGGACGTCGATTGCTCCGGATGGTGTCGAACGGCCGCTGGCCTCGGGTGTAAAGTCCGGAGCCGGGACACCCACAGTGCCGGGCAACTATACCATTCGTTTGAAGGTCGAAGACAGCGGCGGTCTCACCGATATCGCTGAGGTGCAGATTACGGTTCAGCCCTCTGCCAAGATCGCTGCTGATCTGGAGGCTGCTGCCGGCGGTTTTTCTCTGGCGGAAATCCCGGATGGCTATGAACTCTCCGGCGCGTATCCCAATCCCTTTACCCTGAGCATGGGGGCAACGCGCATCCGGTTTGCGCTGATGACGCCGGAACGGGTGACACTGCGCATTTACGATGTCCTTGGCCGGGAAATAGTTGCCCTGCTGCAGGGCGCAGATATGGGTGCCGGTTATCACACCCTGCGCTGGAACGGTCGTGATCGCAGCGGGAATCTCGTCCCCAGTGGCGTGTATTTGATCCATATCTCAGCCGGGCCACTGCAGGCTGTGCGTAAGCTCATGCTGAGGCGGTGAGAGCGGTTTGGAGCATGAACCTGAGTATCCGCTGCGTGGCTTTGTGCCTGTCAATTTTCAGGACAGCGCCAGCCTCTGGCTGCTGTGGGCAAGGGAGAACGGCGAAAACCGGCGGTCAGGGGCCGCCGGTTACTGTGTGTGGATGGTACCTCTGACTGCTGACTCCCACGGTACAACATAACTCACGCGAGGCGCGCACGACCATGTGCGCCATTCCGGCCAGATAAGCACCGGCAACAAAACTGGCGCCAGTCGTCTGATGCGATCTCTCTGGTTGAAGCCGGAATGAAAAATGCCGGGCAAACAGAGGAAACCCGGGCAGCGCGTGAATTTTCAGGTTGCATTTTATGGTGAAGTTTCTAAATTCAGAATCTGCAAAAAAATGGCGGCGTAGCTCAGTTGGTCAGAGCAGTGGAATCATAATCCAAAGGTCCGGGGTTCGAGTCCCTGCGCCGCTACTTTCTTTTTCAAGCCCGATTCGGGCTTTTTTTGTTTGGGAGCCT
>WFTM01000146.1 GCA_015485525.1 Candidatus Zhuqueibacterota bacterium | reverse complement strand
GATGTAGCCGAAGTGGCAACACTTCGGGCGCTCCAGGGGCCGGAACTCTTGCGAGTTCCGCTACACGTGGGGCAACCGGCTGCGGGCAAACAGGTGTCAACATACAAAGCACAGACTTGAAAAACAAGCGGGACGATTTATTCGACAACTTTTTACTTTTACTCCCGTTAAAAATGTCCTAACTTGCCTGCCGGTTGTACGCGCTGCAGGACGAACATCCTGATCCCCCTTTCCGCGAAACGCCGATCAGCAGGCGCCTTGCGATAAAATCATGCTCACCGTATGAAGAGGTTTATTCGGAGTCAGCTTTGATGCACAGGAATAAAAACGTCGTTTTAGACTATATTCTGCTCACGACGATTGCAGGACTGCTACTGCTGCTCGGCATCGACCTGCTGCCACGAATCAACCCTGCTTTCATCGGCCTGCCCAAAGTCTCACGCAGCGAAGCCGCGCTGGCTGCCGACAGCCTGGTGCGCGAACTCCGATTCGATAAAGACGGCTTTCATCGCTACGCCTGGTACCTCCGCGACGCCAATTCCATCGATTATCTGATGCGCTGCTATGGCGTGCGCGAGACTATGGAGTTGCTGCAACAAAGCAACCTGCCGATCGCGTGGTGGAACTTTGCCTGGCACCGCAACCGCCCTAAAGATGCGCAGGAAGAGTTTCTCACCATCCGGGTTCGCACCGACGGCACCCTGCTCGGTTTCAGACACCAGATACCCGACTCTGTCGCCGGCACGCGCCTGAGCCAGGATGAGGCTACGGCTTTGGCTCGGGCAGAGCTGGTGCGCCGGCTCGGCGCGCAGACAGCGGCACTGTACACCCTCGATAATTTCCGGGTGCATAACAAACCCAATCGCCGCGACTACAACCTGCGTTTCGTGCGCGAAGGCAACAAAATTGCCGAGGGGCACGAAGCGGTCGATATGCAGATTGCCGGCGATCAGGTCGTCATGTTCATGCCGAAGTTCGTCGTGCCGGAGGATTTCACGGTTTCGTCCGGACGGTTTGGTGGTACCAACATCCTCTTCAACGGCCTGTCGGTCGTCATCTATTTTTTGCTGACCATCTTCTCCCTGCTGGCTTTTTTGAAAAAATATCACGCCGGACTGATTTCAGTCAACCAGGGGGCAGTCGCCGGGCTGATCAGCTACGTAACTTTCTGCATCATCTACATCAATAGCTGGAGTATCTTCGGTACAGAAACAAACATCGGGGCGATCAGCGAGGTTTATACCAAATTTATCCTGCTCGGCATCCAACTGACCACTACTCTGGTTTTCATTTTCGTCAACATCTTCACTTCATGGAATGCCGGTATCCATGAAATTTATCAGCTCCGGCCACGGCTGCTCAGCGGCATCGACAGCCTGCTCAAAGGACGCTGGATTTCAAAAAACATGGGCAGGGAAATACCGCCTGCGTTCATTTTCGGGGCCATAGCTTTTGGTGCCACCCTCCTGACTGAGCTGGTGATGATCACCTTTTTCGGGGCGCATCCACGGGTAGGCAACCAATGGCTGGATATGTTCAACGGCAAAATCCCATTGCTCAACGCACTCGGCAGCATCATCACTCTGACCCTGTTCAACAACATCATCTTCCGGGCATTTCTCATCCCCTATCTGCTGCGTTTCATGAAATCACCCGCCCTGGCGATTCTCATTTCAGCAGCTTCCTTTGCCGGTTACAGCATATTCTTCGATGAGTTCTGGCTCTACTGGCCGGTCTATTTCTCCACGATACCAGCTTTTGTGCAGGCAATACTGGAAGGGTATGTGTTCTGGCGCTACGGCCTGCTCGCTTCTATACTGACCAGCTCGGTGGCAGCGCTGCTGCGGATTGTCGGGCCGGCCATGAGCTCCGGCACGCCACTTTTTGTCATCAATGCTGTGTTACTTATTCTGATTTTTTTCGTCATCCTCGCCATCGGCCTGATCGGACTCATGCGCGGGAAAGAGTTTGCCGTACGCACTTCAGACGAACCGGCCCACATCCGGCGCATCAAAGAACAGACGCGCATGCAGCAGGAGCTGGAGATCGCCAAAAAAGTGCAACTCGGCCTGCTGCCACGCCGGGTGCCGCAGATCGAAGGCTATGATATCTATGCGGCCTGCCTGCCTGCGCTGGAGGTCGGCGGCGACTACTATGATTTCTTCAACCTGGGCGAAGGCAAATTCGGTATAGCCATCGCAGATGTATCCGGCAAAGGGATGCCGGCCGCCATCTACATGACTCTGACCAAGGGGATTCTGCAATCCCACGCCGAGAACGACCTGTCACCCAAGACCGTACTGACGCGGGTCAACAGCCAGATGTACCAGACCATCGAACGCACCTGGTTCGTCAGCATGTTTTACGCCGTCCTGTCACCGCCGGAAAAACGCCTGCACTTTGCCCGTGCAGGGCACAATCCCGTCGTCTGGTTCAAAAGCGACGGCAGCCGTGAGCTGCTCAATACGCCGGGTATCGGATTGGGGCTGGAGATGGGGCCGATCTTTGAGAAAACCCTGCGGGAAACCGAGCTCAGCCTGACACCGGGGGACACGCTGGTCTTTTTTACAGATGGATTCACGGAAGCGATGAACGAGCATGGCGAGGAATATGGGGAACAGAGACTGATCGATTTTCTGCAGGGGATTTCCCACGAAAATGCGGAAGAGATGGTGCGCAGCGCCATCGCCGAAATCCGCTCTTTCGGCGATGGCAATGAGCAACACGATGATATGACCATCATCGTCATCAAGGTACGCTGAGCCGGCATCCCGCACACTGAATCACCCCGACTAAAGCACCCATCCTGCCAAGCAAATCCCGAAGAGGTGCACCCGGCTGTACCAGCCCGCAGCAGCGGTGCAACGAGGCCTGGGCGCATGCTGCACACAGACAGGGATAGCGGGAGACATTCTCAGGAGCAGGTTTGCAGGCTGAGTGCACCGTTCCCCCGGAACACTCGCGTCTGGCTATCCATTTAACTCAGTAATGTTGCTTTTTTGCAGCCATACCGCCAGAACACAGCACGTGCCTGCACCAGAGCTGTCATTCCGGTTTCCCCGCAGGGGAAGACCGGAATCCCCCGGACTGAAGCACGTGCCCGAAAGATGAAATTCCGGCACTGCGCTTGGCCTGGCTGGAATATCAGATAACGATGTCCGGGTCAGGTCTGGTTTGCTGAATAAACTGGATACTCAGAACGCACGCGAGCTAACCTTCCAGAAATAAAAGGCTTTGTTCCTGTAATTTTTTTTCTATATTAGGCCTTCCCGTTGCTCGCATCGCTGGCAGATAATGATGCGAACAATCGATTGATACGAATCCATCTATCGGTTTCTTTCGACAGGAAACGCAGTCAGCAGGCTCAAATCTGCTGTCACTTGATCGTGATGTGAGATTCCCGAACTACTTCATGAGCTTCTCAGGTTAAAGAATGGACAGACTCGCCCCGCTTTTTGTCATCGCTGCGGCCATGCTCTGGGGATTCGACGGCATCATACTGCGCCCCGCCCTGCATGAATTGCCGGTCGCGCTGGTCGTTTTTCTGGAAAGCACCATCGTGACGGTGATGCTCACCCCCTTTTTCAAAGGGCAGATCAAACAACTTGCCGCCCTCGGATACAAAGATATCCTGTCATTCTTCGGGGTCGCCGTGCTCGGTGGCGCTGTCGGCACCATGGCCATTACCAAGGCGCTGTTCTATGTCGATTACGTCAATCTCTCTATTCCGGTTTTGATCCAGAAGCTGCAGCCGGTTTTTGCCATCTTCCTCGCGGCTGCTTTTTTGAAAGAGAAGTTACCGAAAATTTTCTTCTTCTGGGCGGGTCTGGCGGTTCTCGGCGCCTATTTGATGACCTTTGGCCTGCACGTGCCCGCTTTTACGCCGGACAACAAAACCCTCGCCGCCTCCGGCTTTGCCCTGATCGCAGCCATGAGTTTCGGCGCATCCACCGTGCTCAGCAAACGCGCTCTCGCTAATGTCAGTTTTGAGCTCGGAACCTATTTCCGCTTCCTGATTTCATCGCTGATCATGATGCTCATCGTGTTCAGCTCCGGCCTGATCTATCAGGTTGAAATGATCTCGACACACCAGGCGTTGATCATCGTCATGATCGCATTCATCATCGGTGGGCCGGCCATTTTTCTCTACTATTACGGCCTGAAAAAAATCACCGCTTCGGTGGCGACGATCTGCGAACTCGCCTTTCCCCTCACTGCCGTGCTGCTGGAATACGTCGTACGCGGGCACATACTCAGCCTGATTCAATGGGCAGGAGTCATCGTTCTCATCCTGAGCATCATCAAAGTCACCAACATGAAAGTGCCTGCACCGCACTGAGTACTCCTTGCTGCCGGCTCATTTCCCGCCATTACATCGATATCGAGCCTTTGCGAAAGTCCGTCTTGTCGAGATGCGCGTTGATGAGCACCGGCCGCCCGGATGCCGCAGCCAGCCGCCCGGCATCGAGCACGTTTTCGATCGTCCGGTTCTCGGTCATCTTGAAGCCTCGCCCGCCCAGGCCTTCCACAGCAACATGATAATCCGAACGCAAAAGCTCAGTGCCGACAGCATCACCGAGCATATCGACCTGCTCGCGGGCGATCTGCATCCACGTCGCATCATTGCCGACGACGGCGATAACCGGAATCTCATGGCGCACGAATGTATCGAATTCTGCCAGGCTGTAAGCCAGCGCACCATCCCCGAAAATCATCCAGACCTCTGCATCGGGATTACACAATTTTGCGCCCAGAGCAAAACCGGCGCCGACACCGAGGGTTCCGAACACACCCGGATCGAGCCACTTCAATGGCGCGCGCGGGCGCAGAATGTACGAGGCGGTCGCTACAAAATCACCGCCATCCGCAACGAACAGCGCAGACTCATCCGCAACCTGCTCGATGCTGCGACAGACCTGCAATGGGTTCAGCAGCTCGCCCTCTGCTGCTGCCTGTTGGGCAATTTCCTGCTCACGTGCCTGTTCGCGCTCGTCCAGGGTCTCATGCCAGGACTGATATTTCTTGTCCGCCTGCATTTCCTCAGCCAGCATGATGAGAAAACGTCCGGCATCACCGGGCACGGCCAGGTTCGGCCGGCGGTTTTTGCGAATATCTTCAGGGCTGCGGTTTGCTGAAATCAGATAGCTGCTGCGCCGGATATGCTGGCCGTAATCGAGGCGGAAATCACACGGTACGCCGGCGAGGATAACCACATCAGCCTCCTTGAGTGCCTGCCGGCGTTTATGCCGTTTCTGCAGCGGATGCTGCCGGCCGAGCAGGCCGCGTGCCATCCCGGAAAGATACACCGGAATACCCAGCCGATCGACGGCCCGGGCTACTTCTGCTACCGAAGCGGCATCGAGCAATGCCTGGCTGCCGATCAGCAGCAACGGGCGCTCGGCCCCGGCGATGCGTGCGGCAGCACGGCGTACTTTGCCCCTGTCAGGCTCCGGGGCAGCGGGCAACGCAATATCATGCTCCGGCAGAACCGCCTGGCCGGCAAACAAACGGTTGACATGAAAATCGAGATAGCGGCGAACGGCCTTGTCGGCCAGGGATTTCCCTGAGGAAGATTTCAGGCCGTACCACTCGCGAATCACCGGCTCATCATAAAGCAGGTCCACAGGACACTCGACAAAGACCGGCCCGGGAACACCGGCAGCAGCGATGCGCAGGGCTTTGCTCAGCACCGGTGCAAGGTCTTTGACGCGTTTGACCGAAACGCACCATTTCACATGCGGCTTCATCAGCGCGATCTGATCGATATCCTGCAGTGCGCCACGTCCGCGCAGCGCTGTGGCTGTGGCCCCGCCCAAAACCACCACCGGTGACTGGGCGAGCTGGGCATTTTTTACTGCCGTTATCGTGTTGGTCAGCCCCGGCCCTGCTGTCACAGCTGCAACGCCGGGCACGCCGCTCAGGCGCGCAACCGCGTCAGCAGCGAAAACAGCCGTCACTTCATGGCGCACGTCGATGACGCGGATACCGCGCTGCTTGCACCCGACAAGAATCGGCGAGATGTGGCCGCCGCAAAGAGTAAATAAAAAAGGAACACCGTGTTTCTCCAAAACCTGCGCGATGATTTCTCCACCGTTCATATTGTTCTCCAAAAAATAGTGCGATGATGTATGCCCACAACTCAGGCCGGGTGTCACAAAAGCAGCACACAGTACCACCTGTGCATGCTTCCGTTTGATGGCCATCCCAGGTGCATTCTGCTGTTCCGGCAAGAAAATCTTGACCTTTATTTTCAGAATGCATACAATTTTAACATCTTTTAAGTGGCGCGGATATCTGATTTTTTGAAATGCAGCATATCTTCAAACAACCGGATGCCGCATCGGTATTTTTTACAAGCAAAGGTTAGCACTATGGAAGAGCGTATCACTGGCACCGTCAAATGGTTCAATGGCCCCAAAGGTTATGGGTTCATCATGCGTGACGGGCAGGACGATATTTTCGTCCACTACACCTCCATCAGAGGCAAAGGCTACCGTACACTGGAAGAAGGACAGAAAGTCGAATTTTCGATCGGAGAGACTGATAAAGGCTTGCAGGCCCAGGACGTGGAAGTGATCGAAGAATAACTCTCTCTGTACCGTTTGACTCGTGAGGCCGTTTGCGGGCGGCCTCATGCGTTTTTTGCTCAGCGTTTTTCCGCCCCTTCCTGCACACGCTCTCCAAAAAGAAAAAGCAACGGCCGCCACACCCGCCTGGCCCATGCCGCTTCGTTGTGGTCCGCGGTCGAATCCCGGTACCACATCAAGTTTTCCCCATCTGCGAAACCCTTTGTGCGCAATGCCGCCAGCATGGCATCAACGCCTGTTTGCAGGCGCTGGTCAAGCCCACGCCCGCCATTATCGATATACAGGCGCAGGTGTTCGACCGGGGCAGGTTGTTCCTGCACCATGCGCACCGCTGATCTGTGCTTGCCGATAAACGCCGGTGACAGACAGGCTGCCTTGCCGAACACCTCGGGATAATTCCACAGCAGGAGGAAAGAGATCAATCCGCCAAGGGACGAGCCCATGGTTGCGGTTGCTTCAGCTTCCGGCTGTGTACGATAGGTGCGATCGATAAAGGGCTTGAGAGAATCGGCTAAGAAACGCATGTAGGCCCTGCCCTCGCGGGAGTTGGAATAATCCCTGCCCCGGTCCACGGTGTTGTAGATCGCAACGATCAGTATCCCCGGCATCACTTCTGCGCGAATCAGGCTGTCGGCAACCTCATCGACCTGCCAGTCAACGCCCAGAAAGGATGTCGATGGATCAAAAACATTCTGGCCATCGTGCATATACAGCACCGGATAATGTCTGCCCGTATCCTCCGCATAGCCCGGCGGCAGCCAGACCAGCACCGTACGCGGCAGAATGCCGGGCGCTGTCATATTTTCATAGACTTCAACCGTGCCGGTAATGCCTCGATGCAGCGTACTGTCGAGATCGCGCCAGGCCGGAATACGCACGCTTATCGTGGTATCGCCCTGCACGAGCAAGGTAGAATTTCCCGGCACAAGACCGCGGGAGTCGAGAGCCTCGGTGGGCCAGCTGCCGCGGGTAAATTTGTATTCCAACTCTGTCCCGGGAAAAAAAAGAAACTGCCGGCGCCAGCTGCTGTCCGGCTGCTGCTCCAGAGCAACAAAGCCGGGCTGCCAGTTACCCAGCTCCGGGTGATTGCCGGTGATATAAACCTGCTCGCCTTCGGGCACCTGCGCCTGCACAGAAAATGTGACCTGTACGGTCTGTGCTGTCAGAGCAGGAGACAACGCCACGGCAAACATCAGGCTCCACAACCATTTTCTTCCCATCGCATCTGCCAATTTTTTCTTGTTATCCATCCGAATTTATTTGACAATACTTTATGCGCAGCCTATACTGCTGCATGATAGAAATTCCCGTATCAATGGCAAAGTAAAAAGGTCTGAATGGGATTCATGGAGCAGTTGCGGTGGCAGTTCATGAGAGGTGAGTTCGTAACTGCGCACATGCATAACGACAAACTGTGATACCTCCGGGTATCCGGTTTACTCAGCAAACCGGGGCCGGCGAAGATACCGACATCTGTTATTCCAGCCAGGCAAAGCGCAGTGCCGGGATTTCATCATTTCGGGCACGCGCCTGAGTCCGGGAGATTATGGATTGGGATTCTGGCCTGGGTATGAGATGCAGGTCGTACCGCGACATTTATGTCGCGTCTCTGCCCTGCGAACCGGAGCATGCCGAAAAATGCAACCGCGCTGAGTGAAGTGCATAACCAGATGCCGGGCCAGCGATCCCATGTGAACAGTGCAGCCAAAGGACAACATGAAAAAAGACGAAATTTTTCAGCTTTTTGGCCGCCACGTTTCCAGTGGCAAAGTACAGTTCTTCCGCGAAGCCGGTCTCGACTTTATCTTCGGCCGTCGCGAGGGAGTGCGCATTTACGATATCGACGGCAGCCGGGAGCTGTACGACTGCCACTGCAATGGTGGTGTCTTCAATCTCGGCCATCGCCATCCGGAGCTGGTTGAGGCGTTGCGTCAGGCGCTGGAACAGTATGACATCGGCAACCACCATTTTGTCAGTGAACAGCGGGCCCGGCTTGCTGCGCAACTGGCCGGCCTGGCACCGGGTGATCTGCAGTATGCAATCTTTGCCTCCGGCGGTGGCGAAGCCATCGACACAGCGATCAAAATCGCGCGTGGCGCCACGGGCCGCAGGCAGATCATCTCAGCAAAAGGCGGCTATCATGGGCACACCGGCTATGCCCTGGCTGCAGGAGACGCCAAATTCCGCGATCCCTTTCTCGCTGCCTCGCCGGATTTCATGCAGGTTCCATTCAACGACCCCGAGGCTATTGCAGGCGCTCTGAACGCAGAAACCGCTGCTGTTATCATGGAAACCATCCCCGCGACCATCGGCATGCTGCAGCCGGACGAGGGCTATTTCCGCGCTGTGCGCGAGCTCTGCACCCGCAACGGGACGCTGCTGATCATCGACGAAGTGCAGAGCGGTCTGGGCCGTACCGGCACCCTGTGGGCCATCGAACAGTTCGATTGCGAACCCGATATCATGGTCACCGCCAAAGGCCTGAGCGGCGGCCTCTACCCCATTGCAGCGACGTTGATTTCCGCTGAGCTGGAAAAACTGTTCCACCGCGATCCCTTTGTGCACATCTCGACTTTTGGCGGTGCCGAGCCCGGCTGCGTGGTGGCATCCAAAGTCCTGGAAATATCCGCTTCAGCCGATTTCCTCGCTCAGGTGCAACAGTTATCCGCTTTTTTCTCCGGCGGACTGGAAAAAATCCGGCTGGCAGCCTCCCCCCATCTGCAGGAAATCCGCCAGCGCGGGCTGATGACAGGCCTGAAGTTCGCTCATCCCGATCTCGGGCCTGCGATGGCGCGCGCCTGTTTTGAAGCCGGGCTGTTGTGTGTGTTTTCCGGCAACGACACCTCTGTACTGCAGTTCCTGCCGCCGCTGATCATCAGTGAAGAGGAAGCTGCAGAAATTCTGCAGCGGCTTGGTAACGCTATCGCCCTGGCGCAGGACATGCTGTCATGACCCTGCCGCCCATCGACAGCGAGGCGCTGCTGCGCTTCGAAAACCAGCTCGACCCGGGCAACCCGGAAAGCGGCGCCATGCCTGCCCGCATTCTCGGATATGGTGAAATTTCCGCCGTGCTCGCGGTCGCGGCTCTCCCCGGCGTAGCACTCAAACGCATGCCTCCTTTTCCGAATGCGGCCTCCCGACACCAGTACGCGCAACTCGTCGATCAGTATTGCCAACTGTTGCAGGCGAACAGCGCCGTGCTGCCGGTCCCCTTTTGCATCGAAATGGTGCACAATGCCCGCAAGGAATTTATCGCCTATATCGTACAGCCGCTTTTGCCTGCGGAAAACATCGCCCATAACTACCTGCACACGTGTGACGAGTCCGCTGCAGAACAGCTCATCCTGCAACTCATGACCACACTGGAATCGCTCTGGGCCAATAACAGAGAAGATAAATCGGGCCTGCTCATGGGACTCGATGCCCAGCTTTCCAACTGGTTCTGCCAACGCGACGAAAACGGCGACCTGCACCTGCACTATCTCGACTACAGCACGCCTTTTCTGCGCCGGCACAACCGCGAGCTGCTGGATATCGATATTTTTCTGAAAAGCCTGCCCGGATTTCTCACCGGCGTGGTGCGGCGTTTTTTCCTGCAGGACATCCTCGACCGCTACTATGATTTCCGCGCTGTGCTCGTCGATATTGTTGCCAATCTGCACAAGGAGAAACTCCGGCATCGCATCCCGCTCGTTTTGGAGGTCATCAACCAGCGCCTGCACGAAAACGGTTTCGGGCTGAACGAAATCACACATAAAGAAGTCGAAAAATACTATCGTGAGGATGCTTTCCTGTGGGAGCTCCTGCTGCGCCTGCGCCGTTTCGATCGTTTCATGACCCGCACGATCCGTCGTCAGCACTACAACTTTATTTTGCCCGGAAAAATCGACCGATGAGCGACAGCACGACCTGGAAAATATGCATCGACACCGGAGGCACGTTTACCGATTGTGTGGCCACAGCGCCGGACGGCAGCGAGCACAGAGTGAAAATCCTCAGCAGCTCGGCACTGCGCGGTACGCTGGTGCAACGGCTGAACGGGGCCTGCTTTCATCTGCAGCAGAACTGGCAGGCAACAGCAGGCCTGATCACCGGCATGCACCTGCGTCTGCTCGATGCACCCGAAAAAATCTATCGAGTCGTCGATTTCAACCCGAATGAAAACAGCATCTGCCTGTCCCCGGCTCCGCCTCGTGACCTGCCTCTGCCCGCACTTTTTGAAATTCGCTCTGAAGAGGAAGCACCGGTTCTCGCCGCCCGGCTCATAACCGGAACAGCAGCCGGTGCCAGCTTGCCGGCTATTGAAATGCGCCTGGCGACGACACGCGGCACCAATGCCCTCCTCGAACGCAAAGGTGTCCCTGTTGCCCTGTTCATCACCCGCGGCCATGGCGATCTGCTCATCATCGGCACTCAGCAACGGCCGGACCTGTTCGCTCTGGATATCCGCAAACCAGCTCCTTTGTATGCCGCAGTTGTCGAAGTACCGGAACGCCTCTCTGCCCAGGGCACGGTCTTGCAGGCCCTGGATACGGAAGCGCTGCGGGCACAGGTGCAGGAATGTCTCTCCCGGGGTATCCGCAGCGCCGCGATCGCCCTGCTGCACAGTTACCGGAACCCGGTGCACGAACACATTTTAGCAGATTTCCTGCGCAACGCCGGTTTCGAACACGTCTCCTGCTCAGCCGAGCTGGCACCTTTTATCCGTATTCTGCCGCGGGCGGCAACAACCGTTGTCGATGCCTATCTCGGCCCGGTCATCGGAGATTATCTGCGCAATGTGACGCGTTCCCTGTCACCGGGCAGTACGCTGCATGTGATGACCAGTGCGGGTGGGCTGGTACAGGCGAAAAACTACCGCGCGAAAGACAGCCTGCTCAGCGGCCCTGCCGGCGGTGTTACCGGAGCAGCATTCAGCGGCATGGCCGCGGGATATGATAAAATCATCGCTTTTGATATGGGCGGAACCAGCACCGATGTCTCCCGTTTTGAGGGTGAATACGAATATGTATTCGAACACATGGTCGGTGATGCGCATCTGATGAGTCCGGCTCTGGCCAT
>WFTM01000145.1 GCA_015485525.1 Candidatus Zhuqueibacterota bacterium | reverse complement strand
TCGAAAAGCGTGCACTCTAAAAGAGTTTTGTCCCCAGTGGCACTTCCTGATCCGGGACGCACAGGACGACGGCGCCATCACTGTTGGCAAAGCCAGTCACCAGGCATTCGGACATCATCGGGCCGATTTGCTTGGGTGGAAAATTGATCACCGCGACCACCAGCTTACCGATGAGTTCATCGCACTGGTATATCTCTGTGATCTGTGCGCTGGACTTTCGCGTCCCCAGCGTTTCGCCGAAATCGACCACGAGTTTGTAAGCTGGTTTGCGCGCCTCGGGGAAAGGCTGCGCTGAAATGATGCGGCCGACGCGCAATTCGACTTTTTCAAAATCCTGCCAGGTGATTTGCTGCATGCCATTCTCACATTATGCCGAACAAAAAAGGGGAGAGCGCTCCTTCTGTGCGTGTTACTATGACCTGAAAATGACGCTCTCCTTGCTGAACCAGTAGGTGCAGAACCACAGACTCAGGCCAGCATAAACGATCAATGATAAGTACACCACGCCGAGCAGCAATGGATCGACCGTGCCGGCCATGATTTCCTTGGTCGCCAGAGAAACGTTCAGTACCGGTACCAGTGCCGTGACAAAGTTGAGCGTAATGCCGGGTATCAGACCGACCGCTGCTGGCAGGATGACCAGCACCGTGCCCGGGCTGATCAGGCTCTGGGCTTCCTTGAATGAACGGGCATAGACCGAAAGAGAGAGCAGAATGCCGCCGAAGAAGATCGTCAGGGGCAGCAGCAGAGAAAGCACCATCAGCAGGGCAGATGTTTCAAATACACCGGACAGTACCTGCATCAGCTCCTGCGGGATATCGACGGCCTGGCGTACTCCGAGATAGAGGCCAAAGATAGACACTGCTGCCGAGGCCACACCCGTCACCACGACGACCATAAACTTGCCCACGAGAATTTGAAAGCGGTTGGCCGGAGAAGTCAGGAGTGTTTCGATCGTGCCGCGTTCTTTTTCGCCGGCACCGAGATCGATGGCCGGATACATGGCGCCCATGAAACAGAATATGACGAAGATATAGGGCATGAATCCACCGACGATTTTACCGAACTTTTCCCGCTTCGTCGCTACATCCCGCGACTTGATGGTCACGGTTTTGAGAAAACTCTTCTTCAAGTTATATTTTTCCAGCCGTTTTTCAAGCAGAATATCCTGGTATTTCTCCAGCACCGTCTTCAAACGGTTTTTGGTGATGTTGTTGCTGTCCGTGGTCTTGTAAAACATCTCGACCACACCAGCCCGTTCCTGGCGCAGGCGTTTGGCAAAGTTATCTGCAAAGACGTAGGCGCCATCCAGGCTGTCGCTGCGAATGAACGTGGTGATGCTGTCCTCTGGAATGCCGCGAACCAGAGTGATGTCATCCTGCTTTGACAGGATATCGTAGAAGTCTGCTGCTTCCGGCGGGGCGATGACGGTGACGCGCAGGATTTTTTCCTTGGCTTTTTTGGCCTGGGATTCGCCGATCTTGGTCATGACGCTGAAAATGATCGGAAAAAGCAGTACCGGAATGACGATCATGGTGATGATGGTTCTACGGTCGCGCAGGGTATCGGTCAGTTCTTTTTTGAAAATAGTCAGGATCGTGTTCATTTTTCTGCCTCCTCTACGAGTCGGATGAATTCATCCGCAAGTGATCGTCCCTTCATGTTTTTTTCAAAGGCCTCATACGTGCCGTTATAGAGCAGGCGGCCCTTGTGGATGATGGCGAGATCATCGCTGAGGAGACTGACTTCGCTCATGATGTGTGTAGAAAAAATGATGGTTTTCCCGGCTTCGCGGAACTCTCTGATCAGAGAAATGATGCCTTTGGAAGCGATCACGTCCAGGCCGGCTGTCGGTTCGTCGAAGACGATGACCGAGGGGTCATGGATGATGGTGCGGGCGATAGACACCTTCTGGCGCATGCCAGTGGAGAGTTTGCTGATGCGCCGGGAGGCAAATTCTTCCATCCCGAGCCGGCTGAACAGTTCGTCACGCCGTTTTTTAAAAGTGGCGCTGTCGATGCCGTTGAGGTCTGCGTAGTATTTGACGATTTCGTTTGGCGTCAGGCGATCATACAGCCCGGTGGTCCCGGTTAGAAAGCCGAGGTTGCGGCGCACATCGCGCCCGTTGGAGACGACGTCGTGCCCTGCCACGGAGATACTGCCTGAGCTGGGTTTGAGCATAGTTGCAATCATGCGCAGAGTGGTGGTTTTGCCGGCGCCATTCGGGCCGAGGAGGCTGAAGATGCGCCCGGGCTGGCATGAAAAGCTGATGCCTGCCACAGCATCGATAGTCGTCCCGGTGAACTCCTCGCCCATCTCACGCCTCTGCTGGCGCGAGAGTTTGAACGTTTTGCGTACATCCTTGACTTCGATCATTGGTCCTCCGTCGTGTCAGTTTCCCCCTTGTTTCCCTCACGCTTGCCCCGGGCAAAATAGTACGCGATGCCCTTGGAGTCAAGCCATCTCAGACAAATAAGGAAAAAGTAGGGATGGAAATAGGGTGCAGTCTTGTTTCTGGTTTGTTATGGTACCCGTCCGATGCCCCTGCATCTTTGTTCCGTCCCTCACCTTTCCGCCGGCACGAATACGGCCCCGGCTCAGGCCCCGGCATCGGAGACCTGTAGCCGAAGTGGCAACACTTCGGGCGCACGGAGTTTCGGAACTCTTGCGAGTTCCGCTACCCACAGGCGCCGCTATGAGAGACCTGTAGCCGAAGTGGCAACACTTCGGGGGGCACGTAAGGTTCGGAACTCTTGCGAGTTCCGCTACGCGGTCAAAAACGTATGCTTGTGCGCAGTACATGTCCGATGCCCCTTCATCTTTGTTCAGTTCCTCACCTTTCCGCCGGCACGAATGCGGCCCCGGCTCAGGCACTGGCGTCGGAGACCTGTAGCCGAAGTGGCAACACTTCGGGCGCAGGGAGTTTCGGAACTCTTGCGAGTTCCGCTACCGGCACCCGGAAACCGGACGGATACTTGTTATGCAGGCCGTGTCCTACGCCGGTTCCGGGCTATTGTTTCGCTGTGAATCCGGGTTTTGTTTGCCTTTTGTCACAATCAAAAGGATGAATGCAGCATTTTGTACAGACTTTCTCAACAAAACTATCAGACCGCTGTGACAGTTTGCCCGCTGAAATTTCGTATATTTGCCCTGTCAACGGAAACATCATCATGAAACAGGGAGGTCTCCTATGAAGGCAAAATCCTTACCCCCGGGCCCGGGCTCGCACAATATGCTGAATAACCTTCGCGCATTGCGGACTAATGTCCCTGTTTATCTGCAGGAGATAGCCAGGCGGTACGGCGATATTGCTTATCTGCG
>WFTM01000144.1 GCA_015485525.1 Candidatus Zhuqueibacterota bacterium | reverse complement strand
GGTACTCGCAGAGATCGCTGCCGGCTGGGTGATGACCCCGGTCATCGCCGGTGTGATCACCTTTATCGCGTTGTTTTTTATGCAGAATGTTTTTGGACAGAAGGTGGTAGCGTTGGTGGGGGTGTTTTTATCGCCGTAGAGACGCACGGCCGTGCGTCTCTACAAAAACAACAATCAACCCATCACGCCGTGATGTCGAGGCGTTCGCCCAGACCGTCCTGTTTTGGGCCTAATCCCTCTGCCTTGAGGGTGTTGGTGGTATCGACGATTTTTTTGGTTTCATCGACCTGCTGCGTAGCGATTTGTTTCAGGGTATTATTCATCATCTGCACGGATTGGGCTGAGGTTGCTGCGTTTCCTGAAATCGTCATGTCCTTACTCCTTGTTTATGAACCGCCCTTTCCAGACAGGCATGTTCCGGTGATGAAGTGCAGCGAATTTGATTAAACTATCGTCACGGCTCCGGGAACCTGAAGATCAATTTCCCGTGACCGTGGCAGCGACTTCGTTTGCATTCGCTGGTGTCGTCGTTGCTTCTGCTGCCACGATTTTTGGCTGCAGCCGTGTGCGGGCCGGAACCAGTGTGCAGAACAGAATTTCCGCCGGGGCAAAGAGCCGGAACGGCACCCCGACACAGCCGATGCCCGTGCTGACGAACAGCGTGCTGCTGTGGCCATTCTCGCCGACCGTGTAAAATCCCCTGTTGTATTTTCGGCTCAGCGGGCCGGCCGGTACGATCAACGGCCAGCCACCGGGCAGGGCGATCTGCCCGCCGTGCACATGCCCGCACAGCGCCAGATCGAAACTGCGGCCGTGCAGATCGAGCAGGTTTGACGGTTGGTGCATGAGCACGATATCCACATGCTCGCGCCCGTCAAAGGCGCGCTCTGCGTCCGGGGTGCCGGTGTACCAGTCGTCCAGCCCGCACAGGCTGACGCCTGCAAAGGGCGATGCCAGCTGGCAGCCGGCATTGACCAGCATGCGGACTCCGGCCTTTGCCATCGCCTTTTCGATATGCCTGTCGTCGGCCCAGAGATCGTGATTGCCGGGCACAGCAAAGCTGCCCAGCCGCGGCCGGACCTCTGTGAGCGCTTCGGCGAAAAAATCGACATGCCGTGCTTCGAGAAAGACCAGGTCGCCTCCGATGAGCAGCAGGTCGGGCTGGAGCTTTTTCAGCATATCCACAACCTGCAGCAGCAGTTTCGGGCAGGTCGTCGGTCCGGCGTGCAGGTCGGAAATGAACGCCATGCGGATGCTGTCGCTGCCGGCCGGCAGGCCGCGGATCGGCGCGACATGCTCGCGTACGATCACCTCACGCTGAAAGCCGAGAGCCCGCGCTGCTTTTGCCGGCCAGCCCTCGCCATACACGGTAATCATCGTATTTTCTACGAGTTCTTTCAGTCGCGAATAATTGCTGCCCCGTCCCTCAAGTCCCATCGCTGTATCCATCTGTTCCGGTTCTGATCGAAGAGAAAAACCCCGGCACTCGTCGTAACGAACTGCCGGGGCTTCCAAGGCACACTATTTTTTACATCGGCGCTTTTGCGCATTTTTTCAATCTATTCCCTTGTCTCTGCGGGAAATGTTGTTTGTTCCTAACCTGAGCGATTTAATTTGCTAAAAAGCAGCAAAAGAAGCTATTTGAATGGATTGCTACATTCAATTTTAAGTATATGGTGTCAGGCCGTCGTGGATATTTTTAATCTCTATCTATCCGCATCGTATCGGGTTATTCCGCCCTCTCAGCTTTGGGCTGAAACCGGGTTGCACTTCGTGGTTCAAAAAAAGCACAGATGACATTCAAATCTCAGCAGCAAGAACATTTCCCTCGTTTCTGGCGTGAGAATGAAAAACCAGCAGAATATCCCGTTCGTTCACCTGAAGTGCATGTATTTTTGGAACAAGGTAGCAGCAGCCAAAGCTGTTTGTATGGATTGAGATATTCAATTATCAGTATCTGCTGCCAGGTTGTCGTGGATATTTTATCTCCGTCTGGCCGCAGCGTGCCATAACCTTTTGGGTTGCACTGGAATTATGATATTGGCAGGCTCATATTTAAAATAAAAACAATATTTTGCCATAAAAAACATTTTATTCTTATTGAGCAAATCGCTCAGTTTAGGTGTATTTTTATCTCACACCCCGTCATGCCCTGATGAAGCGCAAAGGTGTGAATAAATCTGGATAGCACAGTGCTGGAGGGAAGAAAACCCATGGCTAGCAGACCAGTCCCGGGGGGATCATCGCACGACAGTACCCCGGCAGTATCCACAAACCGCCGAAAGCTGATCCGTTATTTGCTGGGCGGAGGCTTGTTCACTACCATCGGCTCTATCCTTTTCCCCCTTGTCAATTTCCTCATCCCGCCGCGCTTGCGCGAGGCTGTGCAGGCCAGCGTTGTGGCAGCAAAGGTTGGAGAACTCCAGCCCAACACCGGCAAAGTCTTCCGCTTTGGCAGTAAGCCGGGCATTCTGATCCTTACAGAGCAGGGCGAATATCGCGCTTTCAGCGCTGTCTGCACACATTTGCAGTGCACCGTGCAGTACCGTCCGGACTTCAAACACATCTGGTGTGCCTGCCACAACGGCCATTTTGACCTGGCGGGCAAAAACATCGCCGGGCCGCCACCACGCC
>WFTM01000143.1 GCA_015485525.1 Candidatus Zhuqueibacterota bacterium | reverse complement strand
TTTCCAGAAGCTCGCCGACCCAGCGGCCGGAAAAAGGCCCGCCAGGAACGATTTCGATCTCATAGCGTTTTTTCGCGAGTTTGTTTTTTTCGCGCATGGTGAGCGGGCGGCCTCTTTTCGGATGCTCGATCCACGTCAGCAGGCTGTCTGTCGTGTCGATGATCTCAACCGCTTCGAGGTCCGGCCGCCAGGCAGGCTGGCCGGCGATATCGGTGATCGTTGCCCACACCGAATCGAGCGGGGCCTGGATGACAACCGACCGGCTGGCTACATGCTTGGCAGGGATAGCCAGTCCGGCAAGATACAGGAGTGCAAGGATGGCAACGAGTCCGGCGAAAATGTACAGTATGATTTTCATGGCAGGTACTTTCGCAGTCAGGGTGATTGCTGATTTCCCGGTTACCGGGAGAACCCGGCAGTCTATTTCAGCTGGAATGATGTAACGTAAATCCCCCCGGTTTTCACGCACAGCGGATTTCCGCTGGAGTGCCTGTGGTCGTAGAAAAAAAGTCGTGACAGCAAAAAAGCCCCGCTTTCGGATGAGAGCGGGGCTGCATGCTTAAAAAACGATTGGACAGGCTCAGGCGTAACTGTTCTCCATGGAACCCTGTCCCAGCCGGTCAAAATACTCCTGCTCCATTTCCTTCAGTTTTTCGATGATCTGAAACGCGATATCCCGGGTAGCCCGCAGGCCGGAGTGCTCGGTTTTGGGCTCGACAGCTTCCATCGTGAGGTAGAACTCCGAGCCTCGTTTGGGGATGCCGCTGTAGGTGTCCTGCGAGTGGCTGCGCAGGTACACACAGACGACCTTGCAGTTTTCCACTGCGCGCACCAGACGGCCGACACCATAGGCAACCCCCTCGGGGTTGATGCGGCCTGTCCGGCTGCGTGTTCCCTCAGGAAAGATGGTGATGGTGTGGCCCTTTTTCAGCAGCCAGGCGAGCTTATCCAGACTTTTTTTAACCGCTTCGCGATCTCCGCCCCGGTCAACCGGGATACAGCTTCCCAGATAACACAGCACACGCAGCACGATATTGCGATAAAAATTCGCGCGCTCGGGAAGATTCCATGAGAAGTATTTAAAAGACCGCATGTAAGACCAGACCGAGGCAAAACTCCAGTTGATGATGATCGAGTCGATCTTCGTCAGATGATTCGAACAGATCACGATGGGTTGCGTGGTGGATTTTTTGATCTCTTTATACTGTCTGCGGATTTCCCGTAACTGCGGAATGCGGTAGCGAGCGACAAAACGCATCAGAGCAATGAGAACTCCCCCCCATGCCGGAAAAGTAATCCAGCCGATCATGTGCTGGATTTTCAGCGCGAGTTTTGTGCGTAAATTCAGATTCATCGATTGCCTGCAAAAATTATGGGTGGAGTGTGATGTTTTACTGCTTGGACATGATCAGCTCTACACAATCAGCGACTGTGCGAACTTTATCGGCATCTTCGTCCTCAACCTCGATATCGAACATGTCCTCAAAGTCGAGTACGATATCGACCAGACGGGCAGAGTTGACTTTGAGATCATCGAGGATCGAGGTCTCCATTTTGATGTCAGACTCTGCGATATCTGCCTTGCTGTACTTGGTCAGAATTGAGACGACCTTGCTGAAAACTTCATCTTGTGTCATCGTGAAAATTCCTTTGTTAAGTGTATTGCTTGAAAAAATCACAGAATCGAATGTTTTCTGTGATGCATGATTGATTGTCAAATAGTCGGGGTATATCCCTGGTTATCCGGCTCTCTTCGCTGTGCTGCTGATGCACACTCGTCTGTCCGGGCAACGCATGATCAGAGCAACAAGCGGTCATTCCATTGTCTGCGACAGAAGGCCGTAAATCCGTATACACTGTACTACTGCTTTTCCATTCCAGTTGATGGCCCGGTTTGCCATCTGGGCTGAATAAAATACTGCCCTCTCCGAATCCATCTGCAGACACATCCGGTTTGCCGGTCGATCTCTGATATTGTCACCTGGCTTTTATGTTCTCACCAACCCGTATGAGAATTCTGGAGGGACTGCCTGTTCCCGTGGGACGTTACAGCGAAGTGAACACGGACGCCGTTCCCCCGGCTGGTTGTCCGGGCCGGCTTCCTGGTTCGTGCATACCAGCATTAATTTATTTAAAAAAACGTCGATGTCAATTTTTTTTAACCGGAGTGTATTTTTCCTGATTTTTCATGGCTGTATCAGGGGCAACCTCATTTAAACGCCGCAGGGTGGAAAGAGTTCATCCTGCGGCGGTGCGGCTCCCTCAGTCCTGCCACTTTCTGAACAGGACACAGGTGTTGACATCGCCAAAGCCGAAGCTGGCCTTGGCCTGCACGGTCAGCTCTGGTGTTGCGCGCGTTTCCTGCACGATGCTGCCGGCATAGGGCTGCAACTCTTCGTGCAGGTCTTCACAGTTGGCGGAACCATGCACAAAGCCCTTGTACACCTGCAGCACGCAGGCGACGGACTCCAGCCCGCCTGCAGCTCCCAGGCCATGCCCGATCAGCGATTTTGTCGCGTTGACCAGCGGAAAGTCCTCTGGTGAGCGTTCCAGGGCCTGGCTCCAGTTGCGTATTTCATGCGGGTCTGCAAACGTCGCTGTCAGGTGGCCGTTGATGGCATCGATGTCGCTGCCGGAAATGCCGGCATCTTCGAGGGCCATGCGGATGCAGCGCTGTACGCTGATCGGATTGGGCGCGGTCATGCTGCCGCCCTGGCGCTGGCCGCCGCAGTTGATGGCCCCGCCGATGATTTCCGCATAAATGCGTGCGCCGCGCTCCTGTGCGCTTTCGAGGCTCTCCAGCATGAGAATACCCGCGCCGGAACCCGGCACAAAACCGGCGGCACTGGCACTCATCGGTCGCGAGGCTTTTTCCGGCTCATCGTTGCGCGTGCGGTTCAAGACCCGCATGGCGTCAAAGCCGGACCAGATGTACGGCGTTGCTCCCTCAGCACCACCGGCGAGCATGCGTTTCGCCAGGCCGCTGCGGATGCGCAATACCGCATCGATGATCGCCTCGGTGCCGGTGCTGCAGGCACTGCTGTTGGTGGTCACCTGATTGCCCAGTGCAAGCAGGCCACCAACTTTTGCGGAGACGCCGCTGGCCATGATTTGTTCAACCGCCGTACTGCCCAGGCGGCGTGCCTTGCCGGCGTCGGTGAGCGGCACCAGCTTTTCTCCGACCGTATCCAGCCCGCCGATGCCGGTGCCGATGATCGCGCCGGTATCGTGATCCACCGTGTCAGAGTCCGGCTCCGGCACCTCAAAACCCGCATCACGCCAGGCATCGATCGCAGCGATACCGGCATATTTGATGCTCGAATTCATGGCAAAAAGCTGCTCCTCGGTGAAGTACTCCTTGCTGATTTCATCGATATTCTGCGGCACGCCCGCGACGTTACAGCCCAGTTTGAGTTCTTTCATCTGCGGGATGAAACGGATGCCGGATTCGCCCTTGCGCAGGGCCTGCTCAAATGCCTCGAGACCGTGGCCGTTCGGCGCAACGATGCCGAGGCCGGTGATGACTACGCGTGTTTTCATGTTTGTTTGACTCCCATTCCTGCAATTGTACCACTGCACACTGTCTGCCCGTTTTCCAGTTTGATCTCCGCCTTGACTTTCAACTTCAGGCGGCGGAAATAGACCTTCTCCGCGCTGATGATCACCCGGTCGCCGGGCTTGACCATGCCGGAAAACTCCACCTCAGCTTCGGTGAAAACGGTCAGGATTTTTTCGATTTCCTCCTGCTCCATCTGCGTGGAAGCCAGATAAATGCCATAGGCCACAACGCCGGTCTGCGCCATGGTTTCCAGCAGAATGACCCCTGGTGTGATCGGATTGCCGGGGAAATGCCCGGCATAAAATGTCTCGTCCCGGCGGAATGTGTACGCCGCGGTGATGCCGTTTTCGTGCAGCTCGATGATGTCATCGATGAAGCGGAACGGCGGCTGCTGCGGTACCAGCGCCAGAACCTGTTCTTTGCTCAGTTCGCTCATGTTTTCAGTATGCCTCCGACGGCGTTTTCCGAAAGATTGGGATAGTCTTTATAAGCGATGCCTTTGAAAATACCGACTTTGGCATCTTTGACGCTGTAGATGGGCTCGCCATCGACGATGACCTCGCCGTTGCCGATGACCAGCGAAGCCCGGCCACCCTGCAGAACCGAATAGCGCCGCACGGTGATTTCGTAGCGCACGACTTTGTTGTGCGGCCGAATCTGGCCATCGAAAAAGATCTCTTTGCTGCCCAGGGCGCGGCCATAGCCCTCACTGCCGTTGCAGACACAGTAAAATCCGAGCAACTGCCAGATGGCATCGACGCCCAGGCAACCGGGCTGCACCGGATCACCGGAAAAGTGGCACTGAAAGAACCACTCATCCATGCGTACATCTTTTTCTGCGACCAGCCTGCCCTTTGCCCCCTTTTTTTCGATCTCGAGCACACGATCGACCATGAGAAACGGCGGGGTGGGCAGCCGGGAAAATTCCGCCGGCGGATCGCTGACCAGGGTTCCCCAGGAAAAAGCCAGCAGCTCCTGCTGGGTGAAATGAGTGCGGTTTAAAAATTCTTCGTATGTCACGCTGTGATTCTCCACTTTGTGCGGTTAAAAATCCCACAGCGAAAATCTCGCCCGGGACGGCTCATTCGTTCAATTGGCAGGACGTAAAGCCCGGTGCGCGATCAGCCCGTAAACTCGATCGCCATGCTGGCCCAGGTCAGCCCGGCGCCGACGACGATCAGCGCCACGGTATCACCGGCCCGGAATTCTTGCCAGTTCTGCGCCAGCACTGTCGGCGCCCCGGCAGCGCCGGTGTTGCCGAATTCATCGACATTGAAAAAGTGCCGGTCATCGGCGATGGTGCAGCGCGTGCAGACCGACTCGAGCATGCGCAGATTCGCCTGATGGCCGATGAAAAACAAGCGTTCGCTGCTGTCCCGGAATTTCTTCTCGATTTCCCGGTAGCATTTCACCGTGCGCTTAATGGCAAAGGTCTGCACGGTCGCGCCCTCTTGGGTAAAATGCCCGACCCGGGGGATCAGGACTTTGTCCCACCCCTGGGGACTGGAGGTGAGGGTGGTGAAAGAAACCTGCGCGCGCGCCGGTACACGTGTCGAAATAACGGCTGCGCTGGTGCCGTCTCCCCAGAGTACAGCCGTGTTGCGGTCATTGTAATCCACGGTGCGCGTGTTGTTTTCCGGAGAGATGATCAGGATGAATTCAGGCAGTGCGCCGGGGTCCATCATGGAGATGAAGTGCAGGTGTGCGCCGAAACTGGAGCAGGCGGAGTTGATGTCCACAGCCTGGCTGTCGATGCCGAGCTCCGCGGCGATGACACAGGCCTCGGCCGGCGTCACCGTGTCCGGTGAACACCCGCCGGCGATGACCAGCCCGACCTGTTCCGGCGTGATGCCGGCGTTTTTCAGCGCCATCTCCGCAGCCAGTTTGCCGGTGCGGGCGTTGCTGTACTGTGCAGCCTCGATGGCTGCTCGAGTGTCTGCGTTTCTCGTTTCGCGGATGTAATCCAGCGGCAGCACCGAACGCCGGGTTTTGATGCCGACCCGTTCGGTGATCCAGTCATCAGAAGTGCCGATGTCCAGCTCTTCGAGAAAGCGGTTGTCGATGATCGTGTCGGGGTGAAAATACCCCATGCCGTGTATGTAAATCATATTATCCACAAATGTGTTCGCCGCCGTCCACTCGGAAGATGTTGCCGTTCGCCCATGCTGCTTCATCGAGGCACATCAGGTAAATAAAGTCCGCAACATCCTCGGGACGGGTCAGCCGGTTAAAAGGGTTACGCATTTTCGCCGTTGCTTTCAGATGCATATTCCCCGGAATCAGACGCAGAGCAGGCGTATCGGTCACGCCGGCCTGCACGATATTGGCGCGAATGCCGTAGGGCGCATACTCCAGCGCGATACTGCGGGCAACGGCTTCCAGCGCAACTTTGGCCGCGGAAACGGCTGCATAGCCGCGCCAGGCCACCTCGTTGCCCTCGCTGGTCATGCCCAGAACACGGGCATCCGCAGCAAAGAGCCCGCGCTTGAAAACTTCGCGCACCCAGGTTGCCAGGCTCGTGCCCATGCTGTACACGGTCAGGGCAAAATCTTCGTCTTCGAGGAAATCTTCATTATTATAGGCAGGCGGTGTGGTCACACCGGCCAGGGCCTCTTCGCCGGCATTGAACAGGTTATCGATGGTATCTTTCAGTGTGTTGGCATCGACACCCAGTTCGCCGGCGAGCTTTGCCAGCAGGGCAGCGTGCCGGTCTTTTTTCTCCGATGTCTGCGGGGCGATCAATTTCAGGTTGCCGTAGGCGATCGAGTGCAGCAGCATGCGCACCTTGCCGGTTTCGCCCATGGCCTCGCGCAGGCCGCTCAGCACGGTATCGATGCCCTCTGCAGAAAGCGCGTTGACATTAAAGGAGAGAAATTTTACCCCGCTGTTACGGATCTCATCGAATTCCGGTTCGATGCGTTTCATCGCACCCTTGCGGTCACGGTGTACGATGCAGATATTCATGCCGTGGCGGCTCAGTTTTTTGGCTGTTGCCAGGCCAAAGCCGCTGGATCCCCCGAGAATCAGAGCCCAGTATGTGTTGTCAAATTGTGTCATGAGCAGAGTTTTCCGTTTGATTCTGTGAATGAATTGAAACCTTTACGATAGTCAAAAAGCAGGACAAAAGCAAACTGAATTCAATTCACACCATGCTTCGGG
>WFTM01000142.1 GCA_015485525.1 Candidatus Zhuqueibacterota bacterium | reverse complement strand
GTCTCCAGTGGTACCTACATCTACTCGCTTGAATTCGGTAACTTCAAGAAGAGCAAGCGTATGATGCTGGTCAAGTAATTTAGCCCTGTCCTGATACAGGCAGAGAAGTGCAAAGCCCGGAACCACGCAAAACAGGTTCCGGGCTTTTTGTTTTTCAGTGCTTTGGCTTCTGCCGACCTGTATTTGTGTGATCTCTGCAGCGCGCCGCTCATCAGCTTCATCGTGATCCGGCATATGCTCCATATGACCAGCACTACTGAAGAGGAGACGCTGTCGCAAAAGCACAGCATTAAACATTTTGAAAAAGAATTTGGACAATTCGCAGAATCCATTATATTACCGCTTTTTCTGACCGGGAAGCAGTGTGTTTGGCGGGTACTGTACCCGGGTAAAAAAGCTTTTTGTTCGTAGAATATGATCGGGATTTTGTGCAGGCAATGAAGACTTTGGGTATTGAAGACAATTTTCTCGGCCTGAGTGAAGCAGAGAGTGCGTATGACACAGCCCGCGCAGTGATTCTGCCACTGCCTTATGAAAAAACAACCTCATACAAACAGGGCACAGCCGCAGGGCCGCAGGCTATTCTCTCTGCTTCTCAGCAGGTTGAGTTCTATGATGATGAGTTGCGTGCAGAGCCACGAGAAGTGGGAATCGCCACGGTTGCAGCACCGGATTTTGCCGGGTTGTCCCATGAAGCTGGTCTGGAAAAAATCGCTGAGGTGGCTGGAGCTCTTCTCGATGATGGTAAATTCCTGATCAGCCTCGGTGGCGAACATAGTGTGACGATTCCCCTCGTCAGGGAAGTCGTGCGGCGTCACCCGGATGTGTCTGTATTACAGCTCGATGCGCACAGCGACTTGCGCCGGAGTTACGAAGGGTCACCACTGAATCATGCCTGTGTGATGGCACGCGTCAACGAGCTGTGCGATTTCGTTGCTGTTGGCCTGCGCAGCGGCATAGCCGGAGAGGAGAAGGGGCTGCGGCCCGGGTCGCGACTGTTTTATGCCTGTGAAATGGTCCGGGACAGCTCATGGCAGCAGAAGGCTCTCGAGGCCCTGGGTGAGAAAGTTTATCTGACCCTTGACCTGGATTTTTTCGACCCGGCTATCATGCCTGCGGTGGGTACGCCGGAACCGGGCGGATTTCACTGGTATGAGACGCTGGCCTTTCTGCGCGAGGTTTTCCGGCAAAAGGATGTCGTGGCCTGCGATGTGGTCGAACTGATGCCCCAACCCGGGCAGCACCATGCGGATTTCCTCGCTGCCAAACTGGTGCACCGTTTCCTGGGCTACCGTTTCCTGTTATGACAGACGGAATGGGACGGCTTTTGTACGCTAAAACACACAAAAGCACTTGACAATCGAGAATTATTTGTTTAGATTGTGCGGCTGAAATTTTTACCCCGTTTTTACACGTCTCTGCTGTATGTGGCGTACAGAAAGCGGGCAGACTGAAAAATTCACTTTCCGGCACCCGCACAGAGTAATCCTCAAAATTATTCATCGCGTTGCACAAAATTTTTCATAACAGTGGGTTTTTCGGACGCAGCCTGGCCACGCTTCACCGGGTGTTGCACGGCACCGGGGTATCCAGAAAAGTTTCCTTGTGGATCGTAGTTTAGCTAATTGACAGAAAATAAATTGATAGTGGCGTGAAAATTTCAAGCTTTTGATTTTTTTCAGGTCAAGGAGGTTGAGTCATTGAAAACATATATACCCAAAGCACACGAAATTGAGCGCAAGTGGTATGTCGTTGATGCGGAAGGGCAAACCCTCGGGCGTCTTGCCAGTCGCATTGCCACCATCCTGCGCGGCAAGCACAAGCCCTATTTTACGCCGCACCTCGATACCGGTGATTTCGTCATCGTGATCAATGCAGAGAAAATCAACGTTACCGGTAAAAAAGCACAGCAGAAGGTTTACAGCCGCCACACAGGCTATCCCGGTGGCCTGCGTCAGGTCACTTTTGAAGACCTGCGGCGTACTTATCCGCAGCGCATCATCAGCAAAGCGGTTTGGGGTATGCTGCCGCACAACAAGCTGGGCCGGAAGCTGCTCAAGAAGCTGAAAGTTTATGGTGGCCCTGAGCATCCTCACGTGGCACAATCTCCGGAACCATTAGAATTTTAATCTGAAAAATTCATAGAACCGGGAATTGTACAGAATAACGAATCGACTGCACCAAAGTCAGGCAGGCACTCCATCTTGGATGGAATTTTTCAGGCATGCTGACGATTTTAGCGCATAGCGCTGTTTTCTGTATAAATCGGGTTAAATAATCCCAGGGAGTTTAGATGAAAACCAATGTAACTATGGCGACCGGTCGCCGAAAGAATTCCGTTGCGCGTGTGCGCATCATGCCGGGAACCGGCAAAATCATCGTCAATAAGCGCCCGGTACTGGACTATTTCAAGCGCGAAACCCTGCAGATGATCATCGAGCAGCCGCTTGAGATTACGGAAACCAAGGGCAAATTCGATGTTTATGCCAATGTACATGGCGGTGGGCTGACCGGCCAGGCCGGAGCGATGCGCATGGGGATTGCCCGTGCTCTTCAGCTCGATAACGCTGAATTGCGTCCTGTGCTCAAGGCTGCCGGCTTCCTGACCCGCGACTCGCGCATGACCGAGCGGAAAAAATACGGCCAGAAAAAAGCCCGCAAAAGATTCCAGTTTTCCAAGCGTTAATCAGATATGCGATTTTTCCCTGAAAACCCGTTCCACCGGTGTGGAATGGGTTTTTTGCAGTAAACGGGGGTGTTTACAAATAAAAACCATCACACACATCGTCACCCGCAGTCCGGGTGCACCGGTTTTGCCGGTGATGTGACTGCAGCACACGGCGACGATGGCGGTAAAACCCAGAGGAGTCATACCATGAAAGATGTTACGCTCAATGAGTTGCTGAGCGCAGGTGCGCATTTCGGCCACCTGACCCGCCGTTGGAATCCCAAAATGCGAAAATATATCTTCGTCGAACGCAACGGGATTCATATCATCGATCTTAAAAAATCCCTTGAACTGCTCAAGCAGGCTCGCCAGGCAGTCATCGATATCGTCAGCAATGGTGATGCGATTCTTTTCGTCGGCACCAAAAAACAGGCGCGTGACATCATCCGCGCTGAGGCAGAACGCTGCGGGATGTTTTTCGTCAACGAGCGCTGGCTCGGAGGCACGCTGACCAATTTCAGCACCATCAAAAAGAGCATCAAGTACATGAAGTCTCTCGAAAAGATGGCGACCGACGGTACCTATGACCGGCTGACGAAAAAAGAAATTCTGATGCGTGAAAAAAAGCTCGCCAAGCTGGAGAAGGTTCTGGGCGGTATTCGTGACATGAACCGCCTGCCGGGCGCGCTGTTCATCGTCGATACGCGCAAAGAGCATATTGCCATCGCAGAAGCCAAACGGCTGGGGATTCCGGTCATCGGCATGGTCGATACCAACGCCGATCCTGATCCCATCGATTTTCCTATTCCCAGCAATGATGATGCGTTCAAGGCCATTGCCCTGATCACACGAGTGATCGCCGATGCTGCCATCGAAGCCAAAAATATAAAAGGCAAAGAGGACGCCAAGGCACAGGAAGCGGAGCAGGCAGCAGCCAAAGAACAGGAAACCGTTGCCCAGGAAGAAGCTGAAGCCGCGAAATAAGCTTTGGACACCGACCTGTTCGGATAAGCACACTATGCACAGGGAATTCGGATACCTGAAAAATTTTGTTCGAAGAAGTGCTTTTCTGTATCTCCCTTGCCGGGAATGGTTAAGCTGACTTTTGCGAAGGTATGAGTTTTTCAGGTCATGAGTTCTGTATCCGTACCCGACATATCCGTGAATTGAAATCCAACATATCCAAAAATAAAATGCGAATTATGCTCAGAGCTGAGCGCATGGAGGTATAAATATGGCAATTACTGCAGCTGATGTAAAGGCTCTCAGAGAGAGAACCGGTGCCGGCATGATGGACTGCAAAAAGGCACTTGTGGAAACCGATGGCGATGTTGATAAAGCGGTCGAGTATTTGCGCAAAAAAGGGGCGGCTCTGGCCGAGAAAAAAAGCGGCCGTTCCACCAACGATGGTTTGATCGAAGCCTATATTCACCCGGGCAGCCGTCTCGGCGTGCTGGTCGAGCTCAACTGCGAAACCGACTTTGTCGCCAAGACAGACGATTTCAAAAACCTGGCACGTGATCTGGCCATGCAGGTTGCAGCGACCAATCCGCTTGCTGTTTCCCGCGAGGATATTCCGGCTGAAATCCTCGAGCGTGAGCGTGATATTTTCATCACCCAGGCGAAAAACGAGGGCAAGCCCGATAACATCGTCGAAAAAATCGTTCAGGGTAAAATCGATAAGTTCTGTGCAGAGAACGCACTGCTGGATCAAAACTATGTCAAGGATCCGAATAAAACCATCAAAGAGCTGATCACGGACACGATTGCCAAGCTGGGTGAAAATATATCCGTTCGCCGCTTTGTTCGTTTCCAGCTCGGGGAAGAGTAAACACTCATGACAGACTCTCTGGAACAACCTGCCTATAAACGCGTCCTGCTCAAACTCAGCGGTGAAGCGCTGATGGGCGAGCAGGGGCTGGGTATCGATCCGCAGATCGTCGAACGGCTTGCCGAGGAGATCAAAAGTGTGATCCAGCTCGGTGTGCAACTGGGGATCGTCATTGGCGGGGGCAACATTTTTCGTGGTCTCTCCGCCAGTGCCCGGGGCATGGATCGTGTACAGGCTGACTATATGGGGATGCTGGCCACTGTGATCAATTCCCTTGCTCTTCAGGATTATCTGGAGCGGAAGGGGGTTTACACCAGGGTACAGACAGCGATCAAAATGGAGGAGCTCGCCGAGGTTTTTATCCGTCGCAAGGCGATCCGCCATCTGGAAAAAGGGCGCGTGGTTATCTTTGCCGCCGGCACGGGTAACCCCTATTTTACCACCGATACGGCCGCTTCGCTGCGGGCGATCGAGATCGAGGCTGATGTCATCCTCAAAGCCACAAAAGTCGATGGAGTGTATGACTCTGATCCGGTAACGAACAAGGATGCCAAAATGCTCACGACCCTGTCGCACATGGATATCGTCAGGAACGGGCTTAAAGTCATGGATGCGACTGCAGCGACGCTGTGCATGGACAATGAATTGCCGATTATCGTTTTCAATATGAACAAACCAGGTCATCTTCGCCGCATTGTTTTGGGCGAACAACTCGGAACCAAAGTTACGGGAAGCACACAATGACCCACGAAATCGTCAAAGACGCTGATGCACGCATGCAGAAATCCGTCGAGGCAACCCGCGATGAGTTGTCCAAAATCCGCACCGGCAAAGCCTCACCGAACCTGCTCGATCCGGTCCGAGTCGATGCGTATGGCAGCAGCATGCCGCTGAATCAGGTCGCCTCTGTCTCCACGCCCGATGCCCGGCTGATCACGGTCCAGCCCTGGGACAAGTCGTTGATCGGTGAAATCGAGAAAGCTATTCTCAAAGCAGACCTCGGTCTCAATCCGGCAAATGACGGGCAACTGATCCGCATCCCCATTCCGCCGTTGAATGAAGAACGCCGTCAGGAGTATGTCAAAATTTGTAAGAAAATTACCGAGGACGGCCGCATCGCCATCCGCAACATCCGGCGGGATGCCAACGATCATCTGAAGAAAATGGAAAAAAATCACGAGATGTCCGAGGATGAGGCCCATACCTATCTCGATGAAATCCAGAAGATCACAGACAAGCATATCAAGGAGCTGGATGATATTCTCAAACACAAGGAAGCCGAGATCATGGAAGTGTGATTTTCGGCGCTGTAGATTTTTCAAGCCTGTAAATCATGCATTTGCAGGCTTTTCTTGTTTTGGGAGTCAGCGCTGCCTGTGCGGTTTTCATACCTGTCACAGGTCGCTCGTGCCTCGCGAGGTTGTTCTTCCATCCCTGCCGTGAGCCGGGTTACCTTCAGTACCACCACTTTCTCATTTTCGATCCACACACAGGGAGTCCCGAACCGGGTATGGGGTTTTTCCGATGATGCCTTTCATGGGCTGACAAAATATGAGATCAGCCACGAGGCTACGAATAAAATTACAGGGAATATCCACTACCTGACACATTTTCTACTGAGCCATTTTATCCCGACTGTATCCTGACGCTGCGCTGCGTTATGCATTTGACGGGGTGAAAATGTTGGCTTCTGCTCTGGTTACTTCTTTACCTGTATCTGACGAGACCGCGCAGAAGCGGCATGAGACAATCATCAGGACCATTGCCAAAGGTGAGCCGTGAAAATCAGGCCGATTTTTTCCCTCCGCCGCTGCCGTACTGCTGTTTCTCTGCTGTTGACCACATGTGCCACGGGTGTATTTTGCCCTTCAGCTTCTGCTCAGGTGGTACCGCGCCCGGGGCGTGCCGTGCAGATCGAATATCCTGAAGCACACACAGGATCATGGCTGCAGGCAGTCTCCATCAATTCCCGTGGAGAGTTTTATCTCACTGATACCGGCCTCAACCGCATCATCAAAACTGACAGCAGCGGTGCTATTCTGCTCGAAATCGGCGGCTTTGGCTGGGAAAATGAACAGTTCGACCAGCCCCTCGATATCTGGGCCGAGAATGCGCTCGATGTGTACGTCGTAGATTACAACAATAATCGCATCCAGCGCTTCGACCGCAATCTCAATTATGTCACCTCCATCGTCAACGACGAAACCCAGCCAGCGGAACTACAGTTCGCATTCCCCCGGGCGCTCACGGTTTCCCTGTTCGGGGATGTGTTTGTCATCGAAACTGAAAACGGCCGCGTCATCAAGTTCGATGCCGAAGGCCGCCCACTGATCAGCTTTGGTGATTATGATTCCGGTGGT
>WFTM01000141.1 GCA_015485525.1 Candidatus Zhuqueibacterota bacterium | reverse complement strand
GCGCAGAAAAATACCCCGCGACGGATACCAGGCCAGGTCACGGCTGTTGCGGATAAAGCGAAAACGCAGTGTCGGAACGCGGTCTGTGCCATCCGGATGCAGGGTTTGGCCGGGCACAGCCGGATCGAGGCGCAACTGGCTGTAGTCAAATTCGATACTGGCGGAGTTTTTCAGAGTAAAGCGCTTGCCCAGCCGCACCGAGGCACCAACCCGTTTCTCCGTCACTTTTTCGTCGATGATATCAAAACTCTTGTTGCGGAACCGGTAGAGGAAAAACTTCGTCTCCATGAAAATCCGGCGCTCGCCGCCAAACCATGGGTTGAGATAGCTCCAGTACAGTCCGGGATTATAGCCCAGCCAGCCGGCGACCTGCACGTTTTCTGCTTTGCCGCGAAAATTCATGTGCATGAGTGCCGCCCCAAAACTCAGTTTTTCCAGGCGATAATCACGATCATTAAAATAAATAATCGGCCATGGGATGACATACAACTGTTCGGTGACATCGATGACCAGCACGATGCCTTTTTCAGACGGTTCCGCACCCATCTGCACGCGGGAAAAAAGCCCGAGGCTCTCTATCCGGCGCACGTCATATTGCAGCATGTCGAGCGTGACCGTATCGCCAACATGCGTTTTCATTTCCCGGAGGATGACGTCCTTATCTGTCTTGCGATTTCCTGTTATGCGGATATCGGCGATGTGATACCTCACCTCGCGGGGGGCTTTTTCCTCCTCTTCCTGTGCCTTTGCCGGCAGCGGCCAGCCTGAGCCTGCGGCCAGCAACAGCACGATCAGAAAAACGATTTTCCTGTCCATTCCTGCACGTCCTGTGCTGCTTCGGGGTGAGCTGATGTCACGGTTGCTATTCACTAAAATTTACCCAGTACTCTGAAAAAAACATTCCAGTCCGCACCAGATACATCGGTACGCCGGGCGGTTTCCAAACTGAGCAGGCCTTCGGCGATGTTCAGGGAAAAACCAAAATTCGACCGCAGATCTGTGAGGGAAAAATTATCGCCGAAACGCAACAATCCGGGGTCTCCGCTGCCCTGCGCCATCCATGCATAACCAAAATCGACAAAAGCACCCAGGGTCAGGGTATCCCAGAAAGGAATAAAGCCAAGGGGCAGACGCTGCAGAACATCTCCGCCAAACTGGTACTGAACCGTACCAAAGAGCATACGGTTACCGACAAACTCCTTGAAGCCATAGCCACGCATGGTACCGATACCTCCGACAGCGAGCAAATGCTGAAAAGCTGTGCTGCCCGTACGGCTGCCGAAGAGCAGTTTCGCCTTCAATCGCTGATTGGCAAAAGTCGGCCTGAAGTACTTCACGGTGAGAAAAAGGCCATTGGTTTCAAAATCCCGGAAAGTTTTCTGGAAGACAGCATCGACGAGCCACCCGGAGATGGGAAAGAGGGGATTATCGCGGAAATCGAACTCAGCAGCGAGTTGTATCATGCTCTCGCGGCCCGGTGCAAACGCTGCCACGGGATACGGCGTCGGATTTGGCGCAAAGGTACGGTCGGTTGCGAACGAAAACAGACTCCAGTCTGTGTTCGGTGAGATGGAGAGTACGTTGTAATCGTAATCGCTGTATTCGATGCGTACGGTATGTACTTCCGCCAGTTTATAATCGAGATAAATCTGCACACCTTCACGGCCGACGTAATCCATATAATCACGGTGTGCAAAAAGCGCCTGCAGACTGTTTTCCATGCGGCTGATCGACCAATCGTCATTGGTGAAAATCTCGTCAAAAGCGCGCGCGCCGATGGTGAGGCGTGCAGGGAGAAAAAAATCGTATTCAACGCCGGCATCCCAGAAAAGCCGCTGCGATGGCTCATTTTTGAACCCCCAGCCGAGCTCTGTACGCAGCGAGAGGCCCTTCACGTTTTTGGGCCTCAGGGTGACCACCGCGTTGAGTGCAATACCTTCGACACGATTAAAACGGGGGAATGTACTATATTTCAGGGTTTTGGGGGGCTCGAAAGAAAAGAGGGTTTTGGTTTTTTGAAAAGAAAACTGTCCGAAAGCAGCGGAGGCGCTTAGCAGTATGCACAAAAGGGGAGAAGCGATTTTTCTGAACAACATGTATCCTCCAATAATTTTCAATCCTGACAGGACGTGGGAAGGTAAACACGGCAGCCCTGTGTAACGGAGTTTGCCTCCCGGGCTTCACCGCGAATCATCCAATTCCATCACATAACGCCGGTAATCCCCACACTCGATGCGCGGCAGATTCTGTACCGGCAGATTGTAAACATACACCATCACCTGCAGTTCCTCGCCGCCGCAGATGGCGGGGACTTCTTTGCGCACGTACAGGCTGCGCTCCGGGTGTGTGGTATTATATCCCTCGATCGTATCCAGCGTATCCAGCACGAGATCCGGATCAGCGATACGGTAAATTTCACCGATTACTTCCGGGCCGCTTTCGTCAGGAACAAAAGCCGGAAACGAGCCGGCATCATACAAATAGCCTCTGACCCGGCCCTCACCTGCAAACTCAGCCCGGTAGGGCTGCTGCAAAAATGACGACTTGGGGAAGCCGCGCAGCAGAGTTCCATAGACAAATAAATTGATCGTTTCAGGTGAGCCGTTCTGCATACAGACTCCAGCGGATTTGTTTCAGTCAGGGAGTATCTTTATTCTATGCGTCAGCGTTTTCACCGGTAGCCTGAAAAGTTCACACTTATTTCAATCATCCCGTCTTTCCCTGCGCACAGCACTGATTTTCTATCAATCGGTGTGGCTCGCTTCTGCAGTACCATCATCGATTGCGGTAAAGCGGTACAGACCCGGCAATAGAGTCAGGCAATATAACGATTCGACTGTTGAATGTCAATATCAGGGGGCATGGCAGCCCCCTGGTGTCACCTGGTGGTTTCATAGCCTTTTGCGGCCCATCCACGCATGCCCTGGTACATGTGATAGACTTTATCGAACCCCTTGCTCTGCATCATCTGTATCGCCCGCCTGCTGCGCCCGCCGGAGGCACAGTGCACGAGGAAGGTTTTGCTTTTATCCAAAGAATCGAGTTTGGCAGCAAAATCCTTGTCGAAAATATTCAGCAGCGTGGCGCCGGGTATGTGGCCTTGTT
>WFTM01000140.1 GCA_015485525.1 Candidatus Zhuqueibacterota bacterium | reverse complement strand
TGATCGATATTGACCCCAAGTCTCACCATAGTACTCCCTGAACATACATAATATTTTAATTCAAGCCGCTCATCAACAACTGTTTCGCATGCATTGGCTTGCCGGGCTTTATGCCCCCTGTGGTTTGTCATTTTTTATTCGGGATATCCAGTCAACTCAGCGAACCGGGCCTGACGCAGATATCGATATCTGTCATTCCGGCCAGGCGAAGCGAAGTGCCGGAATCCCATCTTTTCGGGCACATGCTTTAGCCCGGGGATTCCGAAGCAGGCACGTGCTGTGCTCTGGCGGACGGGTTGAAAGGATGCAAACGTGCTGAGTGAAATGGATAACCAGATTTTTTGGCTCTTCTTCAGATTGTGTGGGTAGCCGGGTCTGGCCTTGGTTCGGTGTACAGGCAAGCACTACTCGTACCGCGACATTCATGTCGCGCGGTACGATACTTTCCACTCATCAGGATGCTTTTGGGGTATTGGATGGGTCGCGACATAAATGTCGCGGTACACCCTGGGTGCTCCCCCGCTTGCCCATTCTGAAAATCAACCCTCACGGTTTAAGGAAGAGCCGGTTTTTTATTCCTTTCGCGACTCATGCATCGCAAGAGGGTTGCACACAATTTTGTCAGCAAAAACGACGTTCCCGGGGATACGAAGAAATTGCGCGCCTGACCAGAAAGCCACCGGGCTGATGCGGTTTATTTTTTGGCTACAGTCAGCTTTTCGGCGTTTTGCGCCAGGTCCTGCAACAGGACAAAGCGGAAACCACGCTGCTTCAGTTTGGGCAGGACGGTTTGTAAAACATCCAGCGTTTTCCTGCGCGGATGCGCTATGCCGATAGCCAGCCCACGGCGTTCGGAGATCACAGCAAGCCGTTCCAGCTTTTTGGTAATCTCCTCTTCATCGTCGATCGCATCGATAAAAAGATCATTGCGGAAACAGGGGACGCCGAGCTTTCTGGCCAGCGCGTATCCGACTGATGCAGGCGAGGTACGGCTGTCGAGATAAAACAGACCGGCCTCTCTGACCGCCTGCAGGGCAGCAGCCATCAACGCGGAATCGGCCGTGGCTTTCGAGCCCATGTGGTTATTGAGACCGCGTGCCGGGGGCAAGGCTGCAATGCTTTTGCGAACCCGGTCGGCAATTTCATCCTTCTCAAGCCCGGTCATCAGCGTGAAGCCATCCTTTTCCACCCTGCCCTTTTCCGGCTCCATCGGCATGTGGATCATAACCGCTCTGCCTTTTTTTGCCAGCTCTTCGGCAATGCGGCTGCTCAGGGGCAAACCCGGAATGACAGCATAGCTCAGTGGGATATCCGATTCGAGCAGGGCCTGTACAACGGCGTTGCGATTATAGCCGAAGTCATCGATGACGATGGCGATCTCACCGCGGGCTTTTACCGGTGCGCTGTCGTGCAGCAGCCGGAGCGTTACGCGACTGCCGTCCTCTTCAAAGCCCAGCACATAATCACCCGTGCTCACCTCTTCCCGTCCGACACGGATGACGCCCTCGTTGTTGCGGATGATCTGCGATAAACGCTGATAGACGATCAGCGGGTGAACGCTGTCCGGCACACGCACCAGAAATTGAGACTCCCTCTCCTGCAGCTTTTCCGGCGCAATACCAAAGGCACGCAACGAGGCCCGGATTTTCTTTTGCAGCTCCGTGGCTGACAGTGGCTCACGACCGACATCGTGCTGCTGAAACCATCCGGAAACATTCTGATAATTATTAATGAAGACAAAAATCGTGAGACTGGAGAGGATGATAATCAGGAGCAGTAAAATTCGCGACTGTGCCGCTTTTTTTCTGGCCATAAAGCGTCGTTTCGCTTGTAATTCAACATCATGCAACTTTTTTGTCTGCACAACTCCCGTTTTACCAGCCGGGGAAGCTCACATCGGAAAAAGTCATTCAGCATTTCCGCCTCGAAGCGGTTGGGTGTCCCCGGTTCCGGGCCCGGACACGAAAAACAGCTACATCATTTGCCATAAACTTCTTTGAGGACGCTCCACGGTGGTGCAGAGCCCAGAGAACGATCTTCCCAGCGATAGATCGACCACTCGCCCACTTCATCGACTGTGAGCCAGAACCGTGCCTCGCCCTGAACCACAACCGGGATGTTCTGATCCCGCTGGGTGTGGTGAATGCGCAAGGTGTAATTTTCGACAAAAAATGCAGAGTCGGCAAAAAAGCTGGACTGGATCTGCTGCAGGCTGAGAAGGCGCAGAGAATCATCCGGGGTCAGGGCGCGCAGCAGGCTGAAATAGCTTCGCTCATGTGCCCGCGACCAGACGGCAAACAGGCCCGGATTTTCTGCCACCACTGAGGGGTCTGCGATGAAACGGAATTCGCGTCCCGTGCGCTCGGGATCGCTCAGCGTGCGCATGTAATTTTCAACATTGAGATCAAAAATCGCGTTGCGCAGGTTCTCCAGCACGATCTCCGGAGAGCCGGGCTGCACCCAGGCCTGTTGCCCCGTATCCGGCTCGGCAGGGTCACGCGTCTTGAATGGATTGGTGCACGTCATCATACTCGCCATGAGCATGATGACAGATAGTGTACGTACTACGCGCTCCACTCTTGTCCTCTCAGCAGGGCTTACGGTCCTGCTCCCTGTCCTCATTGTGCGAAATTTTCGCTGCAATATATAGGTGAGGCTGCTCTTTAGCAAGAAAAAACTCTTTTTCATCGGCTTTCATCATGGAATCACTCCGGGCCGGAGACCGGCCCCGGCGACAGGTTTGGCAGCACAGTTGTCGCCTCAGATTTTTTTTCATTTAAATACGCTGCCGCCGGGAATCCTGCGCTGCTTTGCTGTCAATAGTTCGGAACAGCAGGACGCTGTTGTACACTTCTATTCAACCCAGAACGCGTCGTTCTCCCTCGGGCGACGCGTTTTTTATGGCTCCGCCGCAGCCAGCAACAAGCCCATACTTCTACTCATTCCATGAATTCGATTTTCCGACCTGTGTTATCCACGCACCTGTGAGCGTAAAAAGCGGCATGCTTTTCTGCCGGCGCTCATGTCCCCTGTTCTTTGGTGATGAGCTGGCCGCAGGCGGCATCGATATCACGGCCTTTGCTCCAGCGGATGGTCACCGGTACCGGGCAGTTTTTCATCTCCCTGTAAAAACGCAGAATTCGTTCCTCGGCCGGGCGGGCAAACTCCCGGTAGGTAGTGTTATAGGGGATGAGATTAACCTTGCAGCGCAACCCGGTGACCAGCTTCATCAGCCTGCGGGCATCTTCCGGTGTGTCGTTCATGCCGTCGAGCAGCACGTACTCGATGGTGATGCGCGTCTTGCTGGCGTCCGCATAGTTCCTGGCCGCGGCAAGCAGCTCGCCGATCGGCCAGCGCTGGTTGACCGGCATCAACCTCGAGCGCATGGCATCTGTGGTCGCGTTGAGAGAAATGGCCAGCCGGTACTTGCGGCCCTCGGCGATGAGGCGTTTGATTTTGGCCACAAGGCCGCTGGTGGACACCACAACACGTTTTTTCGACAGGGCAAACCCCTGCGGCGAGGTCAGCACGCTCAGGGCCTGCATCAGATTATCATAATTGTGCAGCGGTTCCCCCATGCCCATGACGACGAGATTGGTGATACGGACGCCGGCAATGCGTTCGCTGAGCAGCACCTGATCGATGATTTCACCTGGCGTCAAATGCCGCTGCAGCCCCATCAGGCCGGTAGCGCAAAAACGGCAGTCCAGCGCGCAGCCTACCTGCGTGGAGATGCACAGGGTTACGCGCTCATCATCGAACATGAGCACGCTTTCGATTTTCAGACCATCGCGCAGGCGGAAGAGAAACTTGCGCGTGCCGTCGGTTTGCGAACGCTGCTCGTACGCCGGGCTCAGCGTGTCGATGAGCGCATGCTGGCGCAATTTATCCCTGAACGCTTTGGGCAGATTGGTCATCTGCTCAAATGAGGAGACATTGTGCTGGAAAAGCCATTCGGCTATCTGGCGGGCCCGGAAAGGTTTTTCAGAAAGCGAAACGACGAGGGCGGTTATGCCCTGCACATCGAGGTCTTTGAGCGCAACCTTTCCCGCTTCCTCCACGGCAGCCCGGGCGGGCGCAGGGTTTTTTATCTTTTCGTCCACGGTTCTCAACTGATTTTTTTCGGATAATCGAAATACGTCACCGTGCCGCAGCGGCGCTCGAGCTGTTGCCAGCTCTGTACAGGCGTTTCGATACAAAAAAGGCCGCATGTGGGGATATTGTCGATCAGATAGTCGGTGAGGAAAACAGTCAGGTCTGTCAGTCCCGGGTTATGGCCGACGACCAGCATCTTATCGACGGAATCTTCGGTGGAGTGCAGGACCTCGAGCAGGCCCGGCACAGAGGCGAGATAGAGGCCAGGATGAAAACGGATATCATCCGGCAGATAGCCCAATTCATCGGCGATGAGCCTGGCCGTTGTTGCTGCCCGTTTTGCCGGGCTCGCCATGATCAGGTCCGGCGGGTTCGGGTCTGCTTCGTGCAGCCGTTTGCCGATCAGTCTGGCGTCATCGAACCCACGATCATCGAGCGGCCGGTTGAAGTCTTTCAACTCGGCGTCCCCCCAGCTCGATTTAGCGTGGCGGAGGAGATAGAGTTTTTTCATATTGAAATTGGCCCGCTGGGCCGTTTCCCTAAAATGTAATTGTGATGTTCTGGTGGCTGATCCGATTTTACACCCACAGCTCTCTGCACATCAGGATATTCCGAATAACCACCGGCGAAACCAAACCGTGTCAGGGGATCCAGTTCATTCAGCGAACCGGCCTGGCCCGGATACCAACATCTGTCATTCCGGCCGAGCGCAGCGAAGTAGTGGCCGAGACGATGAACTGGGAAAATACGAACAAACCAGCCCGTAAAAAAGAAAATTATCCCGCATCACACTTGAAACAGATTTTCATACAAGATAAAAGCGACAGAAGTGCGAAATTATTCATACATTTTCGCTGCGTGCCCATGAGGACAGTCGGGAGCGTTGAACATCTTACCGGCTGAAGTGGCCGTTTCCAAATCTGAACGATTAGTCCCAAACACTAAAAAATTTCAAACCGCGAAGATGCAAAAGACACAAAGAAAAATAAGGTGAAATACCGGGAACGACTGGCACTGATTACCGCAGCACTTCACCTTTCTTCGTGCTCTTCGTGGCCTTCGTGGTGTCCCCTGGCTTCAGCCAAAGCTGTGAGGACGGG
>WFTM01000139.1 GCA_015485525.1 Candidatus Zhuqueibacterota bacterium | reverse complement strand
TTGGCTGCGATGAGAAAGTTTGCCAGGTGTGGAGTGGCATGGCGGGTATTGCTGCCCGGAAGCTGTGAAAACCACGCCCTGAACTCCTGCTCAAGCTCCTCACCGGGGTGGGAGTTATAGGAATAAACCGGCTGAATCTCTTTGCCCTGGTCATCGATGTGCACGAGGGTGGCGCCGAAGGCCGTCGCATTGATGGCGCGCACGAGAAATTTTTTCTCATGGCCGATTTTTTTCAGCTCTGCGAGAAACCAGCTCCAGACCGTATCGAGATCATCCTGTACCAGACCATCAGAAATGGGCTTTTCGATGGTCGCAGTACTTTGCTCATACACGATCCGCAGGGACGCATCGAAGAGGAAAAGCTTGGTGTTGGTTTTACCGACGTCCAGGACCAGGGAGACGTCTTGCATGCAAACCTCCGGAGGAAATATGGGCGCTCACGGCAGGCAACGAGAGCCTGACAGGGCAAAATTTTTTGCAGAAAACCACTATAGCAATTTTTATGTCCAAAAGCAAATAATGCCTGCCGGAATACGACGATAAGTGATGCTGATGAATGGTGACAGAACCGATGCGCCGGTTACGCGAATTTTATTATCCAATGATGGATTTTTCTGTTATATTCATCGAAGCCCGGCCGGGTTGGGAGGCGGAGACGCTGGAGCGTCGGGAGTGGCGCCACACCGCAGGAGCGATGTTAGCTGGGGGGCGAGGTGATGAAAGATGAAGTTTTCAGGTTTTGCTGTCAACTGGCTCCGGTATTTCCGGCTAAGTTCTCAGATTTATCGTTTTCAGGATACAGGAAAGGAAGGACATGAAGAAAGTCTCAGCAGCAGAAGTTGTTTCAGTGATCAGGTCTGGTGACCGGGTTTTTGTACACAGCGTGGCTGCCGCACCGCAGCAGTTGATTCAGGCGATGATGCAGCGCGCCGGCGAGTTGCGCAACGTGGAGATCGTTTCCATTCATACGGAGGGCAAAGCACCCTATGCCGATCCCCAGTACCGCGATAGTTTTCATACCAATGCCATGTTCGTCGGCGGCAATATCCGCAAAGCCGTGCAGTCCGGCGAGGCGGATTACATCCCGGTTTTTCTCAGCGAAGTACCGGCTCTGTTCCGGCGCAATATTCTTCCGGTGGATGTGGCGCTGATTCATGTATCCCCGCCTGATAAGCACGGCTTCTGTTCCCTTGGTGTCTCGGTGGATGTCTCGCTTTCAGCCGTGCAGACGGCGCGCAAGGTGCTGGCGCAGATCAATCCCAATATGCCGCGGACACATGGCGACGGGCTGATCCACATGAGCAAGATCGATCTGGCTGTGGAAGTCGATGAACCGTTGCTGGAAATGCGCCGCCCGCAGCTTTCAGAGATCGAGCAGGCGATCGGGCGCAACTGTGCGGAGCTGGTGGAAGATGGTGCAACTCTGCAGATGGGCATCGGGGCCATCCCTGATGCTGTGCTGCTGGCGCTGAAAGATCACCGCGATCTCGGTATCCACACCGAGATGTTTTCCGACAGCCTGATCGATCTGATCGCAACCGGTGCGGTTACCGGAAAATATAAAGTCAAACATCCGGGCAAAATCGTCAGCAGCTTTGTGATGGGAACGAAAAAACTCTATGATTTTATCGATGACAATCCCCAGGTGGTGCTTCTGGATGTCGCTTATGTCAACGATACGGCCGTGATTCGCCGTAATCCGCGCGTGACCGCGATCAACAGTGCTATCGAGGTAGATTTGACCGGGCAGGTTTGTGCGGATTCCATCGGCACCAGGCAGTATTCTGGTGTCGGCGGGCAGATGGATTTCATCCGCGGTGCGTCGCTGTCACGCGGTGGCAAGCCGGTCATTGCCCTGCCTTCTGTGACGCGCCACGGCGAGTCGCGCATCGTGCCGTTGTTGAAGGAAGGGGCCGGTGTCGTTACCACGCGGGCACACGTGCACTACATCGTTACCGAATGGGGTGTGGCCAATCTGTACGGCAAAAATCTGCGTCAGCGGGCACGGGCAATGATCGAAATTGCTCATCCCGACCATCGCGAAGCATTGGAGAAAGCAGCCTTCGAGCGCTTCCGGAGATTTGACTGACAGACTGACCCGGCTGCAGGAGGTCTGTGGTTGGCGCCACGAAACCGCCCATGCTGCCGAAAAGCACAACCGGTTGCACAAAAACGAAAAAGGCCCTCAGCTTTTCAGCATGAGGGCCTTTTTTAGTAGCGGGGGGCGGATTTGAACCACCGACCTTTGGGTTATGAGCCCAACGAGCTACCAGACTGCTCCACCCCGCGATGTCAAGACCCAATGATAATGGTTTTTGCAGTAAAAAGCAACGAAAAGTTTGATTATTTTTATTCTTTTCCACTCCCGGCACCAACCCGAAACGACTCATGCCCGGCTGCGTCATTTTTCTTGACATCGCATGGGGTTGCTCGTATCTTGCTGGCAAGACTCAGTCGCTCTGCTGCCAATCAGGGAGGATATCATGGCCATAACTCTCGGGCCGATCGTCGGCGTCAGTCACGATCAGGTGCGCATCCGCTTCAAGTACGGCAAAAAGCATACACTCAACCTGCGTCTTGAAGCCGATGGCGTGGAGCCGCTTCAGGCTGATTTTACGCCTGATGCTGACCAGTGGGTCACGGCCCGTTTCGATAACCTGCAGCCGCACACACGCTATCGCTATACCATCACCAGCTCTGCCGGCGAGGGCCTCAGCCATTCCGGGAAAGCTGCGTTTACCACATTCCCTGGTCTGGGGCAGGCGGTCGATTTTCGTTTCGCCTTTTTTTCCTGCCACCGGCCGTTTCAGGAAATCCGCGTGCTGCCTGCCGGAGTGCACGTCCCTAAATGGCTGAAAATTCCCTTTCTCACACAACGCGGCACCATTCTCATTCCCTCATCCATGCGCATGTGGCAGGCACTCGAGAGCATGCTCGACAGCGAGGCGGCGCCTGAATTCATGCTCGGCCTGGGCGATCAGCTCTATCTCGACGATGCGTGGATCGCGTTCAGCAAAAAAATGCGTAAAAATCCCGATGCCGTCCGCGATGAGGACATCCGCGCTGAGTTTGCCGAGTTCTATCGCCGTTTCTGGGATTTTCCCGAGCTGAAACGCGTGGCCGAACGCTGTCCCTGGTTAATGATCTGGGATGATCATGAAATTACAGACGGATGGGGCTCACATGGTGATGAGGAAGAGAATCCGGTGAAGCAGAAGCTTTACCGCCATGCCCGGGATAGCTATGCAGAGCACCAGCTCGTGCACAACCCCTTCGTCGATTCCAGCAAAGGATATTATGCTTTCCGCTATGGTGAGGCCGGGTTTGTCGTGCTTGACTTGCGCGGCTATCGTTCGGCTCGGCATAAAATTTTGCTCGGTGATGCGCAGTGGCAGTGGCTGCAGAACTGGCTGGCAGGAGAGGGGCAGGCATGCAAGGTCATTTTTATCGTTTGCAGCGTTCCCTTTGTGCATTTTACCAGCCACTTCACTCAGATCATGGGGAACCGGCTGGGCTATCTTTTGCTGAAAAAATCCGGTGCAGCCGATGATTTTATCGACCAGTGGAACAGCGATCCCTTCGTACACGAAGCCGAGCGTATGGCGCGCCTTCTCTTCGATCATGCCAATACCAGCGATACCCGCTTCGTCTTTCTGGGGGGGGATGTGCATGTTGCCACCATGGCCGTGGTGCGCTCGCACCTGAAAGAGCATGAGTTTCATCCGGTGATCTATCAGTTCACCTCCTCGCCGATTTCCAATAATCCAACACCTCTGAACAAGCTGGTCGAGCGTTTCGCCCCGGAGATTTCCTTTGGCGATGATGTCCCGTTCAGCGGCAGGCTGCTGAAGGTGATCGCGCGCCGGAATTTCGGTATCGTCGATGTCCGGAAAAACCCGCGCACCGGTGCCTACGGCGTCACGTTCGAGCTGCACAGCGACGCAGGGGATACGACAGACATTCATCGCTTTCCTACACTATAATGATGACACTACCTTTCGCCGAAGCCGGATACCTGTACGTTTATGCTTTTTTGCTGCCTGTTTTTCTCTATGCTGAAATCCATTACAAATTCCGTCTGATTCCCAGTCGCTATCGTATGCAGGCCCCTGAGATCATCGCTGATGTCCCATCGCGTCTCGAACCCGGGAAAGCCTTGCCTGTGTTACTGCTGATCAAAGATGCGGATCGCTGGCCGGTGCAGATCAACGGTGTGCGTCTGGGCATCGCTGGTGGGCATGGCCCGGAACGCAGCCTGGACATCACACTGAACGAGCAGATCCGCAGCCAGTGGTGGCACCGGGTGCTGTATGTGCCGCGTCATTTTGAAGATGCCGGCGTTCGCCTGGTCACAGTTGAGATCGAAGCGGTGATTGCCGGTAAAGTGCACCGATTTCAGGCAGATAATTATCGCCTGACACAGCACCAGCCCTTCAGGGTCTGCTTTGCAGCAGAACCACTGCCGCTGCAAAGACATTACTATACCGGCGATCTGCACACACACTCATGGTACACGAGCGACCAGGTCGAGTTCGGTGCACCGGTTACAGCAACTGCTGAGCTGGCTCAAGCGATGGGCCATCATTTTCTCGCCATCACCGACCATTCCTATGATCTCGATGATCTGCCGGAAAATTACCTGCGCAATGACCCGGATCTGCGTAAGTGGCAGTCGTTTCAGCGTGAGGTGGCCCACTGGAACGCGCAGAATGACTTTGTCATCATACCGGGTGAGGAAGTATCCTGCGGCAACAGTCGCGGCGGCAATGTGCATTTTCTCGTCTTTAATAATCCGCGCTACATTCCTGGGCAGGGCGATAGTGGAGAAAAGTGGCTGCGATACAGGCCGGATCTGAGTATCGGTGAGGTGATTCAGCGTGCCGGCAACGATACGCTGCACTTTGCAGCGCATCCTTTGATGCCCGTGCCCTTTTTGCAACGCCTTCTGCTCAACCGTGACCGCTGGCAGGAAGCGGATTTTGCCCGCGAAGGCCTGCACGGCCTGCAGGTATGGAACGGCCATCCAGCCGGGACAGTCGCTGCGCGGGATGCCTGGGTCAGGCTGCTTCTGCAGGGCAAGCGTGCGCTCATCATCGCAGGCAGCGATGCGCACGGTAATTTTGCGCGATATCGCCAGATTACCCTGCCACACATCGGGATGCAGGAGCAGGAGCATTACCACCTGTTCGGCAGCCACCGGACGCTGCTGTATTTAAAAGAAAAACCAGCCCTGGATGCTGTCATCCGCGCATTGCGTTCCGGTGCGGCCGCTGTGACCTCCGGGCCATTCCTCAGTCTTACCGCCCGTACAGCAACGGGGGAGATAGTACCCATGGGCGGAACGCTGCCCCGTGAGGATGTCACGCTGGAAGTTTTGGCTTTTTCCACGCCGGAATTCGGGCTGCTGCATGAGCTCCGCCTGCTACGGGGCGATCTGGAACAGGGAGTTGAAACTGAAATCCTGCGGGAATACGCGCCCGCCGGTGAGATGGCTTTTCGCATCCGGCTGGCGGTGGCGGAGCAAGAGCATCGTCACAGTTACTACCGGGCTGAAGTCACGGGTAATACGGCCGTGCCGATACCCGTACAGGCGATGACGAACGCGATCTGGGGATGAGAGGAGAAAGCTGCTGCGAAGAAAAGGGCAGAGCATCCCGGCAGAACCGGTGTCCGGTGCAACGGTGGAGAAGATTTTCGCTGGTACACGCTTCTCCGGATGCGGAAGAAGGCGGTGAATAAATCGGGATAAAGTGCTGAAACAGGTGAAGATAAAAAAAACTTGCATTGCAGTGTGTGTTTTATTACAATAGATGTTTATCGGATCGAGCCGTTTGAGGCTGATAGCCGTAGCGGTGCAGAGCAGCATTTCCTGCCGCGTGCGGGAAGTGCAGAAAAGAGTACTTGTGGGACAGGCACTGAAATAGTGTCCACGTTGTTCCTTGACAATCTTAAAAAATAGAATATCCAGAAACAAGGGTATCGTCCATCTGAAACCACAAAAAGAGGGATAGAATTATTGGCACGCAAAAGGACTAACGGCCCGAAGCGGGAGATATTCATCAACTCAACCATGTCGGAAACACGGATTGCCATTTTGGAAGATGGCAGGCTTGTCGAGCTTTTTGTCGAGCTTCCGGAAAATGAGCGCATGGTGGGTGATATCTATCTCGGTCGGGTTGTCAACGTAGTCAGAGGTATGCGCGCCGCTTTTATCGACATCGGTCAACAGCAGGATGCCTTCCTGCACTTTTCCGATATCGGAGAGACCCTGAAGGAGTATGGAGCATTTCTCGATCTCGAATCATCTGTCGATGAGCAGGTTCGTCAGAACCGTCGGCCTGTTCCCCGCGAGGGGCAGGAAATCCTTGTCCAGATCATCAAGGAGCCGATCAGCAAAAAGGGATCCCGGATCACCACGGAGATATCCCTGGCTGGAAGATTTATGGTTCTGGTACCGCATTCGGATATGGTCGGCGTATCCAAGAAGATTCCCAGCCATAATGAGAGGCGGCGTCTGAAGCAAATTGCGAACAGAATTCGCCCGAAAGGTTTTGGCCTGATCATACGTACCGTAGCGGATGGCAAATCAGAAGAGATGCTGCGCAATGACCTGCAGAACCTTCTGAAGACCTGGCAGCAAATCGAGAAAAAACTCAAGACAGTCCGGCCCCCGAGTCTGGTATATAAAGACCTGGAGATGGCCTCGAGTGTCATACGTGACTTGTTTACCGCGGACTTTACCCGCGTCGTCACTGATTCGCCCAAGCAGTACAAGCAGATTACCAAATATTTGAATGAGTTCACCCCTCTGCTCAGCAAGAAAGTAGAGCTATACAAGGAGAAAACTCCGCTCTTCGATTATTATGGTATCGAACAGGAAATCGAGAAAAGTCTCTCTCGCAAGGTCTGGACCAAAAGCGGTGGATATATTCTCTTCGACCACACGGAAGCACTCGTCGCTATCGATGTCAACAGCGGCAAATTCATGGGACGAAAAGGCCATGATGAAAACTCCCTGAAGATCAACCTGGAAGCTTGCAGGGAAATCGCCCGGCAGTTGCGGTTGCGGGATATCGGCGGAATCATCGTCATCGATTTTATCGATATGATCGATCCGGCGAACCGCAAGATTCTTTATGATGAGTTTCAAAAAGAATTGCGCAAAGACAGGGCACAAACCAATATCAGCCCGATCAGCGAATTCGGCCTGATAGAAATGACACGGGAACGGATTCGTCCGAGCCTGATGTTCACCTACTCTGAACCCTGCCCGGTTTGCAACGGAACAGGGCGTGTCGCCTCGAAATCGACGATTCTGACGAAAATAGAGCGGCACATCAAACGCATTTGCGCCTCGACGAATGAACGTTCGATGACTCTGGTCATCAATCCGGATATAGCGGACTTCCTCACCCGGGGGCTGCGCAGCAAAATCCGGCGGCTGATGTGGAAATACTGGGTTAAAATCGACGTTCAGGAGGATGAGGGTATTGCTCTCGATGAATTCAGGTTCATCTCAAAAAAGAGCGGCAAAGAAATCAAGGTTGTGTGAAATAGCGTAGCTACAGTTTTCACAAGGAGATAGTCGATGTATGCAGTAGTAGAAATTGCCGGAAATCAGTACAAGATTACCGAGGACAGCCGCATCGTCACCGAGAAGATGCCGGGTAATCCGGGCGACAAGGTGGAGTTTGATCGCGTTCTCATGTACGTGGATGGTGACACCGTCAAAGTCGGTCAGCCGTTGATCGATGGGGCAAAAGTCAGCGCCACGATAGAGGCGTTCACCCGCCGTCCCAAGGTTGTCGTTTTCAAGAAGAAACGCCGCAAAGGCTATCGCCGCACCCGCGGTCATCGCCAGCAGCAAACCGCACTGCGTATCGAAAAGATCGCTGTTGCCTGAGGCATGAGATTGTTGAATATCAAGAAACAGGAGTGAAAAATGGCTCATAAGAAAGGGGTCGGCAGCTCGAAGAATGGCCGCGATTCGAATCCTAAGTTTTTAGGTGTGAAACGTTACGATGGCCAGGTCGTCACTGCCGGCAGCATTCTCGTCCGCCAGCGTGGCACACGCATCCATCCCGGTGCCAATGTCAAACGCGGGAAAGACGACACACTCTTTGCCGTGATCGACGGCAAGGTCAAGTTCGAAAACAAAGGACGCAGCAAAAAAGTCGTCAGTGTTTACGCATAAGTTTCAGAAAAGCCACAGGTTTCATATCTGTGGCTTTTCTTTTTCTGATCATATACTATGTTAAATATTTGGAGGAGCCATGAAGATTACAGTTGTTGGGGCAGGCCATGTCGGTGCGACAGCAGCCCAGAGAATCGCCGAGAAAAAACTGGCGACAGAGGTCGTGCTGGTCGATATCGTCGATGGCATCCCCCAGGGAAAAGCTCTGGATATGTGGGAATCCGCACCGATCGAAGGGTTTGATGCCAAAGTCATCGGCACCAATACCTATGAAGCGACTGAAGGATCATCCGTAGTGGTCGTCACTGCCGGGCTGGCCCGGAAACCCGGAATGAGCCGTGATGACCTGCGCGACAAAAATGCCGGTATCATTCAAAGCGTCTCCGAGCAGATCGCCAAATATTCACCGCAGACCAAAATCATCCTGGTCACCAATCCCCTCGATGTGATGACCTATGTCGCTTTTAAGACGACCGGCTTCGAAAGCAATCGTGTCTTCGGCCAGGCCGGAATTCTCGACACCGCCCGTTATCGCACCTTTTTGTCGATGGAAACCGGTATTTCCGTGCGCGATATTCAGGCTATGGTGCTCGGTGGTCACGGCGATGATATGGTGCCGCTCCTGCGCTACACCACGGTTGCGGGTATTCCCATCACGCAGATGGTGTCAAAAGACCGTCTCGATGAGATCGTACAGCGGACTCGTCAGGGCGGTGGTGAAATCGTCAAATATCTGAAAACCGGCAGTGCCTACTATGCGCCCTCTGCCGCTGCTGTCGAGATGGTCGAAGCGGTTGTCACAGATGCCAAACGGCTGCTGCCCTGCTCGGCATGGCTGACGGGCGAATTCGGCATCTCAGATACCTATGCGGGTGTGCCGGTCATTCTGGGCAAAGATGGTGTGGAGAAAATCGTCGAAATCGACCTCAATGATGAGGAAAAAGCCATGTTGCACGAGTCGGCAAACCACGTGAAGGAAAACATCGCGGCGCTGAACCTGTAACCCGCTGTCTGATTGTGTGCAAAACGGTCTGTTGCGCCTGGCGTGGCAGACCGTTTTTTTTGTGTAATCCAACCTGAGCGATTTATTATTTGGAACTGAAAAAGCAGCAAAAGAAGCTATTTGAATGGATGGCTACATGCAATTTTCAGTATCTGCTGTCAGGTCGTCGTGGATATTTTTATCTTTATCTATTCGTATCGTATCTGGTTATTCCGACCGTTCAGCTTTTGGCTGAAACCGGGTTGCACCACGAAGTTCTCGAAGCGCACGAAGAGAGCTGAAGCATTGTAAAATCAGTACCATCAGTTCCCGCCTTTCTTCTTGTTTTTCTTCGCGTTCATCGTGCACTTCGTGGTTCAAAAAAGTACAGATGATACTCAAACTCAGGAGTCAGAACGTTTCCACCATTTCTATTAATGAGAATAAAAAACCAGCAAAAAGAGCTGTTTGTATGGATTGAGATGTTCAATTTTCAATATCTGCTGCCAGGTTGTCGTGGATATTTTATCTTTGTATGCCTGCAGCATGCCATAACCTTTTAGGTTGCACAGGAATTATGATATTATCAGGCTCATATTTAAACTAAAAACAATATCTTGTCACAAAAAAAGTTTCGGGTATCCCGTTAACTCAGCAAACCGGGCCCGGCTGAGATATTGGCATGTGTCATCCCGGCCAGGCGAAGCGCAGTGCCGGAATCTCATCTTTCCGGGCACATGCCTGAGTCTGGGGGGATTCCGGTCTTTCCCTGCGTAGAAACCGGAATGACGGTTCTGAGGTAGGCTCGTGCCGTGCTCTGGCGGGCTGGCTGAAAAAATGTAACCATTGCTATGGCGAGGGGAATAGAGCCAAAGATGGTTGAGCTGAGCACGGTTGGAGCACGTGCTCCGGGGCATCGATTTTTTACGCTCCCGGGGAGATTTCATCACTGCGTTTCACGCCGGCCGGACACCCTGGGCCTTTGGGGGACAGAATATTTTTGTTCGGCGTGGTCAGTCCTGGTTGCCCGGGCTGGGGCCAGAGACGCTGGAGCGTCGGGAGGTGCATCACACCGCTGGAAAGGTGTGATGAGAGGGGCCACTGATAACGGAAAATTCCTTTTTTCCAGCAGATAAAGAAAAAACTGAGATACCGGAGATTTTTTTTTCATTTTGCGCGCTCATATCGCGGGCCATGGTGGTATAATTCAAGAGATTACAATAGGATAGTTGTCAAAGAAAACTTATTTAACAAAAAGCATGCCAATAGGGGGTAAAATCGCCTTGACAATCAAACGGTATTATTATATATTACCACTCGTTTTGTTCAGAAAGCGCCTCAGGTCTTTCTTCGAGGGTGATCCTGGGGACGTAACCAAAACCAAAAATTTCCTGTCTCGACAGGTTGAAAACAGGCTTCTGATGAAGATATCCCGGGCAGAAGTTGAGAAAACAGCGTTGCTGGCACGTCTCGAGTTCAATGACCAGGAACTGGAACGCATGCGTGCTGATCTGGATAAGATTCTCGAGTACGCCGAGAAGCTCCAGCAGCTTGATCTCGATAACGTTCCTGAAACAGAGCACGTTCTCTCGCTGCAGAACGTTTTTCGTGAGGATACGGTGCAAACATGGCTCGATAACGAGGCTGCGCTGCGCAATGCCCCGGCCAGGAAAAATGGCTATTTCAGCATCCCCAAGGTGATCGGGTAAAATCATGCCTGAGGGTGTTCTGGGCGTCATCCCGGCACGCTACGAATCGACGCGGCTACCGGGAAAGCCGCTTGCGCTGATCGGCGGCAAGCCGATGATTCAGCACGTGTACGAGCAGGTGCGTCTTTGTCAGGCTCTTGATGCTGTGGTCGTCGCGACCGATGATGAGCGTATCCGGGACTGTGTGGCCGGGTTTGGCGGCAGGGTGATGATGACCTCGCCGAGCCATCCTTCCGGCAGTGACCGGGTCGCCGAGGTTGCCCGGAAGTTTTCGGCAGAGTTGATCGTCAATATCCAGGGCGACGAGCCCTTTTTACAGCCTCAGGCGATAGAAGCAGCGCTGGCAAAGCTGCGTGCAACGCCGGCAGCCGTTGCCGGAACCCTGGTGAAGAAGTTTACTGCTGATGAGCAGATCCGGAAACCCGGCACCGTAAAGGTTGTTCTGCGCGATGATGATTGCGCGCTGTACTTTTCCCGTTCTGTCATCCCTTTTTTGCGCGACCTACCGGATCAGGCAGGCTTCCATGAAGCCTTTCCTTTCTGGCAGCATATCGGTTTATATGTTTTCCGCAGGGAATTTTTGTTTCAATACGTGAGCTGGCCGCAGGGACAACTGGAAAAAGCAGAGAAGTTAGAGCAATTGCGGATACTCGAACGCGGATATGATATCGTCTGTGCCCGCACCGACTACGAATCATTCTGTGTCGATACCCCGGAGGACTTAAAAAAAGCACAGGAAATCTGGAAGGAAATAAACCGTGGCAGGTGAGGGAAAAACCAAATATATCTTCATAACCGGCGGCGTTGTCTCAGCCCTGGGTAAGGGCATCGCTGCTGCTTCGATCGGTAGTTTGCTGCAGGCGCGCGGTCTGAGCGTGACCATGCTCAAATTCGACCCCTATATCAATATCGATCCCGGCACGATGAGCCCGTACCAGCACGGCGAAGTGTACGTGACCGATGACGGCGCCGAGACAGACCTCGATCTCGGACATTACGAACGTTTTCTCGACATCAACATGTCGAAATTGAACAACGCCACCACCGGGCAGATTTACCACGAAGTGATCACGCGCGAGCGCCGCGGTGATTATCTCGGCAAAACCGTGCAGGTCATTCCACACATCACCAATGAAATCAAGCGACGCATCTACAACGTTGCCAGTGA
>WFTM01000138.1 GCA_015485525.1 Candidatus Zhuqueibacterota bacterium | reverse complement strand
GTTTTTTCCTCTTCCACCTGCTCTTCGATAAACCACTGCAACATCACCTGTGTGGGATAATCCTTTTCCTGCAGGGAAAGTTCGTAAAGTGCGTTGATACTGGCAGTTACAGCCTGCTCGTGCGCGAGGGTCTTTTCGAAAACATCCAAAGTCGATGAGAACTCTGCAACCGGTTCTTTGATCGCCAGCAGCTTGACACGCGCGTTGCGGTCATGCATAAAATCAAAAATCTTCATCGCATGGAACAGTTCCTCCTCGCTCTGGGCTCGCATCCAGGAAGCGAAACCAGACAAACCAGCGGATTCAAAATAAGCGGCCATAGCGAGATATTGATAGGAGGCAAAATACTCATAATTGATCTGCTCGTTGAGTGCTTCGACCAATGCTTTGCTTTTCATGGCTCAGTCCTTTCTTTATTTCATCCGATTGATACAGACACCCTGCACCAATCGATGCGTAACACTATTTGATTGTAGAGTTATAAAATACCCATCCCGATTTTTCCAGTCTGCCTGAGGCATCTTGTACAAAAAGCTGGTTTTGGATTCGTTTTCGACGCCACATCTATAACCGTAAAAGCGACATCGGTCAGATTGGCGATGCGACTGAAAATTTCCGGATGCAGAAAAAAAGGCTACCCCAAGAATGAGGGGCAGCCTGAAGGTTTCAGAATATTTTCAGCTTTTTCGCGATGCGCTTCAGGCGCCTGCCGAAACGCTGCGGGGTGATACGGACAAAGCGTTCATCGCCCTCACCGAAAGAGGTCGTTTCGACGCTGTCCCAGGATTTCAGGGTATCGTGAATGATAAAGCGCTCGTAGTTGCTCATGGGCGGGAAATCAACTTCCTCACCCGTATTGAGCGCTTCCTGCGCTTTTTCCTCCGCAAGACGACGCAGCTTGCCTACCGGGAAAATCCACAGCAGATAATCCTCGCCGTTGCGGTAGGTTTTGGTTTCATAGTCGCCTTTGTTTTCGAAGTACTGATGGATACGTTTGCGTTCATAAGCATTGAGGTCTTCGAGGCAAATCGCCTGAGACGAGTCGCTCAGCATATCCTGAGCATTGCGAATGATCTTCTGAATCCGTTCATCATCTTCGCGATTGCGTCCATGGCGTCCGCGGTTGCGTGGCCCACCGCCACGGTTGGAAGGTCTGCCGCGACCCTGACGGCCACCATGTCTGCGGGATTCCGTTGTTTTTTCATTACTCATAGTAATCCCTCTGTCCTTTCTCTATTTATTGTTCAGGGCATCGAGCAGTCTGTCCGGCATGCCGGCGAAATCGCCGTTGCTCATAAAGACAAAAACATCGCCATCCTGCCGGTTTTGCAGAAGAAATGCGAGCATTTCCTCGCCGGCCGGGAGCGAATCTGCCTGAATACCCCTTTCCCTAATGGCATCGATAACACGCTGCACTGAGAGCCGCTTGTCCGCAGCTACCTTGTCAGGCCGGTGCAGCGGGGCAATGACGACGCAGTCTGCATGGTCAAATGCCTCATTGTATTGCTCTTCAAATTCAACCCGCTTTGCAGAAGCAGACCGGGGCTCAAAAAGCGCCCAGATTCTGCGATCACGGTACTGCTGGCGCATACCCTTGAGGGTTTCGCGCACCGCTGTGGCGTGATGAGCGAAATCATCTATGATGGTACAGCCCCCGGCTTCCCCTACAAGGGTTTGCCTGCGGGCTACACCGCGGAATTCAGCAAGGGCTGTCTCAATCGCCTGGGCAGAAACACCCAACTGGCGGGCAGCGACAAAAGCCGCGAGGGCATTGCGCACATTGTGTTCTCCGCTCAGGGGCAATGTGATGTCTGCCTGCTTTTCCCCTTTCTGTAAAACCGCAAACCGTACAGCAGCAGCCGTGGTCTCAATATCCACAGCGCGCCAGTCAGCCTGTTCGGTCAGGCCGAACCACTGATTTTGCGAATAGCTCCTTTGCGCCACATCCCGCACCACCGGGTCATCCGCATTGGCGATCACGTAGCCCTTGCGAGGAACCAGCCGGAGCAGGCGTTCAAAAACGATTTTTATATCGTCAAGACCACGGTAGATATCGGCGTGATCAAATTCAATATTGTTAATAATGAGGAGTTCCGGGAAATAATGCAAGAACTTTGGCGTTTTATCAAAAAAAGCTGTGTCGTACTCATCTCCCTCGATGACAAAATGGCGGCCCGAACCGAGCTGAAAACTCCCTGAAAAATTCTTCGGAAGGCCGCCGACGAGAAAAGACGGCTCCCGGCCTGCGGATTGCAGAATCCAGGCCAGCATCGAGGTCGTGGTCGTTTTACCGTGGGTTCCAGTAACCACGCAGGAATAGTTCCCGCGAATAAAGCTGTCATAAACCATCGCCGGCAGCGAGGTAAACGGAATATGCTCATCGAGAACATACTCGACCTCCGGATTGCCACGCGACATGGCATTGCCGATCACGACCAGGTCCGGCCGGGGAGTGAGATGCTTTTCATCAAACCCCTGCAGAATTGAGATGCCCTGCTGTTCGAGGAAAGTGCTCATGGGAGGATAAACATGCTCATCCGAGCCGATCACATCCGCACCTTTGTGGCGCAGCATCGCGGCCAATGTCGCCATGGCCGTCCCACAGATGCCGATAAAATAAATCTTTTTTTGAGTCACTGGTTTTATCCCGATGTTTTTCGCTGTTGCTTTGGAGCAGGAGGCCGGCGATTCCGGCCTGTGTGTGAGCTGTCGCTCTCAGTTTGTGTGGTGTGCACGCATTCAGAGAAGATGGTATGCAGAGTATCGTGCCCTGCACAGGCCTGGTCAGAGCGATGGATGTTTAAACGGAATCCTTCCCTGGATCGATCACTGTACCTGAGAGCTGTTGGAGCGGGTCTGGGGCGATGGTACGGGCCGGCGCGCCCGTCTCGGCTTCAAACCTTCCCGGGTTACTTCAAAAATCCGCACCTGCCCTTTCCTGCCAAGGCTGCCCTGATCCTCTCCATCGAGAAATAGCTTCAAACCTGCTGCATTGCCGATATTGACGATGAAATTCGGGCCTTTCCAGGTGCGAACATCGCCGGGCCGAAAAATCGCTTCTTCAACTTCCCCATCCGCATCCGTCACTGCAACCCAGACTGTATCCACAGCCTGAATGCGCAGACGGATATTTTCTTCCAGAATCGGGGCTGGCTGTTCCGGTTGCACTGTTCTCGTCTCTGCTGTTCCTTGCTGTGTCTGTTTGCGCGCAGCGGGAGCCGGAGTATCTTCAAAAGGAATAGGTTTGATTTCAATGGTCTCTTCCTGCTTTTTCTCGGGCTGTACCTGTGCTGCAGTTTCTGCTTCCGGCTGCTCCTGCAGCACATACAGAACGACGAGCAAAATCGTCACCAGAGCGACACCGATGCTGATCTCGCGGATATAGGTTCTCTGGTTCTCCTCAGTCAGATTGGGCTCCATGACCTGCAGCGCTCGTGCAGGTGGGACAGCGCTACTCTCTTCCGCAACCATTTTGCTGCGGGCTTCATCCCAGCGCCGGACCAGCTCATCTCCGGGCAGCCCGACCAGACTCGCAAACAGTTTGATGTAGGCTGTCACGTACGGCCGGGGCAAAAAATCGAATTCTCCTGCTTCTATTTTTTGCAGATACTCGGAGCTGATGCGCGTTTTCTCCGCGATCATCTCCAGGCTCAGGTCTTTCTCCTGGCGAGCCTTCTGCAACTCGGCACCGATCGTATGCTCAATAGTTTCCAATGTCTGTATTCCTCACCAGTTTACTCCGCAAAAAATGGCTGACAGGTCTGATAGAAACGTGCAAGAGGAAAGCCAACGACGTTGTAAAAACAGCCTTCGATTCGGTTGATAAAAACAGCGCTTTGATCCTGTATGCCATAGGCACCGGCCTTATCCATAGGGCTGCCGGTATCTACGTACGCTTTGATTTCCGCCTCTGTCATCTCATTGAAGGTCACTGCTGTGCAGTCCACGTCGGAAACGCATTGCATTTCCGGGGTTTTCAGGATGGAAAATCCGGTGTACACCCGATGTGTACGGCCGGACAGGCGGCGCAGCATGGCAATCGCCTCGCTGCGGTCTGCTGGCTTGCCGATGATCTCTCCATCGAGCACAACTATAGTATCGGCAGCGATGAGGGTAGCTTTGCTGAAACCAGCGGCTGAGGCGTGTGCTTTTTTTTCAGCGAGATAAACCGCTGTTTCCGCCGGTGAGAGCCCTGCCGGAGCGTCCTCCGCCACATCGCTGACGTGCACGGTGAAACGCAGTCCCAGCATCTCCAGCAAAGCCTTGCGCCGGGGCGAGCCGGAGGCCAGTACCAGCGGTCTTTCTGCCATCAGTTTATGCAAAATCGGGTTATCCATCACGGGCTCTCGATCATAAGAGTGACCGGCCCGTCATTGACGAGAGCAACCTGCATCATGGCTCCGAAACGGCCTGTCGCAGTCCGGACGCCATGGCCGGCAACACGGGAAACAAAGTACTCATACAGCGGCTCCGAAAGCTCAGGCGCGGCTGCTTCGACAAAGCTGGGACGCCTTCCCTTGCGCGTGTTGCCATACAAAGTAAACTGCGAAACGATCAGCGCGGCATAGCCCATGTCCAGCAGCGAACGATTCATGTTGCCCTGTTCATCAGGGAAAATACGCAGATTGACGCATTTTTCGGCCAGCCAGTCAGCATCATCTTTCGTGTC
>WFTM01000137.1 GCA_015485525.1 Candidatus Zhuqueibacterota bacterium | reverse complement strand
GTATGTTTTCCTGCGCAGAGAGCATGGATGGTTCAAAAGTGCGGATACGGATGCCATCCTTTTTCTGCCGCAGCAGCCAGGCCAGGGTATTGCCGACGTGCTCGTGGGTTGAGGTGATGACCTCATCACCAGCCTTGAGCGGCAGGCCGTGACAAACGATATTGATACCCTCAGTGGTATTGCGGGTTAACGCCAGCTCATCGGGGGCGCAACCGAGCAGACGCGCACAGGAAGATTTTACCTCCTGCCAGAGGGTGTGGGTGTGCCCGCTCTCGCTGATGCGCTCCAGGGTGTCGGTTTTGCGCCGTACTGTGTCGATGACAGGGTAGGGGGAAGGGCCGAGTCCACCTGTATTGAGGTAGATGCGTTTGCGGGTGAGAGGGAACTGATTGCGAACCTGTTGCCAGAACGCAGTATCTTCCGGGGATACGGGTTTCCCACCGTGGGCTGGCCATCGGCGTGTCCGCAGCGGTAGCGCATTGAGTCCGGCGATGCCGGCAAACCCGCCCAGTGTGGTCTGCAAAAAGCGTCTTCTGTGCATGATTTTTCCGGAGTTTGAGGTCGTGTATCAGGGCTCGGGATGCAGCCGTTCGGTAATCGTCAGCGTGTTGAAATCGAGTACACGTTCCATGGCACCGTAACGCAGTGTGAGGGTGCGCGAGCCGGGTAAAGCCTGCATGTAAGGGCTTTCGAACAGGGGCCAGCTCGCGTATGACACAGGCGCGCCGTTTATTTTAGGCGTATCACCATAACGCATTTCCAGGTGATCTCCATCGAGCGTGGTGAAGCGCGCAAATGGTACAGGGTTCAGGCCGGCCTGCAGAGGGAGTCCCCGCACTGAATCCTTAAAAGCCTGCCAGTTCGCGAATCGTGATGCCGGGGCTACCTGCACGACAGCGCCGTTTTTCAGGGATGGGCTGCGCAGGCGCCAGGAGCTGTCCGGTTCCATCATCCACGTGCCTTGTGCCAGGGGATAATAAGCGATGAGCGCGTCGCCGCCGCGGGCGAAAATCCAGCCTGAGGCATCGATCTCACGTCGTGAGATATCCCGAGAAAAGAACGTGTCAAAATGTGGAAATTTTGCCCCCGGAGCGATGTCAGTCAGGGTAATCACGACATCACGATGCTGGAAAACCTGTTCGTAGGGTGAGCCGCCGGTCCATTTGTCGGGCGAGTCGTAAGTTTTTTTGGAGCGTACCACCAGCTCGGTGATAAAGCCGAGATGTTCGGCAAAGTACATCCCCAGCTCGCGCGGTGATGAGTGGGGCTGGATGCTGAAAAATGTATTCTGTACTCCTCGTGGATCGGGCACAGCCCAGGTCAGGTCCCATGTGTGTTGCTGAATAGGCTGGAGAAGTCCGCCCTGGCTGGAGCCGAGAGCATACTCGGGCCGCATAAAAGTGTATTTGTAAACCGGAGCATTTTTTACCGCGCTGAAGCGCATGCGGTGCCTGGTGCGCTTGCGTTCGCGGTGTACGTAAGACTGCTGTCTGGCGGTGGCGATGTGGTGCAGAATATCCGGCGGAGTGAATCCACTGAGCGCAAGCACCAGCGCTTCGCCGCGTTGTTTGAACGGCGTGTTGCCCCACAGCAGCCAGGCCAGTGCAGTTGAAGGCGCGCGCCATTGTTCCAGAACCGTGTGTGGATAGGTCCGGCTGTGCGCACCGGTGTACAGTCCGTTGAGATTTTCCACGGCAAAATCAGCGATCAGATATTCGAGCATCATGCGCGCACGCTTTTTCATGTCCGGGTCGGAAGACCAGGCGTAGAGCTGAGCCATGGGCACGATGAAAACGCCGAAATAGTCCGGAGAATCATACTCACCCTGCCCGCGCGTCGTGGTCAGATCCATCCAGTGCAGCAGATAGTCGCGTGCTTCGCGGACGTTTTCCTGTGCGCTCTTGCCCGTGAACCATGTCGAAGCAGGGTCTTCGGGATAAAGTTGACTGATGAGATAGAGCGCGCTGTAGTACATGGCCCAGTGGTTTTCGGTGTCGCCACGGTAGGGCATATACCTCTGCCACAGGGCGCGCATTTTTTCTTTTGCAGAGGAAGAGAGGCGCTTTTGGCCGGTGTAAATGGCTGTGATGATGGAGTACATCCAGAAGACATCACCGCTGGGATCGCGGGAGAGACTGTCGATTCGGGCTTCAACCCAGGGCATGTCCCGGTTGCGGTAAAGTTTCGCAGCGATATCGAGATAGCCACCGCGGCTGAAGTCCTGCGCCGGTATGCGTTTGGCATAATAATCGATGATACTGTCCCGGCGGGCGTGGAAGGCGCGCTGGATGTCAGTTGTGCTCTGAGTTTGCGCGCGTAAGCCGGGCGCGCAGATGAGCAAAACGGTGCAGATGCAGAGCAAATGACCAGAGTTGAAAAAATGAATACGGGAACGTGCCATCAGTTCCCCCCGCTGTGAAAGTAGAGATCAAAAACGATCGCACCGTACAATCCGCTGTACTGCCAGCTCTTGCCGAAGTCATCGCTGAAATAGATGCCTTCTTCGACTGTCGCCGTCCAGATACGGTTAGTATGGGTAGGATCAAAAGCGATCTGATAGAAGTGTCTGGTTGGCAGGCTCGCACCGATCTGCTGCCAGCTTCTGCCGCCATCGCGGCTGATGATAACGCCGGTATCCCAGCCTGCAGCAGCCATGAGCGTCGGGTCGTGCGGTGCGATGCTGACGGAATAGATAGATTGTGCCTGCATACTCTCTGCCTGCATCCAGGTAACGCCGTTGTCTGTTGAGATGAAAACACCATGTTGCTCTGTGCCGGCCAGCCATATCTCCGGCTGTGACCGGCTCTGGTGCAGTGTGTTTACGGCTGTTGTTAACAGGTTCGCAGGCTGCCAGGAGTGGCCAAAGTCTTTGGAGTAAAAGATTCCCCCCTCACCCGCAGCAAGCAGACGACCGCTTGTCCTGCGGTCTGGTTTGATCGTGCTGAAGAATTTTTTTTGAATTCCGGCATCGCTTTGTCGCCAGCTTTCGCCGCTGTCAGTCGAACGCCAGAGCCCGAAAGCGGTGGCGAGAAAAAGCCGGCTCGGGTCGTCCGGGGAGATGGCGATTGCCTGGGCTTCTGTAATTCGCCAATCTGTCGTGAGTTTCCAGCTCCGGCCGGCATCTGAAGATTTCATGACGCCGTTACCGCAGGCCAGAAAAATCGTCTTTCCTCCGGCTGCAAAGGCAATGCCGCTGACGCGCGGGTGTTTCCGTCCGATGAGTTGCCAGGTCGTATCACCAGCCCAGGTGTGTAGTCCGCTCGGCTTCAGCTTGCTGCCCACGACGTATCCTCTGGAAATCGTAGCAGCCGCGTACAGGTGAGCCATGCGTTGTGCTGAAAGAGCCGGAGGGGAAGCGACGTAAAGAAAGCCGAAGGTCATCGGAAGCAGATGGAGAGAGCGTAAAATCCGGGGAATAAAGCCGGGGCATACGAAAGACGGAATCACTTTAAGACCTTGGTTCGGGTTTGCAGCGTTTATCATGGAAGACAGAGTTCTAGCGTGCGTCATCGACAGACAATTTTTCAGCTATCCTGTTTTTCTTGCGAGCAGCGGAAATTTATAACCATATCGGGATGATCGCCTCGAGATCGACGAAGGGTTCCTGCATTTACCGGGAGATGTGCGTGCCACTGAAGAGTTTGTAGAGCCCGTGTCGTGGATATGTGGCTTTCCTGCCCCCACTGATTTCTTGGCAATGATATCAGCGGGAAAGAAACAAAAAAAGCCCGGGGATTTGAACACAGTGATCACCCGGGCTGTTTTATTTCGCAAAATCAATCAGTTGTTGATTTCTTTGGTTTCCTCTTCTGCCGATGATGCGGATGCATCACCGTCTTTTTTCTCTTTGTTTTTCTTGAGTTCGCGTCGCTCAACTTCGACGTACTCGAGTCCGTCACCTTTGCGTTTGACCTGGATAACACTGCCGTCCGCGAACTTCCCTTTGAGGATTTCCTCTGCGATGGGGTCTTCGATGAACTTTTGGATGACTCGTTTCAATGGGCGAGCACCGTACTTTTCATCAAAACCCTTGTCGATGAGAAATTCTTTTGCGCCTTTGGTCAGAGTGATGTCGATTTCACGATCAGCGACTTTGTCCAGCATCTCGCGGATCACGATATCGACGATCGCATCCATGCTGTCCCGTGTCAGAGAACGGAAGATAACAATTTCATCCAGGCGGTTGATAAATTCAGGATTGAACAGCCGTTTGACTTCATCGAGGATTTTGCCCTTCATCTTATCAAAATCGATCGATTCGGGATCGCTGGAAAAACCAAAGCCGCCGGACTTCTTGATTTCCCTGGCTCCGGCATTGGAGGTCATGATCAGGATGGTATTTTTAAAATCTACCTTTCTGCCAAGGCCATCAGTGAGCTGGCCGTCGTCAAGGATTTGCAGCAGGATGTTGAAAACATCCGGATGCGCTTTCTCGATTTCGTCGAACAGTACGACTGAGTAGGGGTGCCGGCGGACTTTTTCCGTCAGCTGGCCGCCTTCTTCATAGCCAACGTATCCGGGCGGTGCGCCTGTCAGCCGCGATACGGAGAACTTTTCCATATACTCGGACATATCCAGACGGATCAGGGCGTCATCTTTTTCAAAGAGATATTTTGCAAGCTCCTTGGCCAGTTGCGTTTTGCCCACACCCGTCGGCCCGAGAAAGATGAACGAACCGATAGGACGGTTGGGGTCTTTCAAACCGGCCCGTGTGCGCCGGATAGCTTTGGAGAGCAGCTTGATGACGTTATCCTGACCGACGATGCGTTTTTTCAGCACGTCTTCAATTTTGAGGATTTTTTCCGTCTCCGACTGTGCGACACGCCGGACCGGAATGCCGGTCATCATGGCCACAACGTCAGCGATGTCATCTTCGGAAACCGTGGAGAAAATCTGGTCTTCCTGTTCGCGCCACTTGCGTTTGGCAGCTTCCAGTTTGCGGTTCAGCCGCTTTTCCTTATCGCGCAGAACCGCCGCCTGTTCGAACTCCTGGTCTTTGATGACGCGATCTTTTTCTTTGCGGACTTCCTTGATTTCTTCCTCGAGTTGTGTGATCTCCTTGGGCACGACGATATTGGCCAGATGCACGCGCGCTCCTGCCTCGTCGAGTACGTCGATTGCCTTGTCCGGCAGATAGCGGTCGCTGATGTAGCGTTCGGAAAGTTTCACCGAGGCGATGATCGCTTCATCGGTGTATTTGACATGATGGTGTTGCTCGTAGCGATCCTTCAGGCCGTTGAGAATCTCGATCGCCTCTTCGGGGGAGGGAGGATCGACCATGATTTTCTGGAAGCGGCGTTCGAGAGCGCCGTCTTTTTCGATGTACTGGCGATATTCATCCAGGGTGGTGGCTCCGATGCACTGCAGTTCGCCGCGGGAAAGAGCCGGCTTGAACATGTTCGAGGCATCGAGGGAACCGCTGGCACCACCAGCGCCGACGATGGTGTGCAGCTCGTCTATGAACAGGATGACATCCTTGGCGCGCGACAGTTCGTTCATGATCGCTTTCATGCGCTCTTCGAACTGGCCACGATATTTGGTGCCGGCAACGATGGCCCCGAGGTCGAGAGTAACCACGCGCTTGTTGTGCAGAATGCGGGGGACTTTGCGTTCGATGATTCTCAGAGCAAGGCCCTCAGCAATGGCGGTTTTGCCCACGCCGGGCTCGCCGATGAGCACCGGGTTGTTCTTCTTGCGCCGGCTGAGAATCTGCGCCACGCGTTCGATCTCCATATCGCGACCAATCACCGGATCCAGTGAACCCTTTCGGGCAAGCTCCGTCAGATCCCGGCCGAAATGGTCCAGCGCCGGTGTTTTTGATCGTTGTTGCATTTCTTCCTTTGAGGATGGCGTGCCGCGAAGGATGTTTTCAAGCTCTTCGCGTACCGAATCGTAGGTTATTTCAAAGTTCATCAGAACTTGGGCCGCGACGCCGTCTTTTTCTTTGACCAGGGCCAGCAGCAGGTGCTCCGTGCCGATGATATCTGACTTGTATTTTTCTGCCTCGACATAGGCCATCTTGAGAATTCTCTCAGCCCTTTTCGTAAAAGGGATGTTGCCGATGGTCATCGTCTCACCAGTGGATTTGACGTTGTCCTCGATGGCACGCTTGATGTCATCGAGGTCGGTGCCGAGGTTTTTCAGTATTTCGACTGCAATTCCTTCTCCCTCACGGATCAAGCCGAGCAACAGGTGTTCTGTGCCAATATAATCATGCCCCAGTCGCAGCGCTTCCTCACGCGAAAACTGAATGACCATTTGGACCCGGCTGGAAAAATTATTTTTCATTTAAGCGCTCCGTGTTTAACCTGAAAATTCAGAAATTTTGCAAGAATTCAACTTAGCTGTAAACCTGTCAGTCAGTTAAGTAAAGGCACTTCGTTGAGCAAAATTTTTCAGTTATCCCGACTATCCCTGCGCGCAGCGCTGATGTATGAATAAATCGGGTAAATCAGGTATCCTGTCTTCCTACCCGTTTGCTGTTCGGAATGTACCATAATTTCCACAAAAAGTAAAGTGGCAGTTTGGCTAACCCGCCAATTTCTCCCGCACAAGCCGGGCGCGCAATACATCACGGCTTTCGGGATCAGTGATGTTTTCATGCAGCAACTGCAGGTGAGCCGGCTGCGTAAAAATCATCAATTCGTTCAAAATCCTGTGATCGATCTCCTGGATCAGGTTGAGCTCATTGCCCAGTCTTACCATGGAGAGGTGCTTCATCAGCTCTGCAGAACTCAACACTCGCGCAGCCTGCAGAATTCCCAGTGCACGAAAGACCTCATCCTCGAGGCGGACGCGGTGGATGTGCAGAAGTTTGTCGCGCGCATTGCGTTCGAGATCGAGAAATTTATAGGCGATCACTTCGAGACGGCTGATGATCGCAGCTTCTGTCCGGCCCAGTGTCAACTGGTTGGATACCTGATAGATGTTGCCGATGATATCCGTACCCTCACCGTAGAATCCGCGGATGGCGAGCTCTGACGGTGCCAGCTCCTTGATCGCCTGGTCAACCTGTTCGAGGATGGAAAGCGCCGGTAAATGGATCAGGATCGATGCGCGCATTCCCGTACCGGTATTGGTCGGGCAGGCGGTCAGATAGCCGAACTTGTCGGAAAAAGCATATTCTACCTGCTCGCTCAGCTCGTCGTCCAAACGCGATATCTGGCGCCAGGCTTCCTGCAGGCTCAGCCCGGGCTGGATACTCTGCAAACGCAGATGGTCTTCCTCGTTGACCATGATGCTGAGCTGTTCGGATTCATCGATGACGGCAATACCGGCGGACGATGAATCGGCGAAAACCGGGCTGATCAGCCGCCGTTCGACGAGGGCTTTGCTGATCAGGGTGTTGCACTGGCGAATATCGACCGTCAGAGCCGGTTGCAGCATGCGTATGCTTTTGCATGCATTGCCAATACGCTCGACGACCGTGTCGAGTTCCTCGCGGCGGGCAATGGTCGGGAAGGGGATGCCGGCAAGATTACGCGCCAGGCGGATGCGGGTGGAGAGGATAATATCATCCTGATCACCGGTGTGGCTTGCCCAGAAGGGAGTCTGGTGAATCACTGTATCGACGTGCAGTGCTGGCTGCCGGGCTGGTTCGGTTTCTGCCGGATTTTTTTTTATGGTTCGTTTCATGTGATCACTCTGTTGCTGTCCTCGCTGCGATGCTGTTCCCTTTCAAGATCACGAATCAAGTCACGGAATTCGGCAGCACGTTCGAAGTTTTCCTGTTCGATCGCCTGGTGCAGCTCTGCTCGCAAAGCTGCGATATCCGGTGTGCTGGCAAAGACCCTGCGTGGCCGTGGGCGGGAGCCGATGTGTTTAAAACTGCCGTGAATGCGTTTCAGAAGGTCTGAGAGCTCCTGTTCGAATACCTTGTAGCAGGTCGGGCAGCCGATAAGCCCTAATTTTTCAAAATCCTGCAGGGTGAGTCGGCACTGCGTGCAGGCCTTGGGTTCTGACTCTTCTGCCGGCTTCTGTTTTGCTTCCGGGCCGAGTATGGTCATCGATGCTTTTTCAAAAAACTCCTGAAGCCCCATGGTACTTTCTTCCTGTTTCTTTTGCGCACAGGAAACGCAGAGCTGCATCTTTTCGCCGGCATCGCTGGTGTTGATAAAAACCGCTGCCGGATTGATCCCGCAAGCCTGACACACCGACTCACTTTTCATTCTGTTTGTCCTCGACTATTTTTCCGTCTTCAAGGCGTATGATCCTGTCTGCCAACTGTGCGAGCTGCATATTATGCGTTACCACGATGATCGTCTGCCCGGCCTTGCGGCTTAAATTCCACAGCAGGCGGTGTAATTCTTCCGCCGACGCCCGGTCCAGGTTACCCGAAGGCTCGTCTGCGAGCAACAGCTTGGGCTCGTTCATCAGTGCCCGGGCAACAGCAACACGTTGTTGCTCCCCGCCTGAAAGTTCCCCGGGCCGGTGCCCGGCTCTGCTCTCCAGCTTGACAGCACGCAAAAGTGATGCTGCCCGTTTGCGCGCTTCAGACCGCTTTACGCCGGCAATCAGAGCCGGCATCATTACATTTTCCAGGGCGGTGAATTCCTGCAGCAGGTGGTGGAATTGAAAAATGAAACCGACTTCTGTATTGCGGTAGCGAGCCAGTTGGTGCTCATCACCCTCAAAAATCGGTTGCCCGTCAATCTCCACGGTTCCTGCCGTGGGCCTGTCCAGTGCCCCGATGATGTGCAGCAGTGTACTTTTTCCGACTCCCGAAGGCCCGATGATGGCAACTACCTCACCTCGACGGACAACGAGATCAATGCCTTTGAGTACTTTTAACGACCCGCCTGTGCCGGTCTCATAGTTCCGGGTCAGCCCGGATGTAAATAATATCGGTTGCATATCCACTTTGTTTATTCATATCTGATGGCATCGACAGGATCGAGTTTTGATGCCTGCCAGGCCGGATAAATCGTGGCGAGCAAACTCAGTACGATCGCCGCGACGACAACGAGGACGCCGTCAAGCGTCTGTAATTTAACAGGTAGTGCATCGATAATGTAAACATCTCCCGGCAGGGAGAGAATTTTCCATTTGATCTGAATCAGGCAGGTGCCATAACCCAGAATCAGTCCCAACACCGTACCGATAACTCCGGCAACCAGCCCTTCGAAGACAAAAATTTTCATGATGCTGCGGGACGTGCTGCCCATGCTTTTCAGAATGCCGATCTCCTTGCGTTTTTCCAGAACTACCATGATCAGCGTGCTGACGATATTGAACACCGCTACGATGATGATCAGCGAGAGAGCGATGAAAATGAGCCACTTTTCGAACTTCATCCAGGAAAAGAGATTTTTGTTCATCTCGAACCAGGTGATCGCCCGCAGGGGATAGGGAAACCCATCGACACGGTCTTCCATCAGCTTGCGCACGATGTCAGCGTTGTTCATGTCGTCGAGCTTGACCTGGATCCAGGAAACCCGGTCGCGTGGCAGCTCTGCCAGACGCTGCCCCTCGCGGATGGAGACAAAAGCAAAGTTGTCATCGTATTCGTACAGCCCGGTCTCGAAAAAACCAGCCACGCGGTAGGTGCGAAATCGGTGCATGGTTCCGGATGGGCCAGCCTCGACACCAGAGGCGCTGAGGATGGTGACGCGATCGCCGAGCACGACGTTCAGCCTGTCACCCAGCCAGCGCCCGAGCACAATTCCCGGGTAGGGCCGGCCTTTTTCTACCCTGACGGTGTCGAGATTAAGCGTCCCCCAGGTGATGTTGTCGATCAGATTCGTCACCCTGGCTTCTCTATCCGGGTCGATGCCTTTGACGAAAACGCCTTCCTTATATGTCTTGCCGCCGCTCGAGGAGATGATCAGGCCTTTTTCTGACACACTGGGCGCCGTGGCAATGACATGGGGCAGGGAATCGACCTGCGCCATGATCTTTTCTACATTATTTATACCCCGATCGTGGAAAGTGCGCAGGCGAATGTGCGCGTCAAAGCCGATAATTCGTGAGCGAACTTCCTCCTCAAATCCATTGGCTACGCCCAGGGTGATGATCAGCGCAGCCACACCGAGCATGACGCCGAAGATGGAGATGTAGGTGATCAGGCTGATAAATCCGGTCTTGCGTTTCGACCTCAGGTAGCGCTTCGCGATAAAGAGTTCATATGCCATAATGCAGATTTTCTGTGGTTGGTCTGGTGACGAAGTTTGGTTTGTCGTTAACGATGTGAATGGATTCAGGGTTTTGGAGCCTACTTGTGTTCGGGCAACGGAGCTTCCGGCTTTACATGCGTTCAGCGTTCATGTGTGAAAAATCAGGTCAATCGCGATACTGCTCCGGCCGCATCTGCGGGAAAAACAGCACATCGCGGATTGATGCCTGATCGGTGAACAACATCACCAGCCTGTCGATGCCGACTCCGAGGCCGGTTGTCGGCGGCATACCATACTCGAGGGCACGCAGAAAGTCTTCATCCAGAGGCTGGGCCTCATCGTCGCCCATTTCACGCAGCGCTACCTGCGCCATGAAACGTTCGCGCTGGTCGATGGGGTCGTTGAGTTCGGTAAAGGCATTGCCCATCTCTTTTCCGGCGATAAAAGGCTCAAAGCGTTCCACCAGGCCGGGCTTGTCGCGGTGTTTTTTAGCCAACGGCGAGAGCGAAAGCGGATGATCGGTGATAAAAACCGGCTGGATCAGTTTCGGTTCCACCTTTTCACTGAAAATTTCGTCGATGAACTTGCCCTGGCCCCATGATTTATCCCACGAGATGTGCAGCTCATCAGCGATTTTGCGCAGCTCTTCCACTGGTTTTTCATAGAGGTCAAAGCCTGTCTCTTTTTCGATCGCTTCGAGTAAGGGGATGCGTGGCCATGGCGGGGTCAGATCGATTTCTTTGCCCTGGAAAGTGAGCTGGTACGAGCCATTCACTGCCTTCGCGATCGTACAGAACATGTCCTCGACCAGGTCCATCATGAAGTGGTAGTCCTCATAAGCCACATACAGCTCCATCATGGTGAATTCCGGGTTGTGGAAACGATCCATGCCCTCGTTGCGGAAATCCTTGGCAAATTCGAAGACGCCATCGTATCCCCCGACGATCAGCCGTTTCAAATACAACTCATTGGCGATGCGCAGATAGAGCGTCATATCCAGGGTATTGTGGTGCGTTGTGAAGGGGCGTGCTGTTGCTCCGCCATACAGTGGCTGCAAAATAGGGGTTTCCACCTCGAGATAACCGCGGCTGAGCAGGTAGTTCCGCATGCTGCCGATGATCTTGCTGCGTTTGACGAACACCTCGCGCACCTCGCGGTTGACGATCAGATCGACATAGCGCTGGCGATAGCGTTGCTCCTTATCAGCAAAGGCATCGAAAACGAGGCGTTTGTCGCCCTCAACTTTTTCTTTGACCACGGGTAAAGGCCGCAGAGTTTTGGATAAGATCCGGAACTCACTGACCTCGATGGTGATTTCACCGGTCCGGGTTTTGAGAACCGATCCCGTGACGCCGACGATGTCGCCGATATCCACGAGTTTGAATATCTCATAGTTTTGCTCACCGACCGTGTCGCGGCGGATGTAGAGCTGAATGCGTCCGCTGCTGTCTTCGAGGTGGGCAAAGGAGGCTTTGCCCATTCTGCGCAGGGACATCAGCCTGCCGGCAACTGCGACTTCTTTGCCCTCATAGGCATCAAAGTCGGATAGAATATCCGCAGCCAGCTGCTTTCTGGTAAAGGAGTGGGGATAAGGATCGACGTTGGCTTCGCGCAGGCGCTGCAGCTTTTCCCGCCGGGCCTGCATCACGGCATTTAAATCTTCCGGTGCCGTATCCGGACTCTGTGATTCCTGACTCATCTGTCTTACCTGAATTCATGTATTGTTTGGGCTTGTGGATTGCATCATAAAAACAAAGATGATAATATAACCATTTGCCCGGCGCTTTCAACCTGAAAATCGAGGTAACGCCTAAAAAATGTTCCATTTCCCTTATTTTATCCGGAATTCATCATGAAATGGCGTCGCGCCGCGTGCGCTCTTTTCGTCTGAGCGCAGCGCCGTTCCGGAATCTTCCAATTCCGCGCACGTACCGGAAAAGATGAGATTCCTGTCTTCCGCTGCGCGGAAACCGGAATGACAGCTCTGGTACAGGCATGTGCTGTTGTCAGGAGGTCTGGTTGAAAGGATGCAACCGTGCTGAGTGAAGTGGATACCCAGAGATGGCACAGGCCTCTGGTATGATAAACTGCTCCTCTAACCCGTTATTTTATCGAATCAAGAGTTCAAAATCGTTGAATCAGTACAATTCATGTTGCATTGCAAAGAATGCGTATTTATCTTTAACGGACTCGCAGGTCTTTTGAG
>WFTM01000136.1 GCA_015485525.1 Candidatus Zhuqueibacterota bacterium | reverse complement strand
CAGATGAGATCAGGCAGGGTGTGTCCGGAAATCTGTGCCGGTGCGGCACCTATCCCAAAGTATTTGAAGCGATCGCGGCTGCCGCGAAAAAAGCATAGGAGATGACGATGGCAAAATGGAAATCTCTCAAAGATATGTCCATCCTGAGCACGGCTTATCCGCGCCTCGATGGTATGGATAAAGTGACCGGCAGGGCACAATATACCAGCGACGTCCGTCCGGCAGGCATGCTGTACGGCCGCTTGCTGACTTCACCTTACCCTGCGGCAAAGGTCGTGGATATCGACGTATCCCGGGCAGCGAAACTGGCCGGAGTGCATGTTATCCTGACCAATCTGCTCGAAGGCAAAGCAGTGCGCTATGCCGGCCAGCCGGTCGCGGCCGTGGCTGCGGATACGCCGGAAATCGCTGCTGATGCTGTTGATCTCATCCGTGTCAAATACGAGAAGCTGCCCTTTGCGGCTGATCTGGATTCAGCCATGCAGGAGGGCGCCCCGCGGGTTTTCTCTGACCGCGAAAATATCGTAGCTGCCCGGCGGCCCACTCAGAAGGGCGATGTCGATGCCGGATTCGCAGCGGCTGATGTGGTCGTCGATGCGACATTTCGCACACAGGTGCAGACCCATTCCTGCCTGGAAACCCATGGCAGTATGGTGGAATGGAAGGGGGAAGACCTGTATGTGTACGATTCGACCCAGGGCGTTCACAGCGTACGCGAGGGCCTGGCAAAAAACCTCGGTATTTCGCCGGCGCAGGTGCACGTGATCTGCGAACACATGGGCGGTGGATTCGGCAGCAAGCTGCAACCGGGGTTTTATACCGCACACGCTGCCAGGCTGGCCAAAAAAGCCGGCCGACCGGTGCAACTGATGCTGACGCGCAAGCAGGATTTTCTCAGTGCGGGTAACCGTCCCGACAGTCTGCAGAAACTCAAGCTCGGTGCTAAAAAGGACGGCAGCCTGGTTGCATTCAGCGGCACGACGTGGGGGACGGCAGGCATCGGCCGGGGAGCACGTGTGCGCCAGCCGTTTATTTATGAAATCCCCAACGTTTATGCCGAGCATCACGATGTGTACACCAACGCCGGAGCAGCCCGCGCGTTTCGTGCGCCGGGATGCCCACAGGCTTCTTTCGCCATGGAGCAACTGCTCGATGAAGTGGCGGAAAAGCTGAACATGGACCCTCTCGATCTTCGCCTGAAAAATGAGACCAATGCCACACGCCGCAAGGAGTGGAAAATTGGTGCAGAAAAGATCGGCTGGCAGCGCCGGCGCAAAACTCCGGGCAGTGACAGCGGGCCTGTCAAACGCGGCCTCGGGCTTGGGGCCAGCATCTGGTGGCCGGGTGGCCGCGGCACCAGGGCGACCATGACTGTTTTCCCGGATGGGAAGGTGGAAGTTCGCTGCGGCACGCAGGATATCGGAACCGGCACACGCACGATCGTCGCTGCGATCGCTGCGGAAGAGCTGGGCATCGGGCTGGAGATGATCCGGCCGCTCATCGGCCAGAGCGACTTCCCCTATTCCGGTGGTTCCGGAGGCAGTACAACCGCGCCCTCGGTAGCACCGGCGATCAAAAACACCTCGGAAAAAGCCAAAGCAAAACTGGCTGAAATAGCCTCGGGTTTTTTCGGCGCCAGCCCGGAAGATATCATTTTCGAAAATGGCCGTGTGTACATGGACAAAAGCCGCAAGAAGAGTATGAGCTGGCAGGAAATCTGCCAGTTGCTGGAAACGCAGCCGATCACTGTACATGGTGAATGGGTGGAAGGATTATCTTCCGCTGGCGTCGCCGGTTGCCAGTTCGCTGAGGTGGCTGTCGATACCGAGACCGGCGCCATCCGTGTGGAGAAAGTCGTTGCCGTGGCGGACTGTGGCCTCGTGCTCGATCGCCTGACTACGGAAAGCCAGGTCAATGGCGCTGTCATCCAGGGTGTCAGCTATGCGCTCTATGAAAACCGGCTGATGGACCCGATCACTGGTACGATGATCAATGCAGATTTTGAAAATTACAAGATCGCCGGTGCACTGGAAGTGCCTGAGATCGAGGTTGTGCTGTTCGATGAGCCGGAACGCGGTGTCATCGGCATCGGAGAGCCGCCGACCATTCCGACCTCGGCAGCGATCGCCAATGCGGTATATAATGCCATCGGCGTGCGCCTGCGCTCCCTGCCGATGACGCCGGACCGGGTGCTGGATGCGCTTTATGCCCAGCCCGTGACACGGAAGGAGGACTGACATGGAAAACTTCGAATATTTTGCTCCGGATAGCCTCGATGCGTTGCCCGGACTGCTGAGCCGCAAGCGCGAGCGAACCATGGTGCTGGCAGGCGGTACGGACTTGCTCGATATGCTCAAGGAGCGTATCGTCAAACCGGAAAAGGTGATCAATCTCAAAGGGATTGCCGGACTGAAAGGCATCCAACACGGTGAGGGCGTACGTATCGGTGCGCTGACCACGATTGCCGAAATTGCAGCAGATGCCGGGCTGAAGAGAGAGTACACCGTGCTGGCGCAGGCTGCGCGTTCCATCGCGACGCCGCAACTGCGCAACATGGGTACCCTCGGCGGTAACCTCTGCCAGCGGCCACGGTGCTGGTATTTTCGCGGCCGCGAGTATGTGTGCCTGAAAAAGGGGGGCAGCAAATGTTTTGCACCCGAGGGACTGAACAAGTACAACGCCATCATCGGTGGCGGGCCCAGTTTTATCGTGCACCCATCTGATTCAGCTCCTGCCCTGCAAGCTCTGCAGGCCACGGTGCATACCTTCGGGCCGCAAGGCGAGGACAGCATCCCCATGGATGAGTTCTTCGAGTTGCCGATCGATAACCTGCGCGCGGAAAACGTACTGGAGCCGAACGAGATCATCACCGCGGTCAGCATCCCGAAGCCTGCGCCGGGCACGCGTTCTGCTTATATAAAATTCCGCGAAAAGCAATCTCTGGATTTTGCTATCAGCAGCGTGGCTGCTGTGCTGGAAATGGAAGGCTCTCGCGTACGCGATCTGCGCATCGTGCTCGGCGGTGTGGCACCGATCCCCTGGCGCTCACAGGTTGCCGAAGATGAGCTGCGTGGCAAAAAACTGAGCGATGAGACCATCCGTCGTGCCGCAGAGGCCGCGGTTTCCGAAGCACAGCCGTTGAGCCAGAATCGCTACAAAATCACCCTGACCCGTAATCTCGTCGCGCGCACGCTGCACCAGCTCGCGGCGCAGGGATGAACCAGAAAAGATGAGGAAAACCATGCCTTTGATCAAAAATCCTGACCATCCCGACCAGGTGATCTGCCAGAATCTGCGCACCAAAGCCAACTATGTGCCTGATATGCAGAGCGAGCATTATATGGATGTGCACCATCCTTATAACTGCTATTTCTGCCTCGTGACCCTCGATGCCGTCGGGCCGGATGATTCTCCGGTCAGCACGGAGGACTGTACCAGCGAGCGGCGTTGCTACAAGCCGCTGGTCTCCTCGCTGCCCGCGTAGATGCGGCTGATTCTCTGTGATCATGATGTCGCATAACCCGGACATGAAGAAAAAAAACAGCCCACTCACCGCTGTGCTGCATGCTGTCACTGCGGTGGTG
>WFTM01000135.1 GCA_015485525.1 Candidatus Zhuqueibacterota bacterium | reverse complement strand
GAGAGCCAATAAGTTTTCTTCGCATCTCTTGTTTTTCTCTGTATAAATCGATACATTCACAAACTTGCTTTCAGCAAGGCAAGCGGTGAATTATCAAAGCGTTACCAGAACACGCTGCGGGGTATCCAGCTAACTTATCTGATCGGGACTATCCCCCGGATACCGTTTCCCGTCTTTCCGGCCCTGACGAAACGCGCTGCCGCATACCCTTCGGTTGTGTTAATTTGTGAAAAATCAGGGTGGTTAAAATTTCCCCTTTGACCCGCTTCCCCACTACAATACCCGGAACTTTCGTTTATTTCAGGAGGAAACATGCCTTCATTTGACATCGTCAGCCGCGTAGATATGCAGGAGGTTGATAACGCAGTCAACAATACCAGAAAAACCATCGCCACGCGCTATGATTTTCGGGGTTCAGAAACCTCGATCGAGCTGAACCGCAAAGACGGCGTTATCACCATCACGACCGAAGACGACATGAAACTGAAAGCCGTGCAGGAGATGCTGGCGGTAAACTTTTCAAAACGCAAAATCGACGTCAAAGCGCTGAAATTCGGCAAACCGGAAGCGACCTCCAAGGGTCATGTACGCATAACGGTCAGCATCAAAGAAGGGATCGAAAAAGACGAAGCGAAAAAAATCGTCAAGATGATCAAGGACATGCGCCTGAAGGTGCAACCAGCCATCCAGGACAACCAGGTGCGCGTGACTGGTAAAAAAATCGACGACCTGCAAGCGGTCATCGCCATGCTCAGGCAGGCAGATCTGGACACGCCGCTGCAGTTCATCAACATGAAATGAACCGGAATCGCGGTATGCCATGAACTATTACCGCCCACTCCTCACCCTTTCGCTGGCAGGCTCGCACGCGACAGTCAACGCCGTTCTCGAACTGCTGAACACAAAAGCAGGCAGCCTGCCATTCACGCCAGCCATCTCAGGTGTTTTGACGCAGGAGCACGGATGCCAGTGGCAGAAGGGACGTGTTTTCAGCCCTGAGGAGCTGCTCCGCGACGCTCCTGTGCACAAGCGCATCAACGGTGGCACCATCGGCTTTCTCAAAAAAATCCCATCCGATATTTTTCTCGATATCGATTCAGACGAATCCGACCACGGCAATGAAACAGCAGCATTCCTGCTGGAAGCGCTCCACTCCGGCCGTCACGTCATCACCAATAACAGAGCAGCCCTCGCTTTCCATCTCCCCGAATTACACCAGGCAGCCGAACGCAAGCACCGGCTGCTGCGTTTCGAAAGCTGCCTGCTCGATGGTCTGCCGGTTTTCAACCTCAGACGCTACTGCCTTCAGGGCGAGCGTATTCACCGAATCCGCGGCATTCTCAACAGCACCAGCAACTACGTCCTGCAACGCATGGCGCAGGGAATCGTGCAGATCAACGCCGTGGCTGAAGCGCGGGCGGCAGGCCTGTGTGAACAAAACCCCGACTTTGACCTCAACGGCTGGGACGCAGCCCTGAAAGTACGCATTCTGGCCACGGCCCTCATGGATGGCAGTATCGATATCGCCGCTATCCGCCGTGACGACTGGAACCTGCATGCGGCAGAGATCGTCGCGCGGGCAAACAAACAGGGCGACAGGCCAGCTCAGATCGCCAGCATCGAATATGACGGTGAGCGCATCACGGCATCGGTTCGCCTGCAAACCCTGGCGCAAGACGATGCGTTTTTTTCGCTGGCGGACTACCAGTATGGGCTGGCGCTGAAAACCGATTCTGTGGGTGAGCTTGTACTGCTGGGCAGGACACCCGGGCTGAGATCGCGCGCTTTTGGTTTTCTTGCAGACCTAATGGATATCTACACCCTGCACATCAAACAACAACGCCCCAGTCTTTTTGACAGCGCAGATAGCGTGTGAGCTGTTTCCCGCCGAACTCCCTGCAAACGAAAAAAGCCGGCCGCAAAACTCTGCGACCGGCCCGCTCGTGAACAGTAAAAAACTCAATACCCGAAGGTATAAACCTGTCTGATGGTGGTATCCCCTTTGGAAGGATCGATGGCGCCGAAGTCGTTCCAGCGTTTGATCCGGCTCAAAACGCAGCGTTCAACCTGACGGTTTTTCAGAGTCGATGAAACGATTTCGACATGCTTAACCGCTCCCTGCGGGTTGATGGTAAAGCGCACGACGATTTTGCCGCGCAACCGGGGATTACGCTTGAGGGCCCGGTTATAACAGTACTGGATTGCCTGATTGTGCGAGGAGACGACCTGGGAGACGGCATTAAAGTCGCGAGCTCCGGTTGCAGCTTCCTCAGCATTCTCGATGAGCGGAGTCGCTGCGGAGACCTCGAGATCGCCTGATCGGGAGACTCCGGAAGCTTCGGATTTATCCAGGCCTTCGACCAGGTCATCGATGCCGTTGCCACTGGTTGAGCGCGAGCCGCGCACCTTGCCGCGGCCGATTTTGGAGCCGGCATCAGCGCGTTTCAGCCCGGAAACACCGGCAAGTGCATCATCGAGATTGGTATTTGGAACGCCTTTGCTGAGCACGTCTTCGACCTCAGCCCCACGGGCTGAGGAGCCGGAGCTGGAGAGCAGGCCGAGCAGGCCCTGGTTGCTGGCAGCCTTCTTGATCTGCTCGCGTGTGCGCTTTCGGCTCGTGCTTGCCTGCGCGCGCCTTTTCTTACGTGCGGCGGCGCTGCTCTTCACCCGCGTACGGGGTTTCGTGCTTTTCGTGCTCGCCTTTGCTTTTGCCTTTGGCTGCTTTTTCTCCGGCTGATCTTTCGGCGCCGCCTCTTCAGTTTGGCTGAAGATCGGCTTTTCTTCCTTCTCCGGCTGCTCTAATACAAGGCTGGCAAAACGCTCCTGAATAGCTGCGATCTCTTTTTCAGTCACCCGGGTATCCGGAGGATTCATCGCAAAGTAGGTGATGAGGATGACGTGAAAGAACAAAGACAAGAGCAAAATGGAAAGAAATCTCTTGTCCAGAGATTCCGTCAAAGAGCGTTCGAACTCTTTTGGAAAAGCTCGAGGTATGGTCGCTTCGGGCTTGTTCCCGGAATCAAACGATAACTCTTGTGTATCACGCTGTGAAGGCATGAGGGTTCACCTGTGTATATAATCGATCCTGTGCCGCTATGGGTAAATCCTGTGATTGTAAAATCGGCACGGCTATTCTTTTCTATAGACAACCAGCCTCATGTTGGGATAGTCCGAAGCGCCGCATGTTCGCATCACTTTTACCAGGTCGGCATAGTTGAGGTCCTTATCACCCTGGATGGTTATCTTCCCTGAAAATTTGACGCCATATTCTGTTTCGATCTTCTTGGCCTGCGTGGCGTAATACCGCAACTTTTCGAACAGGGGGGTGATGATGCCGTTTGCAATGGTTTTCGGATCGTTCTCACGTACCTGTTCCATATCGGCAACGGGCTCATCATTCACCAGAATCAAATTCTTGGAAACAACCAGATCGAGCCCCACTTCCGGATGCTGCTGAATGGTTGAGGTGGGTAACTCGAGATATCGTGATGGAGAAATCAACTGGCCTTCGGTCGAGTAGGTCTTGAGCAGAAAGAGCAGGATGATGGTAAACATATCCATCATCGAGTTCAGATTCAGCTTGGCCTCTCCCGGGTTGGTGTCATGTTTTTTAATACGTGACGGAATAAAAGCCATGGTGTCTCCTGAGTTTCAAAAAATACTGCTTGGATTATTTTCCCGTTCCATCGATGAATCAACACTATGCACCATGGTATCAAGCTATCGGAAAATATCTGCCGGAGCGGATGGCCCCAGTGTCCGCTTGATCATGATTTAGCCAGGACAGATGAGTTCTTCTGCCCATAGTGCTCCCGGCCGGATCAGATGATGCCGGCACTCAACGCGACCTGCGGGAAGAGTACGAACAACTGCCCGTCAACCCTCACCGAACGTGCCGCATCCATGGTGCTGACCAGAGTCTGGTAATGCACACCCGGCTCCGCCTGGATGGTAATCGCTTCGATGTCGGGGAATTTGCCTTCTGCCTTTCTCTTGACATCGAGCAGCATGCGCGACAGTTTTTCGAAATCATAACTGCCGTCCGCCATCAAAGGCACGGACGGGCCTTTGCCGTCACCGGGGCGAAGAACAGCGATAGCACTGGAGATATAGAACCCCTTATCGGTGATGGACACCGTCAAATCCAGAGTTCTGGTTTTCTCCTGCGGGCGCTGCTGTTCCACCTGTGCCGGCCCGGCCGCCGGGGGCAGATTGAGCTCGATGACACCGATTTTGATGTACTCTGCTGAGGTCAGCAGCAGAGGAATCAATACAACCATGAGGTTCATGATCGGTGTCAGGTTTGGCTCGGCCTCGCCCTCTTCGTGAGTTCTGCGGAAAGATGGTCTGTATGCCATGGTTCCTCAACGATCTTTCGTTACTGGTTCCCGGTGATCAGGTTGATCAGTTTCACCGTATGTTCATCGATTTCATCGATAATTTTGATAGTCTTATTGTGAAGATATGTGTACACCAGGATGGAAGGGATCGCAATCATCAGTCCCATGAGCGTGGTATTCATAGCAGTACTGATACCTGCAGCCAGCATCCTGGCCTTTTCCGCCGCATCGATTCCGGGAGCCGAAACCGATTTGAACGCCAGAATCAGACCCCAAATCGTTCCCATAAGCCCGATCAACGTGGAGACGTTGGCGATCATAGCCAGAAAACCTGTCCGCTCCTGCAGCTTGGGAATGACCTCGAGGGTGCCCTCATCGACAGAGTTCTGAATCGAACGAAAATCGACATCGTCGCTCTCGGCAACCTTTCTCAGGCCGGCAGCGACGACCTGCGGCAGCGCTTTGGTCGGCGCCGCATCACAAAGCGCGAGGGCGTCCTTGTACTCTCCCGCTTTGACGTGCTTGCGGATCGCAGCCATGAATTTCGGCGCGTTGATGTTTGATCTCACGATGATGTAGTACGTACGCTCAATCGCGATGGCAACAGCAACAGCAGCCGTAATCGCGAGCGCAATCATATACCAAAAACCACCCGCGCTTGGTGAGAATCCTGCAATTAACTCATTCATGCACAACCTCCATTTGTACGTGTTGTAACGATAAAAGAATTGTTTTTGACTGTGAAATTATCAGGCAACGGGGTGATAGAACATCCTGTTTTGCCTGAGATCAGATAGTGTCCCGAAATCCTTAACACGAAGCGTCTGTATAAATCGGGTTGGGTTATTTCGACTTTTTTTTGCGTAACAGTTGGAAAAGCTGATCCAGCTTTTTGGGTGAATCAAGCGCCTCATCGTACAAAAGAAAATTTTTCGGAATCTCCTTGAGTTCGTGTTCAAAAGAACGGTCAATGAAAGCCACATCCTCCACTTTCGGCTTCACACGGCTGGGGATGATATCGACGTTTGGCTTTTCGATAATCGCTTCGATGTTGATCTCGCCGAGTACGAGCTCGCCACCGCTGATGCCCGTAGTATCCTGGGATGAAGCGGCCGGAGCTGTGAGAGAATCTGCAGCCGTCTTTGCAGATGGGGCCTGAGAACTGCCGTTCTGCTGGGGCGAACTCTGCCCGGAAGCCGGCGCGGCCACCAGCGCGAGACCGAAAATCAGAGTACACGTTTTCATTTTCATCCTCCTGCTAATATCGTCAGCCAATCAGTTCTCAATGAGTATTCCTTTATCAAACAGGAGATTTTCTTTCTTCTTTTCCCGTTGTGCACGCAGCTCTTTCTGGCGCTCATCCCAACCCGGCAGGTTTTTGAGGAAAACCACGCCATCGATGCCCTTCCCGCTTCCGTCTGTATCATCGACAACCAGAGCCAGGATATTCTGGCCTGAGACGAGAAAATCCGAGAACTCGTGCACCTGAGACGGCTGCCCCTCCTGCTGCTGCGAGGCACTGATGAGTTCACCATTGACGTAAAATCTGTAGGTATCATCGGCGAAAAGTTGAATCTGGCCCGACACCGGCAGACCGGCCAGGTTTACGATCCGGCGGAAATAAACCCGGGAAATGGTTTCGTTACCGGAAACAGCAACCGTGCTGTCTGCCTGTTCCTCAGCAGCCGCAGCAACAACTGCAAGGCTGTCTCCCGAAACTCCGGCAGAGTCCTGAACCGCCGCCACTGCCACGCTGTCAGCAACCGGATCGACGTGCATACTATCTGCAGCAACCGAATCCGGTGCATCCATCTGCGTTACAGCCACACCGGGCTTCAGCCAAATCCGAAAAGCTCCGTAAGTGCTGAACTGAGCCGAACTGTCGAGTATCGCTGCAGCCTGCCAGCTATCGTCAGCATAAGCAACCTGCTGCCAGCCCTGCTGAGCAACGGGTGAGGCCAACCAGCTCGTATCCGTACCGACATGGTGGGAGGAAACTTCAAGATCGAGTATGCCGGCATATTGTTCCGGATCGCTGCGCACGATCGCGAGGACGATTTTCTCCGTGTACTGATTCTGGAGATCGAGACTTCTCGCCACCTCATACCCGGTTCCGAGTATCTCACGGGTGATGTCGCTCAGGCTGAAATAATTATCCTCCAGCGAAAACAGACCATCTTCATAGCGCGGGTCTTCCGTTGTTTTGAACAACGACTCATACGCCCTCTTCTGCTCTGCTGCAACAGAACCGAGGGAGTCTGCATACATGGCGAAATTGTAAACGAATTCGAGAAAGCCATCTTCTACTTTGAGCAGCTCATAGTTGGCGATATTCTGCTTCAAAGCACGTTTGATCGTCTGTTCGTAAGCCGTAACCGTTGCCTTGCCGAATGCGTTGCCGAAATCGATAAAATTTGCCATCTCGTCAGCAAGACTGAGAGCAACGACGTCATCATCCGGAAGTGTGCTGACAAAATCCGCATACTTGGCTGCAAAGCTCTGCAGTGACTCCCATGCCAGCCTGGCGTACTCGTTGGGTATAAGCGCACTGGTGGCCACGACTTTGTTTTTGGAAAAATCGACCCACTTGTTCTGTAGCCCGAGCTGCTCCGACTCGGTGATATTGCGAATATGCGCTTGAACAATTTCAGCGATCATCGGGCGGATAAACTTACCGATGAGCTGGTTGCGGTACTCGAGCTCGGTGATTTTGTCCATTCCTTCGGGCACGGGCGCGCTGAGCAGTTTTTTGACCGAAGCAAAATTTATCTCGGCTATATCATAGATATTCTCGGAAATTTTCACTTTGGACCGCTCGATCCAGCGCTCGGCAACCTGCAAAGTAGTGTCTGCAACCGTGATTTTCTGCCCCTGCCCGGGAGCAGATGTGCTGTCGTGCGGCTCTGGTTTCTGCAGAAAAGATTCCGCATACTGGCGGGATATGCGCGTCAGCACATCGAGGCTGTTCTTGTAGGCCTCAACCGCTCGCTCGTACAGATCAGCCGCAGCCTGGTTGATCTCCTTCTGCGCGACGATGCGGCGCGCTTCGTCCGCTGCAACGATGTCCTGCTCTGCCCAGGTTTCAGCAAAATCTTCATACGCATAACCGATTTTCCACGTCGATTCGTAGAGCCGTATGGTGCCATACGCAGCCACTCGCGTATAACTATCCACGATATCGAGCAGCAAATCGCGCTTGCGCTTTTTAGAAGCAACCAGTCTGTCTTTTGGAAGGCGGAACTCGATCTGTTCGAATTCCTTCAATTTCAGCTCGGTGAGACGAAACAGGGCTTCGGCAGCGAAGTAATCATTGGCATCCTTTTGTTCCTTGCGGAACTGATCGCTTTTGGCAATCCCCTTCTCATATTCTGACCTCGCAGCTGCAAGGTCTCCCTGCTTTTCAAAATACCGGCCTCGTCGGAAATATGTCTCGACCACTCGTGGAGAATCCGGAAATTTTTCAGCATACTTACCGTAAATCTCGTTAGCCTTGTCAAACTGATCGAGTTTGAGGTGGTAGTTGGCAATATCATAATACAGGTCGTCAGCGTCTTCAGAGTCCGGATAGCGATTGACAAACTTCTGGTTGACACGGATCGCCCTTTCCCAGTCTTCTGCCTTGACATAGAAAAAAGAGGCATTATACAGGTGCGCCTCGCCTTTCAGGGAGTCCGGGTCTTCTTCTGCCAGGCGCTCAAAAACGAGTGCAGCGTTCTTATATTCCTTCAGTTCGCCATAGTCCAGCGCCATGTTGTTCATCGCGCTGATATAATATTCTGAATCCTTGTGATACTGCAGGATGATATCATACGTCTCAACAGCGCGGCTGTACTCCCGGGCCTTGTCATATTCGAGTCCGGAGTTGAACAGGGCAAGGTCCGCAAACTTTGCATCGGGAACTTCAAGAGCCACACGGCGGTACTCTTCGGCAGCCTTGAAATGCTGCGCTGAGTCTGCCAGAGATTCGGCTTGCAGAAAAATCGACTCTGCCAGCCTTTTCGTCGCCTTGGCCGCATATTCAGGCTTGTCCGTTTTCGTGCGGATTCTCTTGGCCACAATCTCGACACTCTTGTAATCAAGACGCCCAAAATAGCTCTCCATCACCAAAACTTCGGCGTTGCCGGCGCTTGGATCATCGGGGAAATGCTTCAACAGAGTCTTGAAATATTTCAGCGCATTGCGGAAATCATTGCGGTTATAATAAATCGACCCTGCCTGGCTGAGACGTGCGGCTGTACCCTCTTCAAAAGGAAACAGCTTGATATAATTATCGATCGCCTGCACCAGTTTTTTCTCCCCCTCTGTAAGCGGCTGCGGTTCGAGGCGGAGGTTTTTGCGCAGCTGCACGCTGTCTTCCTGCGCCTGTTCGCGCATCTCGCCGATTGTCAGCGGCAGGGTTTCATCCCCTCGTGAGGCTGTGTCTGCGTTGACAAAATCCTGCGCCAGAGCAATGGCGTTGCGGGCAGCCTCTTTCTGAAAACGCGTATTCCAGTAGAGGTTGCTGATCTTGATATATTCATCAAAGGCTGACGAGGCCATTTTCAGGCGAGAATCGAGGGTCAGGGCCATATTCCAGTGAATGCGGGCGGCATTGCTGTCTTCCTGGAAAACTTTTAAATATTCCCGGCTGTCATCGACGGCCTGAGCGTACAGGCTCTCATTATTCTGCTCACTGGCTGACTCCAGCAGCAGATTGATATTGGCCCGCAATGCGTGCTCGGAGAGCTGGGCTGCACGCGCACGCGCTTCTTTATCTTCAACTTTCTGCCACCATTCAGTGCCTTCGTGATAGTTTGCGAAGAGTTTCTTGCGCATAAAGTAGGTATTGGCATCATCATCGAGCAGGCGATAGGCTTCGGCGATGCGCGCCTGAATCATCGGTGCATCCTTGTGAAAAGGATACATCTTCAGCAAGACATTAAACGAGCTGATCGCGTGTTCGTACTCCTCTTTCACATCCATGTACGAATCGCCGATTTTCTTCAGAATTTCAAAACCATACTCGCGGCCACCGATCTTCTCGAGATAGCGTGCTGCACCATCAATACCGGTATAGTCCAAAAAGCTGATACCGATATACTCGATCGACTCATCCGCAAGGCTGGGATTGGTCATCTTGTTGTCCGGATCATACTCTTTCGCAGCAGTGATATCGTCAGCAAGGAGAGTAAAATAGGAAATTGCGCGCGGGTAATCATTGATGCGATAATAACTCCAGCCCAGTCTGTAGAGAGCTTCATCATAACGCGGGGTATCTTTATACTTCAAAACTTTATTATATATCTCGATGGCCGTCTCTATCTGATTGACCGGCGGGTTGAAATAATACTCCGCCTGGCGCATGAGGACTTCGGGGACGTACCGGCTGTCGGGAAACTCCTCGAGGAATGTTTCATAAAGCTCCTGCGCTGCAGTAATGTCGCCCTGGCTTTCGGTGATAAAAGCGATATTATAATGAGCATCGTCCACCAGTCTGCTCTGGGGGAAATTATCGATGATACTGCGATAAAGGGCGAGACTGCGCGAAAAATCCTTTTTCGGCTCCTGCGGGAGTTCGGTAAGACGGCCGGCATCGTACTCATCGAGCAGTTCGCCGTAACGCTCCTGGGCGAGCAGATAATCTTCCTCTGCCTTATCGTAATACAACTCTGCAAGGCGAAAAATCACCTTATCGAGCACATGGCTTTCAGGATGACTGCGGACGAATGCTTCGAGGTCACTGATGCCCTTGTCCCGCAGTAACGAACGTTCCTGCTCCAGGCGCTCGCGCTCGTCCTCATAAAAGGCTTTATAGCTCAGTATCTCATCAACACTATACGAACGCAGCAACGAATCACCGAGCGCATTAACCTGTGAAATGGTCATGCCGTCCTGCACGGGTTCGCCGTTTTGCGCCATCAAGGCCTGACTGCCGAGCACGAATAAACATGCGACGATGCTTTTGGTCACGTAATCCTTCATTCTTTCCGGTTCGGTTTCATCCGTCTCGGAGATCATCCCTGAGGTTTTTCAGTTTCCGAAACAGTCGTATCAAAGTAATATTTATTGAAAATTTTCTCGTGTTCCAATTTCTGCAATTTCAGCTGCTCGTCTTCCAGCTTTTCCCGGATGCGGTCTATCTCATTATCAAAGCGTGACAGACGCTCCTCCAGCACCGACCTGCGGGCACTCATGAGCGACTCGATAGCACTGATATGATCGGAATAATCAGAAATTTTTCGTTCCCGCTTTTTCAGCTCCTGGATGGTAATATCGCTCAATCCGAAACCTGAGAAATCCGCCCAGTGATCAAAATCCGTATTGATCTCTTCGATCTCGTATGTACTCAGCCAGGTCTGAAATTTGTCGATCCGATCCTGCAGATCGTCGAGGTCTTCCTTGAGCGCTACAAAATCGATCTTCTTCGAGGTGGTTTTGCCTGCTTCCAGCAGTTTCTCTGCCTGCTCCAGAGCCGTAACGATACGGCGTTTCTCGACCTGCATTTCACGCAGGATATTTTTGACAATTTCTGCCCGATATTTTGTCGCACTCTCGCGCGTTGCCAGTGGGAAATCGAGAAAGTAATTGACGTGTTTGAGCTTTTTGTCACTCTGGTAAGCAGCCAGAGCCTTGACCAGTCGTTCCCGCCGTTTCGAGGCCGTAGCAAGGACGTCATATTTTTCGTACCTTTTGGCTGTCTCAATGATATCATCCAGCTCTTTGATCTGGCGATAAATTTCCTTGCGCTCAGAGTCAAAATCCTGCAGCATGGTGCTGCCGACCGCACCTGTGCGGCCGAGGTTGAGCAAACGCTGCTGTGCCTGCATTTTGATTTCAGCGATGATCTGGTAGAGCGGTGAATCCTGATTCTCGAGAGTTTGCTCTTCCATACGTTCCAGCTCATCGATCTGCTTGAGCAACTTGGCGCGCTCGCTGTTGTACTTGTTTGCCAGTTCGAGAACACCGCGTGCATTGGTCACGTAGCGCAGCTCCTGCAAAGCATCCTCCGGCTGGTTCAGCAGTCTCTTGCAGTGAGCAGATAAAACCAGGGCCTCGTACGTGTAGTTGCTGGAAAGATAGTTCTGAAACAGATTCTGGACATTGTTGATAGTATCCTCATATTCGCCACTTTTCATTTGCGCCCAGGCCATACCGATCAGGACTTCATCGCGGTTATCCACTCCGCGGCTGACTTTATTGAAGTACTCGTAAGCGACTTCATACTTTCCGCGCTCATACTGGATAAAACCGAGCCGTAGTAACGCGTTGTTTTTGATCAGCGATATCTCGGACTGCGACCAGGGCATATTGTTGGCATTGACCAGCTGCAGAAAGGTTTTGCTCGCAAGCTGATACGCCTTGCGATTGGCCAGAGCAATGCCCTTGAGATACAAACCCGGATAGTAGTACTTTGAGTTACTGCTGATTCGCGAAAGATAGTTCTCGGCATCGCGTATCTTTTTCAGTTGCAGGCTATAGTAACCGGCAAGATAGTAAATTCGATTTTTTACCTGATCCGGGACCTCATCGATGAACTTCTCAACTTCAGCCAGACGCTTGAAAAACATCGTTCGCTTGTTCAGCGTCTGAGCGATGGTCAGCAGGCGCAAATACGCATCCGTCTTGTACTGTGTTGAAGGATATTTTTCCAGCAGCTCTGAATAGCTCTCGAACGCCTGCTCATATTGCAGGCGGGCATACTGAGACTCTGCTTTGAAAAAATAAACCGCCTCAAAATTGGAAAAATACGGGCTGTAGTCACGAATCAGAATATCAAACTGTCGTTCAGCGACTTCGTACTTTCGGTTGGCGTAGTTGAGCATGGCATCGCTGACATCGCGTTCCAGCATACGTGCCCGCTGGCGATCATTACCGTGCTCGATCAGGGCTTTTTTCATCACCAGGTACTCGGCAAACTTGGCCTCATACTTCGCCAGCCTTGCGCTGCGCCACTGCTTATAGCGTTCGCTGAGCGTTATCCCGGCAGGCCGGGTCTTCATGCCAAAAAGCTCGAGAATCCGGGCATCAACATTGGACATGATGTTGCGTTTGACCAGCTCAACTTCGGTGATGTATTCCGGGTCTTTTTCAAGGGCTTTTTTCTGCAGCTCATTAAGCTCGGTGAGCAAAGTAACCATTTGCTGAGCTTCTTCGATGTAGGTCTCTGTCAGCTTCGAATCGACGGAATCGCTCTGTGTATTTTTCTGATCATCGATAAAACGGGAGATCATCCGTTTCTGCTCAGCAATTTTCTTGACCAGCTCAGCATTGTTCGTCCGCTTCGCTTCACGCTCTATTTTGTTCAGCTTGTTATAAAAGCCCAGCAGCGAGTCGATCTCAACGTTATATTCCTGAATCATATCCGCGGCGTAGCGAGTGGTCGCAGGCAGCAATCGGTGCAAGCCACGGTTGTCGATCAGCATGACGAGCGAGTCGCGGATCGCGGCAAACTGCTCTGCCATGCCATAACGGCTCTCCCTGTCCATGGCCTTTTCGAGATTACGCACTTCTTCGATGATATCGAGGACAGCGTCAAGCTCGCGGGAATATTCAGCAATCATGGATTCGAGATCATGGTACAAAGCTGAAAAATTCGCGTCATCCCGCTGAATTCCGGCAATATCCCGCTTTTTGACTTCGAGGAAAATATTCTGGATCATCTGCAGCAGAACGGTTTCCCGCGCCGCCATCTCCGAAAGATAGTTTTTGGTTTTCTGGTCGAGATAAAACCGCAAACGTTCTTCGTAGCCAACCTTGAGAACATCGTTCTGTTCAGTCAGGATTTGTCCATGCAAATGAGGAGTGTTCAGCAACACGCAGATAAGAATAAAAAACTTGCTTACCAGTGGCGTGAGGATACGCTGAACTCTCCCTAGTTCTCTGCGCATATAATCCCTCTATTATAGGTAGGAAATCGGCAAGAAATGTCTCGCTTCAGAAGTTATCTGCTAAACCCGGGTGCTCCACCTCGTAACCTGAGATACCATTAGTCAATCGTCGATGTGCCCGAAAAGCTTTAATCTATACATGCATCCGGAAAAATTCGCGAATTCTCCAAAAAAAACGCAACACCCGAATTGTGCAGATGGAAATTTGAATACGTCTGTCATCCCGAGCTTTCGGCGCGATGTACCCGACAAGCAACGCAGGGAACCGCGTCTTTGGGCATCAGATGTGTGCTACGCTGTGGCTCTGATAATGGCACGAAGCATTTTCCCTGTAGCATATCATACTATACAGACAGGCTGGACGGGTCACGGAAAAAAAACATCCTGAACTCAGGTTCAGGAAGGCGAGACTGTTTGCAGCAATTGCGTCCTTTCAATTGCGCAACATGGGCATAATGAAACGAGAAAATTGCAAATATACTAATGAAGATTTATTAACCCGTCTGTCCACGACGTGAATGCAACGAGATAAGCATGCGTCAAGGAGAATATTTGTACCGCGTCGGGTTACCGGAAAATTATATAGAATCACACAGATTTTTCCGTATGAAAGAGTTTTTCAGGGAAAGCTGAAGAGAGTCCGGGTATCCAGTTAACTCAGTAAACCAGACCCGGATACCGTCATCTGTCATTCCGGCCAGGCGCAGCGCAGTGCCGGAATCTCATCTTTTCTGGCACGGGCCTGAGTCTGGGAGATTCAGTCTTCCCCTGCGGGGAAACCGGAATGACGGTTCTGGTGCAGACACGTGCTGTGCTCAGGCTGAAAAAATGCAACATTGCTGAGTTAAATGGATAGCCAGGTGAAGAGAGTAAGATGTACTGGTTTTACAGATGGCTTGAGGGGTGGGAGGCGGCTCAGCGCCTCGAAGCGACTTTGAGCCGGTTCAAGGCGCGGGCCAGTGCCATGCGGGCACGGTCGAGGTCGATATCCTCAGATTTGCGGGCCAGCCGTTGCTCGGCACGCTCTCTGGCGCGAGTTGCGCGTTCGATATCGATCTTGTCTGCTGACTCTGCAGCTTCTGCAAGTATGGTTATTTTGTCGGGAAGAATTTCAGCAAAACCACCGCTGGTGGCATAGAGATAATCTTTGTTATCCACCTTCAGTTTCATTTCCCCGATGCTGAGTTGCATCATCATCGGGGCGTGCCCGGGTAAAACGCCGAAGTAACCTTCGTGCCCGGGCGCCATAATCGCGTCTATTTCACCGCTGAAAACCTTTTCAAAAGGCGTGATGACATCCAAATGCAGCTTTTTTGCAGCCATGGTTTCCGTTATTCCTGCGTTATCGTCGGTTTATACATTCATTTTTTTGGCGCGTTCGATGGCTTCATCGATCGTGCCGACCATATAAAAAGCCTGCTCTGGTAAGTCATCATATTCACCTTCCACGATACCTTTGAAGCCACGGATGGACTCTTCAAGGGGCACATAGCGGCCGGGGGAGCCGGTAAACTGCTCGGCCACGAAGAAAGGCTGCGACAGGAAACGCTGAATTTTGCGCGCCCGCGATACTACCAGCTTATCTTCATCCGAGAGTTCCTCCATACCGAGGATGGCGATGATGTCCTGCAAATCTTTGTACTTCTGCAGAATCTGCTGCACTTCACGAGCGACGCGATAATGCTCCTCTCCCACGATCTGCGGATCGAGAATACGCGAAGTGGAATCCAGAGGGTCAACAGCCGGGTAGATACCGAGCTCTGCAATTTGTCTCGAGAGTACTGTGGTTGCATCCAGGTGGGCAAAAGTTGTTGCCGGCGCCGGGTCTGTCAGGTCATCAGCAGGCACATACACAGCCTGCACCGAGGTGATCGATCCTTTACTGGTGGAGGTGATGCGTTCCTGCAGTGCACCCATTTCCGTCGCCAGTGTCGGCTGGTAGCCCACGGCCGAGGGCATCCGTCCGAGCAGTGCCGACACTTCCGAGCCAGCCTGGGTAAAACGGAAGATATTATCGATAAACAACAAAACGTCTTTACCTTCAGCATCACGGAAATGCTCGGCCATGGTCAAAGCAGTCAATGCAACCCGGGCACGGGCACCGGGCGGCTCGTTCATCTGCCCGAAGACCAGGCTTGTCTTCTCGAGAACACCGGACTCTTTCATCTCCAGCCAGAGGTCGTTACCTTCACGCGTCCGTTCACCGACACCACCAAAGACCGAATAACCACCGTGCTCAGTCGCGATATTGCGAATCAACTCCATGATCAGCACTGTTTTGCCCACACCTGCGCCACCAAACAGACCGGTTTTGCCACCTTTGGAGTAAGGCTCAAGCAGGTCGATGACCTTGATACCTGTTTCGAGAATTTCCGTGCTGGTGGAAAGTTCATCAAATTTCGGGGGATCATGATGAATCGGTTTGCGTTCTTTCCCCTGCGGCGCTTCCAGACCATCGATGGTCTCACCGATGACATTCCACAGCCGGCCCAGTGTTTCTCCACCGACCGGTACACTAATCGGGTTGCCGGTATCGACGACCTCCTGGCCCCGAACCAGACCATCGGTACTATCCATGGCCACGCAGCGCACGACGCGTTCACCGAGGTGCTGCTGCACTTCGAGAACAAGCCTTTTGCCTTCGCTCATATCGATCTCGAGAGCGTTCAAAATAGCCGGCAGGTTGCCATCTTCGAATGAGACATCCACAACCGCCCCGATTACCTGAGCAACTTTCCCTTTATTATTCATGGAGATGAACCCTTTTCTAATCCTTGTGCTCTTATTTCAGCGCTTCTGCGCCGCCCACAATCTCACTGATTTCTGTCGTAATTGCCGCCTGACGAACTTTGTTGTAATGCAGTGTCAGGCCGTCGATCATTTCCTGTGCATTATCCGTCGCGGATTCCATCGCGACCATACGCGCAGACTCCTCTGCTGCATAGGAATCCAGCAGAGCACGCCACATCTGAATATTCAAATTTTTAGGACACAGCTCTCGCAACAGCACTTCCGGTTCCGGTTCAAACAGATAATCCGTGTCATGCTGCTGCTCATCAGAATGGCCGGCGCTGAGAGGCAGATAAACCATGTTGTGCAGATCCGCTTTGATCGCTGAAACTGCAGCGGTGAAAATAAGATTAACCTGATCATACTCACCTTCGAGATACGCCCTCACAACCAGACGCGCGATCTCTTTCGCATGCTCGTAGTTCAGGTCACGGAAAATGTTGATGTATTTTGCCACAACATCAAAATCGCGACGATGAAAATATTCATATCCCTTACGCCCGACCGCCACGATCTTCACCGTCTTGCCCTCTGCCCGCAGCCGGTCTGCTTCCTGTCTGGCCGTGCGGATGATGTTGGTGTTAAAACTTCCGCACAACCCTCTGTCAGACGTGATGACCACGAGACAGACGCTCTCAACCGTTTCCGGCTTTTTCAAATATGGATTTAAATCACTATCAACGTTTGCAGCGACCCGGGCCAGCACATCTCCCAAACTCTCTGCATAGGGCCTGGTCTGGTTGATGCGCTCCTGTGCCTTGCGCAACTTTGCAGCCGCCACCATCTTCATGGCTTTGGTGATCTGCTGCGTCTTCTTGACAGAAGTGATTCGCCGCTTAATGTCTCGTAAGGTTGCCACGTTTTATTTTCCTTCGAACATCTTTATGAATTCGTCACACATTTTGTCCGCTTTGGCACGCAGCTCGTCATCAAAAGCCTGCTTGGTTTTGATGTCCTCGATAATCTCAGGATGGTTGGATTCCACATACGTCAGAAATTCCTTTTCCAGAGATTTAAGTGACGAGACAGGCAAATTGTCGAGATAGCCATTAGTCGCCAGGTACAAAACCAGCACCTGCTGTTCAACGGTCAGCGGCTGGTATTGTGCCTGCTTGAGAATCTCAACCATACGCTCACCACGGCGCAACTGCTGCTGTGTTGCCTTGTCCAGGTCCGAACCGAATTTGGCAAATGCCTCCAAAGCGCGGTACTGAGCCAGGTCCAGGCGCAGGGTTCCGGCAACCTGCTTCATCGCTTTGATCTGCGCGTTACCACCTACCCGCGATACGGAAATACCCACGTTGATAGCCGGGCGCACACCGGAATAGAACAGATCGCTTTCCAGAAAAATCTGGCCGTCTGTAATAGAGATCACGTTGGTTGGAATATAAGCAGAAACATCGCCTGCCTGGGTTTCGATGATCGGCAGCGCGGTCAGAGAACCGCCACCGAGATCATCGCTGAGCTTGGCCGCGCGTTCCAGCAGGCGGGAGTGCAGATAAAACACGTCACCGGGATACGCTTCACGGCCCGGAGGACGACGCAACAGCAGGGAAACCTGGCGATAGGCCCACGCATGCTTCGACAAATCATCATAGATGATCAGGCAGTGCTTGCCGTTGTCGCGAAAATATTCTCCCATGGCAGCACCCGCATACGGAGCGATGAACTGCATCGGCGCCGGCGAGGCCGAGGGTGCATTGACGACGATGGTATAATCCATGGCACCGTTTTCTTCCAGAGTACGAACAACCTGGGCCACGCTGGAATTCTTCTGGCCAATCGCCACGTAGATGCAGACTACATCGGTATTTTTCTGATTGATGATCGTGTCGATGGCTACGGCGCTTTTACCCGTCTGCCTGTCGCCGATGATCAATTCCCGCTGGCCACGGCCGATGGGAATCATGGCATCGATCGCCTTCAGACCTGTCTGCAACGGCTCTTTCACCGGCTGGCGCTGGATAACGCCGAGCGCTTTGCGTTCGAGAAGGCCGAATTTATCGGTATTGATCGGGCCTTTGCCGTCGATAGGCTGACCGAGTGAATTGACGACGCGACCGAGCATCTCATCGCCTACAGGCACCTGCATGATGCGGCCGGTACGCTTGACTGTGTCGCCTTCTTTGATGTCGGTATCGCTACCGAAAAGAATACAGCCGACGTTATCTTCTTCCAGGTTGAGCGCCATGCCAAAGACGCCGCCGGGAAACTCGACAAGCTCGCTGTACATCACTTTGTCAAGGCCATAGACGCGGGCAATGCCGTCACCCACCTGGATGACTTCACCCACCTCGCTGACATCGATCTCTTTTTCAAAGCCCTCGATCTGTTTCTTGATTATCGAAGTTATTTCTTCAGGGCGGATTTCCATGCTGAACTATGCCTCCTTAGCATTTCGCAACTTTTGCATGGTTCATTTATCCTGATGTCTTCACAAATCTGCGCTTCGCGCAAGGAAAGTCAGGATAACTGAAAAATTCTACTCGGCGAATTGCTATCTTGTAACCTTATGTTTAAAATAAAGTTATCTTAAGTTTTGCACGATTTGTGAATTTTCCAGGTTTTATCCAAAAATAAAATATAGTTCACTCTTCAGCGGCTTCACGAATAATGCGAAACCGTACCTTCAGCCTGCACAACCAAAAGGAACTCAGTTCGAGGACAGCAGCGTATTTTTCAGGCGGTCGAGCTGGCTTTTCAGGCTGCCATCGAAGACTTTACCCTCGACCTGTACGATTATCCCGCCGAGAATTTCCGGGTCAACACGGTGATCGACCTCGAACTCGGCCTCGAATTTTCTGGCCAGGATCGACTGGATATCAGCCAGATCCTTTTTCGAAACCGCATGAGCCGTTACCGCGCTGGCGTGCATCCGGTTATAGTGCCTGTCGCACAGCCGCGTAAATTCTTCGGCTATGTCCGTCAAAATATTCTGACGACCCTTGTGCAGAACCACCATGAGAAAATGGATGACCAGTGGTGAAAAACGATCCTGCAGACCGCTTTTGAGCACAGCAATTTTCTGGTTTGCTCCCTGCTCCGGCGACTGGAGGAAATGACGCAACTCATCATCGCTCTCCAGCATGGCGTGCAGGGCATTCATCTCACCAGCTACGGCATCGAGAATATCCTTCTCGGTCGCCAGCTCAAACAGCGCGCGGGCATACCGTCTTGCAAGGCCTACTGATCTCAATTCAAATCTCCCATTTCCTGCAACGATTCGCTGACTATCTTTTCATGATCCTTTTCGGTCAAGGCCTTGCCGATAACTTTCTTCGTCGCAGTGATCGACAGATCAACTGCAAGACGCCGCAGCTCATCGACAGCCTTTTCCCGCTCGAGGGCGATCTCCCGTTTGGCACGATCCAGCAGGTTGTCTGCTTCAGCTCTGGCTTTGGAAACGATGTCTCCTTTGAGCGCCTCGGCCATGTTCTTGCTTCTGGCGATGATTTCCTGGGCCTCTTCGCGCGCCCTGGCGAGCAGTTCTTCCTGTTTGGATATCGCTTCATCCGCTTGTTTCTGAGCGATTTCAGCTTTTTCCAGAGACTCGCGGATTCGCTGCTCCCGCTCATCCAGAACCTGCAAAAGAGGGCCCCATGCTGTCTTGCGCAAAACCAGCAGCAGAACCAGAAACGTGACAACGGTCCAGAACATCAAACCCGTATTTGGAGTCAGAAGCTCCATATGCGTACCTTCGTTACTTAATGGTTAACATGATGCAGACAACGAGGGCGATAATAGCAACACCTTCGATCATAGCTGCGGTCAAAATCATTGCGCCGCGAATATCTCCTGATGCTTCCGGCTGACGTGCAATTCCGTCCATTGCGGCAGAAGCCAGTTTTCCAATACCCAAAGCAGCACCAATTACTGCACCTGCAGCACCAATGCCGGCAGCCAGGTAAGCCAATGCGATAGACTCCATGAAGCCTCCTAAGAATTTAATGGTTCAATTCACATTTGAATCAAGGTGATAGTGTTTTTTATTATTAATGATCCTGATGCAGTGCCATGCTGATGTACACGCTGGTCAAAAGTGTAAAGATATACGCCTGCAGAAAGGCAACAAAAATCTCCAGAACGCCCACAGCCGTTGCCCCGATGATCGGGAAAGGCGCGATAATGTAGCTCTTGAAGATGAAGATCAAGCCAATGAGAGACAAAATCGTCAGGTGGCCAGCCGTCATGTTGGCGAAAAGTCGCATAGCCAGGGCAAAGTGCTTAGCCAGCAGGCCGAGCACCTCGATCACAAACATCAGAGGGATCAATACAACCGGAATCCCCGAAGGCACCATACCGGTCCAGAAACCGATGACGCCATATTTCTTCATCCCGGAAAAGGTGACCGTTCCCAGGGTAATCAAGGTCAGAGTTGCGGTAACACTGATGTCGCTCGTCGCCGAGGCGCCCCCCGGAACCAGGCCGAGCAGGTTGTTGGTCACGATAAAGAAGAAAACCGTCAGGATGTAAGGCTCATACCGTTTGCCATCTTTGCCGAGATAGTTGTCGATGATATCTTCGCGCAAAAATACGACGATTGCCTCCAGGGCATTGCCCAGGCCGGAGGGAATCATTCGCCTCTTTCCGAAAACCGCCGGTAAAACGAGCAACAGTATCGCAGTGGCTACCCACATGAAAATCGTGTGGTAGGTAATGCTGAGATCAACACCCAGTACAGTCGGCAGGTGGATAACCGTGTGGTCGATGACGTGCTCAAGGACATTGCCGGCGCCTTCGCCGTGCCCCTTTTCCCCCTCTTCCACAACGAGGCGGGCTATCGTGGTGATGCTGTTCAACGCGCTTCCGAAAAGCATATTTTATTATCCGATTTGAAAAAATTGGCCAAACCCGATTTATTCACAAATTAACGCCCCGGGCAGAAAAACACGGGAATCGATACCCGGCCAGGGCGTAATTCTGATGAACGAACTGATTACTGGTATATAAATCAGGATAATTGCTTCTGTAAAAAGTTAACTTCGAAAACCTGAAGTATAAGATAAAATCCCAACAACGCAAATGAAAAAGTGTACACATTCAAGTCAGTCGCCTTTGCGACCCACAAAATCGCGACTGTGACGACAAGAAATCTCAACAGCATACCAGACAACAGGCTGCGCAGCATCCGGCTTTCTCCGGCAGCCATTGCCCTTTTGTTAAAAAGCCATGCGATGATGATATTCACTATGCCGACAAGACTGCCGGCGACCACAGCAATGAGATGCCCTGAGCCCCAAAAGGCGTACACCGGCCATGCGACAAGTGCAAGACTGAGGACAGTCGTTGCCACGGTGCGCACGAAAAAGCGTGCGAGATCATTCATCGTCTTTATCTGTCTTTTTGGTGGGATAAGCAGCCCTGTATATCGTAAGAAATCCACTCGCAACCCCAATCAGCAATCCTGTAATCATGAAGATGGGGAGAGTGGATAACTTGGAATCGAGCCAGTAGCCGCCATAGGTACCGAGCAGGATGGCTGACGCAAAACGCATCCCGATATCGATATACGGCACATAGCTGGCGGCAATTTTTTTTGTGCGCCTTTTCGGCGTGTGTGTCACTTTTTACCCTGCAGTGAGCCTGATTTTTGCGGTGCTCCGATCAGAGATTTGGCGTTGCTGCTGAAATTAGCCGCATCTGCCTGTCCCATGGAACAGACACCTTCAAACATCGCGCCCTCATCGATCACCAGCTTGGCTGTTTTCAACTCACCATAAAAATAGGATTTTGCTTCCAGTACGATCTTGCCGCTGGCGTGAATTTTACCTTTGACTTTACCGCCGATGATGGCGTTTTTCACGGTGACCTCACCGTCGATCTCGCCCTCTTTACCGACGATCAGTGAGTCTGTCGTGGATATTTTGCCTTTGACGCGGCCATCGATACGAATGCTGCTCTGCACTTTGAGTGTACCGTCAAACTCTGTTCCCTTGCCGATGATCGTGTTGAGATCGCCCGGGCGATCGAAGTCGTCGATATCTTTTTTTCCCAACATTCTTTTCCTCTTAGGGTTTCCAGTCGAAGCTGCTTTTTCCTGAACCTGAAATTTCATCATTCCGGAAATTTTCACTGCACAACCAGTTGCTTACCCGCTGACTGACAGAATGCGTATTTCCGGACGAAAACTTTTCAATTTCCCCGGCATATCGGTGAAGCGTGAATACATCAAGAAACCGGGGAATAACCCCTTACTCCGGATTCAGGGCCAGGATGAAATCACGTGGATCTACTGGCTTGCCGTCTTTCCAGATTTCGAAATGCAGATGAGGCCCGGAGCTTTGCCCCGAATTTCCCAGCTCGGCGATCGGATCTCCTTTGCGGACGTACATTCTTTCATCGACCAGCAGCCGGCTGTTATGCCCATAATAGGAGAATATATCATCGCCATGATTGAGAATCACCAAGTTCCCCAGGGTTGCTGTCCAGCCAGCAAAAATGACGATGCCGTCACCGGCAGCACGGATGGTCGTCCCCCGCTTTGCCGCTATATCCACACCAAAATGGCGTTTGCCGTGAATCCAGTCTTCCGGTGCGAATTCGTTGGTAAGGTACCCCTCAACCGGCAAAAGTGTCGGCAGGTTTGATGTGAAATCTTTACCAGAGTTCTTACGGTTGACGATAAAACTCGAGCTGGTGTAGAACGTACGGGATTTTCGTCTCTCCACGTTCTCTCTGTATGCTGAACGGCTGGGCAGCGATAGCGCCCCCGGCTCCCTGTATTGCGCTGTTTTCAAAGAACCCGTCGTCCCTCCAACACGTTCAACGCCGAGGGCTTTGAGCACTTTTTCATACTTTAAACTGAGGTCTTCAAAATCCTGGCTCAGTTTATAAACTCTCTTGTTGTCGTCGAGAAGCTGAGCATTAGCACGCACCAGCTCTGCATTGCGTTCATTGGTTTCGTACCAGCGGTAGTATGCCAGCCCGCCGATGATGATGTGCAAAAGCAGGATGCCTGCTATCACACCGATGATCCGCATCGTGCGGATGCTCATCCGTATCGTGTATGGCTCGACACTGCCATCCGGTACGAACATGATCGAGATGCGTTTGTGCCGTCTTCTGCTCATTCACTGTCCTTGCGGATTGAATTCACGCCGGCGGCCCAAAAAAGAGACGCAAAACTATAAATTATTTTTATGAATGTCAACTTCTTTTGTCGCCCGTTTTCACGCATGATTTATTACGCCAGCATCAGGAATTTTTTGTGCTCAACAACATGTCCAGAAGGCGTTCCAGATCACCCTCATTATAAAATTCCAGTTCGATTTTTCCGCCTGTGCCCGCAGCCTGAATATGGACCTGTGTGCCAAAAATCTGGCGCAGTTGATTTTCCGCTTCTGCCAGCTCCGGGCTCCTGGTCTCAGCGGTTTTTTTTCTGGCCGCCGGTTTCGGTGCCTTGCCCTGCTTGGCTGCTTTCTCGGCCTGGCGAACGTTCAGGCCTTCCTTGATGATGCGCTGCCATAATGCCTTTCTGTCATCATCGCTTTCACAGCTCAGAAGCGCCCGGGCATGCCCGGCCGAGATCTGGCCGTCCTGCAGAGACTCCTGTATGTATACAGGCAATTTCAACAGACGCAAAAAATTCGCTACCGTCGCCCGTTCCTTGCCGACGCGCTTGGCCGCTTCATCCTGTGTCAGATTGCATTCATCGATGAGACGCTGGTAGGCATTGGCCTCTTCGATCGGGTTGAGGTTTTCGCGCTGGATATTCTCGATCAGCGCCATCTCCAGCATGTCCTCATCGCTGTCAACGTCGAGCACAAAAGCAGGGATTGTGGCCAGACCGAGACTCTGAACGGCACGCAACCTCCGCTCGCCGGCTATCAATTGATAGGTTTTGCCATGCGGCCGTACCGTAATCGGTGTAATGATCCCTTTTTCAGCTATCGAGTTTTTCAGCTCTTCCAATGCTACGGGATCAAACTCTGTACGGGGTTGGAATGGGTTGGGGGAAATCTGTGAGACGTTTATTTCACGAAGGTTCTCGGCCTGTTGTGCTTCCTCCGGCTGAATGTCAGCTATGAGAGCCGAAAGTCCCTTCCCGAGCCGTTTGGTGGCCATTCTTCAGTACCTCTTCAGCTAAACTCATGTAGTTTTCGCAACCGGATGATATGGCATCGTAAAGTATGATCGGTTTCCCATGGCTGGGCGCCTCGCTGAGACGCACATTGCGGTACACGATGGTATCGAACACTTTGTCCCCGAAATACTGACGCACATCATCAGCAACCTGACGGCTGAGATTGAGGCGGTTGTCGTACATCGTCAACACGACACCTTCGATCTCGAGGTGCGGATTCAGATGTTTCTGCACCAGACGGATCGTGTTGAGCAGTTGGCTCAATCCCTCGAGCGCGTAGTATTCGCACTGGATCGGGATCAGAACCGAGTCTGCTGCGGTCAGGGCGTTCAGGGTCAAAAGCCCGAGGGACGGAGGGCAGTCGATGAGCACATACTCGTATTCACGATTCAGGTTTCCAAACGCATTGGCCAGAATCTGCTCCCGTGAGATAGCGCCGACAAGTTCCACTTCGGCACCTACGAGACGAACGTGCGAGGGCAGCAGGTCGAGATAATCGAGTTCTGTACGCAAAATAGCCTGGTTGATATCCAGGTCTTCAACCAGGACTTCATAGATGCTGTTTTTTATATTCCGGGTATTAAAGCCAAAACCACTGGTGGTATTTGCCTGAGGATCGATATCCACGGCGAGCACGGAATGCTCGGCAACCGCGATGCTCGATGACAAATTGACCGCCGTCGTGGTTTTACCCACGCCGCCCTTCTGGTTCGCTATGGCAATTATTCGTGCCATGTTTTTTGCTCCGAATCTCGTTTTTATCAAAGACGCACAAGATAGTGTGAACCTGAACCAAAATCAAGATATTTTTCCCCAAGCAGGCTCACCCGGATGCCGGCCTTTTTGTCCACAGCTACGCACACCTCCATGTCGCCGGCGTGCAGCGCAGGTGATCAGTAATTATAACCGCCACCAAAAATACTCGACCGGCCACCACGGCGTTCGAGTTTAATGTCGCGCAACTGTGGCGCCTTGATATTCAGACGAAAGTAAAAACTTTTGCCACTTCCTACCGGGTTCCAGTTCAGGGAAAGCTCCCAACAGTGCAGATCGCGGTAGATGTTCCAGTATTGCGAAACCACCTGACGCCTGATGAAATCAAACTGGCCGCGAAAGCCCACGCGCCAGTTTTCCGACAGGCGCAGATCTGCATTGTTGATGCTGATATAGGCGGTTTTCCTCACATTGGCCGGGTCGGCCTTGCTGATACTGTAACGCAGCGAAAAACTCGCAGACCACGGGACAGCATAGTTGATCGCCACTGGCTGGGTTTCAAAGCGCTCAAAGCCGTCAGCCAGGCTGCTGCGCTGAGGTGGGACTTGTCCTGTTGCTCCCCCTTTTCCTCCCTGCAGGCTGAAATTGGCATTGACGTTGATATTCACCAGCCGAAGCCAGCGGGCACTGAAAAAGCCGTTTTCGCTGATCAGAAACTTATCGATCATCTTTTTATTTTCGCTGTCATAAACATACGGACTGTGCGAGATAGTTGCAGTCATGGTCAGCTTTTT
>WFTM01000134.1 GCA_015485525.1 Candidatus Zhuqueibacterota bacterium | reverse complement strand
CTTCGGAAGGTGTATGAGCTGGCTACAGCACGCGCAGTGCAGGAGGACAACAGAGAGGGTAACGAATGAAAATTCTGGAAAAAGTACTGGTTGTGTTTTGGAGTCTGGTGATTCTCTTCGGGCTGGTGATGGTAGCCGGCGGTCTGGCAATGCTCGCAGACCCGGATTCGGAGCGAACCCTGGCAGAAACTCTGGTTTTGATCCTTTTTATTGGAGGGCTGCCGTTGGCTTTGGGTGTGTGGCGTATTGTCCGCATCCGCCAAACGGCCGGCATGCGTGCTCAGGCAGAGATGGAGCGTCGTCTTCTGCAGTTGGCACAAGAAAGCGGCGGCCGTATCACCGTGGCCGAAGCCGCGTTGCACCTGCCCATCAGCGCAGAACAGGCGCGCGATCTGCTCGATGTCTGCCATATCAACGGTCTTGCCGATCCCGGTGTCTCAGCTGATGGCGCGGTTGTGTACCACTTTCGGATGGGGAAGAAGGTGGAGTAAGCAGGCGAATACAGCAGGTATGTCGCCCCCCGGGCCAACCCGCGTTATTCATTGAACAGCTTCGCTCAGGGAGAAGTAGCCGAAGTGGCAACACTTCGGGCGCACGGAGGACGGAACTCTTGCGAGTTCCGCTACCCGTAGGCCAAAAACAAATCGCCACACCGCACGCGCATTCCCCGAACAGCCGCTGCCGCTGCCGCGGCAGCGGCCACTGCAACTTACGCTACGCGGAATACATCTTTTCGATGAGGTCTTTGTAGCGCTCGGTGATCACTTTGCGCTTGAGTTTCAGGGTCGGGGTCAGTTCACCGGATTCGATGGAAAAATCCTTTGGCAACAGGGTGAATTTTTTCACCGATTCGTACGAGGCCAGCTCTTTGTTGCGCTCCTGCACTTCCGAGTCGATGAGCTTTTGCACCTCGGGCGACTGCACCAGTGCTTCCCATGAGTCATAACTCAGGCCGTGCTCCGTGGCCCACTGCTCCATTTGCGGCTGATCGAGGGTGATGAGCGCAGAGATGAACTTACGCTGATCACCGATCGCGACGATCTGGCTGATGTAACGCGAGGTGCGGATAATGCGTTCGATCCGCTGCGGGGCGACATTCTTACCACCTGCCGTGATGATCAGGTCTTTTTTCCGATCCGTAATTTTAAGGAAGTTTTCTTCATCGATCTCTCCGATATCACCGGTATACAACCAGCCTTCCTTATCGATGGTTTCGTCTGTCGCTTCCTTGTTTTTGAAATAGCCTTTCATGACATTTCTTCCACGGATGAGCAGCTCGCCGTCAGAGGCGATTTTGTGCTCGATCTCCGGCCCCGGCTGGCCAACAGTACCAAATTTGTTGTTGTTCAAACGGTTCACATGCGAGAAGGACGTGTTTTCCGTCATGCCCAGGCCCTCGAGAATGAGAATACCACAGGCGTGGAAAAATTCGGCTATGGACTTGTTCAGAGGAGCGGCACCGGAGATGGCGTAAACCACACGTCCACCCAGCGCTGCCTGGATTTTTGACAGCACCAGTTTCGTTGCCAGACGGTGCTTGAAGGCCAGGCCGCCCGGAATCGGTTTGCCGGCCAGTTGCAGCTTGCTCACCTGGTAGCCTGTGCCGACCGCCCAGTTGAAAAGCTTCTCTTTTACACCACCAGCATCCTGCACCCCTGAGGTGATCTTTTCATAGACTTTTTCGTAAATTCGCGGCACGCTGCCGAAAAAATGCGGTCGCACTTCTTTGAGGTTGTCGCTCACCTTTTCGATGCTTTCTGCGATCGATGTAGCAACGCCGGCACGCATGCAGACATAGACGATGATGCGCGCGAAAACGTGCGCCAACGGCAGAAACAGCAGCGTTGCATAACCCGGTTCAGTTGTCAGGGACTCGCATGCAGACCAACTGGCAAAAACCAGGTTGTCGTGCGTGATCATGGCCCCTTTTGGAACACCTGTCGTACCCGAGGTATAGACGATTGAAGCGACATCACTGCTCTTGATTGCCGCTGCGCGTTCTTCGAGCTGCGCATCGGTCACATCGCTGCCCCTGGCGATGAACTCATCCCAGCTCATAACACCCTCGACACGCGGCTCTCCGTACATCAATACGATATGTTTCAGGGTTTTCAGTTTGCTGCGCACGGAGAGAATTTTGTTGAGCTGGTCTTCGTTTTCACAGAAGATGATCACAGCTTCGCTGTGGTTGATGATGTAAGCGCAGTCTTCAGGCAAGTTGGATGGGTAGATACCCACAGTCACAGAACCGATGCTGACTGTGGCGAAATCGAGCTGGATCCATTTGATGTTCGTGGTGCTGAGGATGTTGACTTTTTCGTCGTGACCGACACCGAGGGCCACGAGACCGCGCGACAGAGCGCGCACAGCTTCGTTCTGCTCTGCCCAGGTCAGCTCTTTCCATGCATCGCCTTCCTTGTAGCGATAGGCAGCCAGGGAGCTGTACTTTTCTACCGAATTTTTAAACAATTCGTAAATGGATTTTTCGTTCATCTCCTCCTCCAGGTATATGTGTATCAGTTACGGGTTTACCGTGGTTGGGTCTGCAGCAGGTGCCGCTGCTATTCGTCATACAGAGCTTCGAGCTGATCCCGGTAACGGTCGAAAACGACCTTGCGTTTGATTTTGAGTGATGGGGTCAGCTCACCGGATTCGATAGAAAAATCCTGTGGCAGAATGACGAATTTTTTAATCGTTTCAAAGGAAGCCAGATCGCTGTTCTTCTCGGCATTCTCTTTTTCGATCAGCTCTTTGACGCGTGGATGCGCAGCCAGCTCTTCCCATGAGTTGTACTGAATCCCCTCGGCGGTTGCCCAGGCCTCGACCTGTTCACGGTCGAGAGTAACCAGCGCGGTCAGGTATTTTTTCCGATCCCCATAGGCGACGACCTGGCTGACATAGCGCGAGGTGCGCAGGCCTTTTTCGACACGCTGCGGCGCGACATTCTTCCCGCCCGCGGTGATGATCAGGTCTTTTTTGCGATCGGTTATCTTTAAAAAATTATCCTCGTCGATTTCGCCGATATCTCCGGTGTACAGCCAGCCGTCCTTGTCGATGCATTCCCTGGTGGCTTTATCATTTTTATAATAGCCTTTCATGACGTTCTTGCCGCGGAAAAGTACTTCGCCATCTTCGGCGAGTTTTTGCTCGATCCCCGGCCCCGGCTGACCGACTGTGCCGAACTTGAAATTATCTTCGCGGTTGACATTGGTAAACGAACTGTTTTCGGTCATGCCGATCCCTTCGAGAATGAGCACACCGCATGCGTGAAAAAACTCAGCGATAGTGATATTCAGAGGTGCGGCGCCCGAAATAGCCCAGACCACGCGCCCGCCCAGAGCAGCCTGAATTTTCGAAAACACCAGTTTGTGTGCCAGTTTGTACTTGAACGCCAGCCCGGACGGCACCGGCTGTTTCGCCTGCTTCAGACGGCTCACGGCATAGCCCGTTGCAAGGGACCAGTCGAACAACTTTTTCTTGATGCCACCGGCATCTTCAGCGCCGGAGCTGATTTTGTCATAAACTTTCTCGAAAATCCGCGGCACACTGGCGAAAAAATGCGGCCGCACTTCGCGCAGGTTATCGGGAATCTTTTCCATGCTTTCAGCAAAATTGACTACGATAGCATTGCGCATGCAGAAAAAGACGACCAGTCGTGCAAAGACGTGGGCCAGAGGCAGGAAAAGCAACGTCTCGTAATGGGGCTTCAGGTTGAGGCACTGCGCTGCTGACCAGGAGGAAAACAGCAGATTTTCATGGCTGAGCATGGCACCCTTGGGCACACCGGTTGTGCCTGAGGTATAAACGATCGAAGCAAGGTCATCATGACCAACAGCGTCCGCGCGTTTTTCAAATTCGCTCTCGCTGACGCTTTTTCCTTTTTCGAGGAATTCTTTCCAGGTCAAAACTCCCTCATAACCCGAAGGCAGGCCGTCGAAGATGACGATATGCTGCAGGTTTTTCAGCTCATCCCGCACTGAGACGATCTTGTCGAGTTGGCTTTGGTCTTCGACAAAGAGGACTTTGGCATCGCTGTGGTTGATGATGTAGGCGCAGTCCTGGGCGAGGTTGGAATGGTAAATACCCACTGTGACAGCACCGATGCTGACCGCTCCCATATCGCACTGCACCCACTCCAGCCGGGTTGAACTCAGGATATCGACTTTGTCCTGGTGTTGCACACCAAGGGCGATAAGACTGCGGGAAATCTGCTGGCAGGTGTCCTGGTGTTCGGCCCATGAGATGCTGACCCACTCCCCGGCATCTTTGAAGCGATAGGCAGGCTTGCCCGGATTGGCTTCGGCTATCCCTTTGAAAAATTCGTAAATCGATTTTTCCTGCATAGTTATCTCCTGCCGGTTCGGTTGTCAATTCATCTCATCTCAGGGTATCCAGTTAACTCAACTTACCGGGGCTGGTCCAGATACTGGCATCCGTCATTCCGGCCAGGCGAAGCGCAGTACCGGGGCCTCATCTTTTCGAGCACATGCCTGCGTCAGGGGGATTCCGGTCTTCCCCTGCGGGGAAACCGGAATGACAGTACTGGCCCAGGCGTGTGCTGAGCTCAGGCAGGCTGATTGAAAAGATGCAACCGTGCTGAGTTAAGGTGAATAACCAGACAGCTCATCGGGCATGATGCAGATATCAATATCCGTTATTCCTGCCAGGCGAAGCGAGATGCCGGGATTTCATCTTTTCAGGCACATGTTTAGCCTGGCCACTCCGGCTGCAACGTATGAAACTGTTCAGTTTAGAGCCTGCGGGAATTTTCCTGCACGCAGCGCACTGTCCGCTTTTTCCCGGAAGGTTCGCTCGTCGAGCTCGAAGTGGTTTGCCTGCATAGCGTGCAGCTCTCTTTGTCTGTAAATTTCAGAATCAAACCATGTCTGCACAGAGGTGCGCAGGGGCATGATCTGCACATCGGACGTCCACTCAAAGACTGAAGCAGTTTCCAGATGCGTCACGCATCCGAGCTCGATAGCCCAGCTCATTTCTGCAAGACTGAGTTTTTCGAGATCGCGTATCAGAGCGAGGAGCTGACCACTGCGTTCGGGCACAAAGAAGCTGAACGTTTCACGATAGATATAGGCATTATGAAAATATTCAGGATAGTTGATGATGCCGGCGAGCTCCTGCCAGCGGCAATAGGTTACCAGCAGGCGCAAAACCTTTCTGCCCAGTCCGAGTCCGGGGTGCTGCTGGCCCGGGAGGGGAGGATGTTCCGGCGTAAAGTCTGCATCAGGGTTTTGCATCATCAGCCAATCGATGGACAGCATCGGGAATTCGGTGCTGGTGTCACAATCCGGATAGAGTTTCTGTGGTGCGAAAACGACTTCCCGCAAGCGCATTTCTGAGATCAGCCTCTCAGGCTTCTGTACGGTATTGTAGAGACGTAAAGCCTGGTTGAACTCGTCGATGGGTTCGATGCAGATCAGACAGTTGGTGATGCCTCTTGCCCGCAGCCCCTCTATGATGCTGCTGCGCTGCAGGACGGCGCGAATCTGCTGGATGCTGAATTTGCCCAGGAACAGAGCCGATCCTTCTTTGGCTTCGAGCTGAGCAAAAATATCTTCTTCTGCCAGCAGATTGCTGCTGTCCGCCGGCGCCGGGGGGCGGATGGCGGGGAACAGCCAGTTTAATAGTTTTTTTCTTTGCATGGCCTTTGATTTTACGTCCGGGTATCCAGTTAACTCAGCAAACCGGGCCCGGCTCAGATACCGGCATGTGTCATTCCGGCCAGGCGAAGCGCAGTGCCGGAATCTTATCTTTTCGCCCACGTGCCTGAGTCTGGGAGATTCCGGGGTAAGCATGTGCTCTTGTCACGCAGTCTGATAGAAAAAATGCAACTGTGCTGAGTTAAGTGGATAGCCAGCGATTTTACGAGACACCTCATTGGATTTTGTGAATTTACAACTTGTGTTGCAAAAAGCAACCGGAAAAGGTCTAATACAGCGGGCTTTCTGTATCCGGCCAAAATCGCCTTGCATTTTGTGGTAAATAGCATATTTTATGAACACTTTGACATGACTCCATTTTGCCTGTCCGTTCCTTCCGCAAAACTTATATTACCACTCACGAGAAAAGCGCGGGGATTCTCATGCCTGAAAAAAAGTTATACCGTATCGCCACCATCGTCCTTCTCTTAACTAGTCTCGGTCTGGGAGCTTTCTTCGTCATCAGCAGTGATGCCGATGAAAAAGACGCCAACGAAGAGCTCGCTGCTCCGGACATCGGTGCTGACAAGCCTGTTACAGTGCAAACCGCCGTAGCTGAAACAAGAGATCTGATCGTACGCATCACAGCTAACGGGCGTACGCGGGCGCACCGTCAGGTTGTGCTCACCGCACAGGTCGGCGGCGTGGTTGAGCGTGTTGCTTTTCTCGAGGGGGAAAGAGCTGATAAGGGCGCACTGCTGGTACAGATCGATGACACCGACTATCAGCTCAAACTGCGGGAAGCCCGGGAGCAGCTCACCGTCGCCACGATCGAATATGGCAAAAAACTTGGCGAGCGCCGTTATGGCAGCGCTGTACGTTCACAGGGAAGCGAAGGCCTGCTGCTGGACCCCGACGCTGAACGCAGGGATTATCTCGCTGCCAAAGAAGCGTTACAGGCCGGCAGGATCGACAGGGAGCAGTTTACCTTCGTCCAGTATGCCTACGAAGCGGCGAAGATATTCTCGGAATCCAGCAAGCGAAAGCTCATTGCCACCAACAGCGGGCTGAGCAAGGCGATCATCGCTTTTGAGCGCGCAAAGATGGAGCTGGAGCGCACGCGCATCACCGCACCGTTCAGCGGTGTTGTTGGCGATGTCAAGGTCGAAGCCGGTGAGTCTATCGGAGCGGGCAAGGAATGCCTGACCCTCGTCGATCTGTCACGTCTGCTCATCGATATCGAAGTTCTCGAAAGCGAGATCGATTTCATCAAACTGGGCAGAAAGGCGCGCGCAACGTTTACCGCATTTCCCGGCGAAACATTCACAGGAAAGGTTGTTGCCATTAACCCGCTTATCGACCCGGAAAAGAAAACCCGCCGCACAACCATCCTGCTCGATAATTCCGATGAAAAACTCATTCCCGGCATGTATGCCTTCGTGAAACTGGATGCACGCATTTATCCTGATCGTCTGCTCGTACCCAAAGAAGCCGTGGTTCTGCGTGATCAAAGGCCGGTTGTGTTCATCGCCAGAAAAAATGAGAATGGCGAGCTGCGTGCTGTGTGGAGCTACGTGGAAATCGGCCACCAAAACGAGCAATTTGTCGAAATACTCTCCTCCAAATTCAACCTGCGACCCGGCGAACAGGTGGTCATCAGCAATCACTACACTATGATTCACGACGCGAAACTCAAGATCAGAAACAAATAGCCCATGCATATTTCCGAACTGACCACCCGAAGGCCTGTGGCCACGGCCATGTTTTTTCTCGCCCTGATCCTCATCGGACTGATTTCGCTGACGAAATTGCCGGTCAATTTGCTGCCGGATATCACATTCCCCCGCCTGATGATCTGGACGCAGTACACTGATATCGGGCCGGCGGAGATCGAAGAGCAGGTGACTGCCCGCATAGAAGAGATCGTCGCAACAGTACCCGGTGTGCGCACCATCCATTCGTGGTCGCGTACCGGCAACAGCATCGTCGTCGTCGAGTTTCTCTGGGGGACGGATATGGATTACACCTCGATGACCCTGCGCGAGAAACTCGATAACCTGCGCCATACCTCGCTGGCACGCGAGGTCGATCGGCCTGTCATCCTGCGTGTTGACCCGAGAGCGCAGCCGATCATCACGCTCGCCATCACAGGCGATGCCAGCCTGTACGAACTCTACACCCTGACCCGTGATGTTTTCAAGCGCCGTTTTGAGCAGCTCGACGGTGTTGCCCTGGCAACCGTAACCGGCGGGAGGCAACGGGAAATTCGCGTCGAAGTGGATATGCAGAAGCTGGCAGCGTTCGGCATCTCTTTGCAACAAGTGGAAAATGCTCTCAGGCAGGCCAACGATGCCCGGCCGGGCGGCAGCATCAAGAAGGGTCGCTATCGCTATGCTCTGCGCACGGTTGGAGAGTTCAAAACCGTGCAGGAAATCGGGGAAACAGCACTGACGCTTTCTACAGACAAAAAAAAGCAGGCAGCCGGCATCGTCCGCCTGCTCGATGTCGCGAACATTATCGATGGCTTCCGCGAGCGTCAGGGGATGACATTTCTCGATGATAAACCGGCCATCGGTTTGCTTATCACCCGGGAGGCCAGTGCGAATACGGTTCGTGTCGCCGGACAGGTGCTCGAGGTGCTGGAGCAGTTGCGCGCGCACTATCCCGAAGTCGAAATCGCTCTCGTCGATAACCAGGCTGAGTTCATCGAAGCCTCGATATCGCAGGTACAGCAGGCTATCGTTCTGGGAGGTATTCTGGCATTTCTGGTGCTGTTCTTTTTTTTACACGATGTCCGCAACCCCGTGAATATCGCGATTTCCATGCCTGTATCCGTCATCGTCACCTTTGCCATGATGTATTTTTCGGGTACGACACTCAACATGATCTCCCTCGGTGGTCTGGCCCTCGGCGTGGGCATGCTGGTCGATAACTCCATCGTTGTGCTGGAGAATATTTTCCGGCGGGAAACCGAGGAGGGGATGGAGCTCCGGCAGGCGGCTGTTGCCGGAACGCGCGAGGTCAGCATGCCGATCATCGCTTCGACGTTGACTACGATTGCGGTTTTCTTTCCCATCCTGTACATCGAGGGGGTGGCTGGCCAGCTTTTCAGAGATCAGACACTGACCGTCTCTTTTTCTCTGCTTGCTTCGTTGCTGGTCGCTCTGGCCCTGCTTCCCATGCTGGCCTCGCGCTGGGTCCGCCGGCCGGAGCTTCAGCCGGAGAACGTGCGCCCTCAGACGCCGCACCGCCCTTCGGAGCGCTGGTGGCTCTGGCCGTGGTGGGCGATCCGCACAGGCTGGTTTTACCTCAGCAGTTTCACACGCGGCCTGCTGGGCTACTGGCTTCGGGGGACAGGCAGGGCTTTGAGAGCTCTGCTCGACCCGGTCTTCGCCGCCTTTGATCGTTTCTTCGCCCGTTTTGCAACGCACTATTACGATCGCCTTCTGCAGCGCGCCCTCGACCGGCCACGTGCGGTGCTGACGTACACCAGCCTGGCTTTTCTGATCGCAATCCTGCTGGCGCTTTTTCTCGACAGGCGTCTGATGCCGCGCGTGGAGCAGGGCCGCCTGACGGTTGCTGTCGAACTGGCACCCGGCTCTTTGCTCGAAAAAACCGAAGCCGTCACCACAGCCATACGCGACACGCTTCTCAACGATGCTCGTGTTGCCTCGGTCTTTGCCCAGCTCGGCATGGTCGAGGGAGATTTCCGGCTCATAAAACCACGCATCGGTACGCACATCGCCGAGATGCAGGTTTTTCTCGCTGATGGTGTATCCTCACTGCAGATGATGCGGGAGCTGCACGAAAAATTGACGCCGGTCAGCCATGATCATAACGCGCGTGTTGCTCTGCTGGAGCCGAAGACTGCAGTGGGGGAGGTGCTCGGCACAACCCTGGCTGATCTCGCCGTGCTGATCCGTGGCAACGAGACAGCGACTGCTGACAGCCTCGAAGCAAACCTGCGTGCACGTCTCGCACATGTGCCGGGTGTAGAACAGGTGTATTCCCCCGGTGATGAGAAGCGCACGGAACTGCGTTTGTATATCGACCGAGACCGGGCAGCCTCTTTTCAGATTCCGCCCGGAGAAATCGCCGAATTTGTCCGCAGCTATCTGCACGGAAAAATTGCCACGGATTTCCGCGCCTTTGATCGCAAAGTCCCCATTCTTGTGCGCGCTGGAGCCAACTGGCGGCAGAACATCGAAGACCTGTTGAACTTTCCCCTGCACTATAACGGCATCTCCGTGCCGGTCTCGCAGCTCGTAGATGTCGGGCAGAGTCTGAGTCCTGCGGTGATCGAGCGCGAGGGGCAGGTACGCCAGCGTACGCTGTACCTGTCGGTCGCCGGCAGGGGATATAACGCGGTGTCAGAAGATGTGCGCAAAATCCTGCGAGACACGCCCGTACCCTACGGTTTTCAGCTCGCTCTCGGCGGCCAGTGGCAGGAAATGGTCGCTTCCTTCAGAGAGCTGATCTTTGCGTTTATGCTCGCTTTTGTACTGGTTTTTATGATTCTGGCCGCCCAGTTCGAGAGCCTGCGCCACCCCTTTGTCATCATGCTGGCCGTGCCTCTGGCACTGATCGGCGTCATCATCGGTCTTTTGATCACCGGGCAGAGTTTTAATATCATGTCGCTCATCGGGCTCGTCGTACTGGTCGGAATCGTGGTCAACGATGCGATTGTCAAAGTGGATTTCATCAACCAGGAACGCAGCCGGGGTACCTCCCTGCGCCGCGCTATCCTTTTAGCCGGGCAGAAGCGATTGCGCCCGATTCTGATGACCACAATCACCACTGTTCTGGGGCTGCTGCCCATGGCCATAGGCTTCGGAGAAGGGGCTGAGCTGCGCAGACCTCTTGCCATTGCGATCATCTTCGGGTTGTCCTTTGCCACCGTGCTCACCCTGATTGTGGTGCCTGTTCTGTATCAGTCCCTGTCGGGCGCCGGAAACGATAGTCGCCTGACAGCCCGGCAGGAAGGGTGAGCCCATGCATCTGCTCGAAAGAATCATCCGCCGCCCCATCGCAGTGAGCATGGTCATGCTGGTGATCAGCGTTACTGGCCTGTTTTCCGTACTGCACCTGCCGCTGGAATTGACCCCCGATGTTGAACTGCCAAAACTGACCATCCGCACAAACTGGCCGAACGCTTCACCGGAGTCTGTGGAGGCTTTTATCACATCTCCCATCGAAGGGGTGGTGGCAACCATGCCCGGGATCAGCAAACTGAGCTCTGATTCGTATGAGGGACTCTCTGTCGTGACCGTGGAGTTCACCCGCAACACGCGCATCAAAATGGCCGCTCTGCAACTCGGTGAGCAGCTCGCTCTGGTAAAAGAAAACCTGCCCCACAACGCCAGTCCGCCGAAGATCGAAAAATATATCCCCGATGAATTCAAACAGGAAGCTTTCCTCAATTATCAGGTCAGCGGGCCGTATTCCCTCTATGAAATCAGGAAACTGGCTCTCGAAGATTTGCGCACCCCTTTGCTTGCTCTGCACGGCATTGCCGATGTCAGGGTTTTCGGGGGCCAGGATATGGAAGTCCACATCCTGCTCGATCGCGACAAGGTGCACAATTTGGGGGTGACACCCTGGCAGGTAATCCGGGAAATCCGCACCCTGAACAAACGCACGCAGGCTGGCCTGCTGCCTGCCAGCGAAGGCGCCCGGGACGTGCTCGTGCTGAACAATGTCTCAGACCTGCGCGAACTGCGCGAGCTGCCGATCAGCGCGGGCGGCCACATCGTACGCCTGCATGACATCGCGGAAATCCGTCAGGAGCGCCAGCATGTCAGCCAGCTCGTACGCATCGACGGCAACCCCGCTGTCTCGCTGATCATCTATCGGGAGCCGGGAAGCAATACCATAGAAGTGGCTGATGCGGTTTTTCAGCGTTTGTCTGAACTCGTACGCTCGCTGCCTCCGGGCGTTCGACTGTTGAAAACGCAGGATGAAAGCCAGAAAATTCGTTCTGATCTGCGTGCTATCAGCACCCGTTCCGTGTTTTGCCTGCTCGTCATTCTCATCGTGTTGCTGATGTTTTTACAAACTCTGCGCATGCCCATGCTCGTGATCGCCACCGTTGCCTTTGCTGTTCTGCTGACCCTGAATTTTTTCTGGTTTTTCGATCTGACGCTGAACATCCTCACCCTGGCCGGACTTGCCCTGGGCTTTGGCATGCTCGTGGATAATGCTATCGTGGTCATCGACAATATTCACCGCCTGCGGGCTGAAGGAATGGAGCGGTTCCAGGCCGCAGTAGCCGGCACGCGCGAAGTCGTTCTGCCACTCATCGCCTCGACGATTACCACAGTCGTGGTTTTTCTGCCTTTCCTCTATCTTGCCGGTGAACTGCGGGAGTTTTATCTGCCTTTTACAGAAGCGGTTGCCCTGTCCCTGCTGTCGAGCCTGCTCATCGCACTGGTGTTTACACCGATCGTTGCAGCTTATATCGATCCCCCTGTGCGCAAGAGTGCTTCTCACGGTCAGCAGCTCTATACCCGTCTGCAACGCCGCCTGCTCCGCGTGCCATTGCTCATGCCGGTACTGGCTGTCGCGTTGCTTGTCTTTACCTGGTATAAGTTCGATGAAGAAGTGACCATCGGCGAGTTCTGGAACTGGCGTGGTGATACGTACATCGTCTGCAGCGCCAGGTTACCCAAAGGCGCGCAGTTGCAGCGTTCCGATGATATCGCCCGTACCTTTGAAAATAAAGTCGTCGGACTGCAGGGGGTCAAACGGGTGGTGACACGGGTGAGCAGCGGTTCTATGACTATCATGATCTATTTTGACGACGAGGTCGCTCTCACCGCCTATCCGATCATGCTGCGCGATCAGCTCAGCGTGCTCGCCAGTCGCTTTGCCGGCATTTCGATCAGCGTATATGGTTTTGGCGATGGGTTCCATTCCGGCTTTGGTGGTTCGGCGCCGAGTTTTCGTGTCAAGGTACTGGGGTATAATTATGACGAAGTCCGTCGCATCGCAGAGGGCCTCGGCAGGAGGCTGCAGACAAGTGCACGCGTGCGCAATGTTAAAACCGCCGGCTCCGGTCGCTGGTGGGGTGGGGAGGAGTTGAGTGAAACCGTGCTCAGTATCCGTCGCGATCGCCTGGGCGGATTCGATGTCACGGTCAGCGATATCCTCGGGCAGGTGGCAGCCTGGCTGCGGGAAAATCAGTCCAGTCAGCGCATAAGGCTGCGGGGGGACGATATGACATTCCGGGTAAAATTCACCGACTTCGAGAATTTCGACATCCGGGATTTGTACGATGTCATGATTCTCGGGCGCTCCGGTAACCATATTCGCCTCGCCGATGTCGCGGAAATCGTCGAAAGACCGGTGCAGTCGGTCATCTCTCGTGAGAACCAGCAGTATCAGCGCTGGGTGACTTTTGAATATCTCGGCCCGTATAAATTCGGCAAGCGCCACCGTGACCGCGTCATGGCCGCAACAAAATTACCCCCCGGTTACTCGCTGGAAGTCCCTTCCTTTCAGTTCGGGGAGGATGAGCAGAAAGAGCTGATTTTTGTCGGCGCTATCGCTGTTATTTTGGTTTTCATGGTCATGGCTGCTTTGTACGAAAGTCTGCTGCAGCCTTTTATCGTCCTGCTCAGCGTTCCTTTCGGGCTGATCGGCGTTGGTTTGATCTACTGGTTGACAGAGACCAATTTCGATCGCTCGGCTGCCATCGGAGTGATCATGCTCACGGGCATCGCTGTCAACAATGCGATTTTGCTCGTCGAGCGAATTTCAGCACTGAAAAATCAGGGCAAGCCGGTGATCGATGCTATTATCACCGGTACCGGTCAGCGGCTGCGGCCCGTCTTGATGACCACGGCAACCACCGTACTCGGCCTGCTGCCCCTCGTGCTCGCCGGAGGAGAATCGACACTCTGGGGAACCCTGGCTCTGTCTACGATCGGCGGGCTGACGAGCTCCACCGCGCTCGTGCTCCTGGTGACGCCCTCCCTGTACCGCCTGTTCGTGCGCCGCTGAAGCAGAGATAGCTTCAGCGCCAGCGCTGCACCGAAACCTCCTTGTCGAGCTCTGTGCGCCCGTGCAGCAGAAAACGACTGAACTGTTCGGCAAAGTATGGCGCTACCGACAACCCCTTGCCGCCGAAACCGTTGAAAATCCCCAGACAGGCGTTCTCCGGATGCATACCGACAAACGGGCGGCGATCACGCGTGGTCGGGCGCAGTGCCGCTTCCTGCGCAATGATCCGGAACGGGCTGCGAATTGCGCTCCGGATGCCGGATTCGAGCCAGGCTCTCCCGGTTGCTGAAATCTGAGTATCGATATGTTCGTGATCATGAGAAGCGCCGGCCGCAAACCTGCCAGCAGACTCCGGCAGAATGAAAACCCCTTTGTTGAAAACCATATCCAGCTCCAGAGCCTCAGCCTCGAAACGGACGACTTCACCTTTGCTCACAGAAAACGGCAAGTAAGAGAAAGGCAGCTCAAAGGCCGCTTCGGCCCCGGTGCAGAGAATCAGCCTGCTGCCCACCACGCCACTGACCCGGACGCCATTATTCTCGAAGCGTATGTCTTGTGCCGTGATCCGGGTTTGATGCAGGGCATTGTTCTTTTGAAGAAAAGCGCGGTAAGCTGCGAGAAATTTTTTCGTATCAACCCGGAAGCCGCCACGAAGCATGATGCCGCCCAGGGGATCATGGCAGCAGTCGGAGAGACGCGGCCCGGAGCTGATCTCTTCGATATAGGGTGCATACTCCGGCTGGTCTGCCTTGCGCAGCCATTTCGAGCGCAGCTTTTCATTCGGGAAAGCGCGGTAGATGCGGATCGGAGAACAAAACCGTGTATTCAGCGTTTTTTCCAGCTCGGCATACGTGTGCCGGGCAAAGGGGAACAGGGCTTCCACACGCCATGTTTTGGCAAAACGTACGCCGGTGATGGGATTGCACGTGCCGATAGCCACCTTTGTCGCAGCCGTCTCTGCACCATCGTCGAGAACCACTACCCGTTGGCCGCCACGCCGCAGAAACCATGACAGCATGCTCCCTGCAATGCCCTGACCGATGATGATGGTATCACAATCCATGGCACCATTCCTGGTTGAAAGAATCAAAAATTCGTAAATTTTACACAAATGCCGCCCGGTTTTAATGGCCGGTGTATGGGCGTCCCGCCGGTCTCCCAACGGGTTGCGTGCATCTTATCATCAACAATAATTGCGTTGCCAAACGGAAACGGTGTCAATATCGGTATTTTGGCAAAACCATTTTGTAACGCCGTTTTAAATCACGTGCTATGGCGCCAATGGAGGTGGGGATGAATTTTTGATATTTATTTTGTCGTCGGCGTTCGTTGTCGTTGTTTGTCGTAGGGGTTCAAAATTTTGAACCCCTACGGAATTTTGAATCCCACGATATTTATCCGTTTGGTGTTCGCGGATTTAAATCCGGCTATGATGGAACCGATGGGTTGGGGTTCTGGCCTGGGTTTATTTGTAGAGACGCACGGCCGTGCGTCTCTACGGGTCGGGTTTTATCCCTGGTTTAATGTATAGGCGACCGTACCGCCACACCCGTACCGCGACATTTATGTCGCGTCCCAGCCGTCTCCCCAGAAGCATTCTGAATAACGAGAAGTATCGTACCACGCGACATGAATGTCGCGGTACGCCCAGCGGCTATCCGGCATTCCGGAACATCTGTGTGATCGAAAAGACCATCTCCAGACTTTGGGCGTAATTGAGACGCGGGTCGCAGTAGCTTTCGTAGTTCCGCCCAAGGTCGTCATGGGTCAGTTCGATAGCTCCTCCGACGCACTCGGTTACATCTTCACCGGTGAGCTCGAAATGAGCACCAGCCATGATCGTGCCCATGGTGCGATGGATAGAAAAAGTACTGTGAAGTTCCTGCAGGATATGTTCGAAATTGCGTGTTTTAATGCTTTTGCTCACCGTTGTGGTGTTGCCATGCATGGGATCGCAGAGCCAGGTGAGGACATGGCCGTTTTTGCGCACCATATCGATGATAGGTGGCAGGCAGCGTTCGACGTTTTCTGCACCAAAGCGGGTGATCAGGGTGATGCGCCCCGGTTCTTCCTCAGGATTGAGAACACGCAGCAGGTCATGTAGTTCTGTTTTCTGGCAATCGGGGCCGATTTTTACAGCGATCGGGTTTGCAATGCCCCGAAAATATTCGACATGGGCCATATTCAGGTCGCGGGTGCGATCACCGAGCCAGACCATGTGTGCTCCCAGGTTGTAAAACGAACCGGACTCCGGATCTTTGCGCGTCAATGCTTCTTCGTATCCGAGCAGCAGGCCTTCATGTGAGGTGAAAAATTCAATTTTCCCCAGTTTTTCAGAATCTACGCCACCGAACACTTCCATAAAGCTGATCGCATCGAGTATGCGCTCCACGATCTGTTCATAATCAGCCCACTTTTTGGTCTGTTCGACGGAATGCAGGTTCCAGGTAAAGGGATTGTGCAGATCAGCAAAGCCGCCGTCGATCATAGCGCGGATGTGGTTGAGGGTAACTGCGGAGAGATAAAAACTCTTCAGCAGGCGATTGGGGTCAGGGGTACGGGCCTCGGGTGTCGCCGGTGCGAAGGCGTTGACGCTGTCGCCCCGGTAGCTGGGTATCTCCCGGCCATCGCGCAGCTCCACAGGGCTCGATCGCGGTTTGGCATATTGCCCGGCAATACGGCCGATGCGTACGACGGGCATGCGCAGGCCATGTGTGAGAATCACGCTCATCTGCAGCAAAATCTTGATCTTGTTGGTGATGCTGCGCGCATTGCAGTCGATGAAGCGCTCGGCGCAATCACCGCCCTGAAGGATGAAACGTTTACCGGCTCCTGCTTCAGCGATGTGCTGTTTGAGTTTATCGACCTCACCTGGAGAGACCAGCGGCGGGTAGGACCGGATGGTCTTGAGTACTGCCTCGAGATGTTGTGAATCGGGATATTCTGGCTGCTGCAGTGCGGGATAAGCACGCCAGCTCGTCGGATTCCAGTCGGTATCGTGCATGGTCGTTTAATCTGAAAAAACGTGACCTGAAAAATTCGATGATTCCGCGGTTCCCAGCGGTATCGTTTGAGAGTTATGAATTTTCAGGTTAGTGTAAACTATTGAATAGGGTACGCAAAACAGTGGCAAATATACGGCTTTCTGCAGCGCGAGTCAATCCAATTCCGGGCGCGCCAGGGTGTCGATTTGTGTTGCGAACAGATCAGGCCAACTGCCGCCGGGCCGGCTGACAAAAGAGAGCTTTTCCTTGCGGGTTGGATGAATCAGGGCCAGGCGCACACAGTGAAGAGCCAGGGTGTTGCCATCCCAGGGCAGATGCGCACCATATTTGCTGTCGCCGAGAATCGGCATGCCGCGGGCCGAAAGCTGGACGCGAATCTGGTGCGGTCTCCCGGTTTCCAGTTGAACGCGGAGTAATGTGCGCTCGTGCGTGCTGGCCACGGCACGCCAGCTCAGCCTGGCCTGGCGCGCGCCAGGCTTGTCAGCAGATACGATATGAACACGCTCACCGCTTTTACGCAACCAGTCAACACATGTGCCCTTGCCCGTGTGCACGCCTTCCACGATGGCGAGATACGTTTTTTCGACACGCCTTTCTTTGAACTGTTGTGTCAGCCGTGAAGCGGCTTTTGATGTGCGCGCAAAAACCAGGACACCGGAAACGGGTTTGTCGAGGCGGTGCACCAGACCCAGAAATACCTCACCGGGCTTGTTATACTTTGCTTTGATATATTTTTTTGCCAACGTCAGTGCATCGGCACTGCCGCTCTTGTCCGCCTGTGATAACAAACCGGCCTGCTTGTCGATGACCAGCAGGTGGTTATCTTCATAAAGTATTTTCAGTTGCACGCTGTCTCCTGAGTTGCATTAAACAGTCTTGATGACCGGATGTCTGAAGATAAAATCCCTCGTTACACCGCTCCTGCGGTGTAACGTCTGCTCCTGCGGTGTAACGTCCGCTCCTTTGGTATTAATGGCTGTTCCAGCGGTGTGACGCCTCAGTTGCCGCTCACGCAGCAGCACACGAGCGAAACGAGATACCGCGCCTGCACCGAAAGCCCGGCATCCGAACCGGCGGAATCCCGGTACTCCGCTTCGCTTTAGCCGGAATGCCGGGTGTGATATCTGCACCAGCCCCGGTTAGCTGTGTTAAATCAACGTTCTGCCTTTCATGTTACAGCGTTGTTCTATGGATCATACGGATCAAAAGGTGTACAATAAGTTAACATCTCCTGCGCAAACGGCAACAGTCGCGCGAAAAATATCACAATTCACTCTGATCTTTTTGAGATTAAATTTTCAGGATAGAAACAAAGCCGTATTTCCTCACCCCAAAACGCCAGGGAAAATCATGCGTACAAAAATGATCTTTTTCATTCTGCTCGGCAGTATTGCGCTCACCGCTGCCTGCGAAACGGAAAAGCAGGAAAGCCCGGTACAGTTGCCGCCTACTGAATATGACTTTGTGACTTTACCGCCCGGTTTTACCATAACCACTTTTGCTGAAGATATCGCCGGAGCCCGATCTCTTTGCCTGGCGCCGGGCGGAACCCTGTTTGTCGGCAGCCGCAGGGCTGGTAATGTTTATGCCCTCGTCGATGCTGACGGCGATGGCAAGGCCGAGAAAAAGTATATCATAGCCAGTGGTTTGAATATGCCCAATGGCGTCGCCTTCCGTGACGGCAGCCTGTTCGTTGCCGAGGTTAACCGGATTCTGCGCTTCGACGCAATCGAGTCCAGACTCGATTCTCCACCGGAACCTGTCATCATCCGCGACGACCTGCCAACGGAAGCTCACCACGGCTGGAAATTTATCCGTTTCGGGCCGGATGGCAAACTGTACGTGCCCGTAGGGGCGCCCTGCAATATCTGTGAAAGCGAGGATGAGCGTTTTGCTGCGATTTTGCGCATGAATCCTGACGGATCAGAACTCGAAGTCTTTGCCCATGGCGTACGCAATACCGTTGGTTTTGACTGGAATCCAGACACGGGTGTCCTCTGGTTTACCGACAACGGCCGTGACATGCTCGGCGATGATCTTCCTCCGGATGAGCTCAACCGTGCCCCGGAACCGGGCCTGCATTTTGGTTACCCCTACTGTCACGGCGGTGATATTCCTGACCCCGAATTTGGTAACAAGCGCTCCTGCGATGAGTTCGTGCCGCCGGCGATGAAGCTCGGTGCACACGTCGCTTCGCTGGGCATGCGTTTTTACACAGGCACGAGCTTTCCGCCGCAGTACCATAAGCAGATTTTTATTGCAGAGCATGGCTCATGGAACCGTACCGTGCCCGTGGGATACCGGGTTACGCTGGTACGCGTACAGAACGGTCGCGCTATAGACTATACTCCCTTTGCAACCGGCTGGCTGGCAGAGGACGGCGAAGTTCGCGGCCGTCCTGTAGATGTCGAAGTCATGCCCGATGGCTCTCTGCTGGTTTCGGACGATCGCGCTGACCGAATATACCGGATTTACGGCCGCTGATACGGATACAGACTGGCAAGAATCTGCTCCCGGCAGTGGCTGTCCGTTTTTTTATCTATTCCGGCAAAAAAAATTTTGAAACTAAAATAATATTTGATAAATACTGCAACTTTATCCTGAATCATTCACAAAGGCGCTCATAGTCAAAGAAGACACCCGGGTATCCAGTTAACTCAGCAAACCGGGCTCGGCTCAGCCCCTGGCATGTGTCATTCCGGCCAAGCGAAGCGCAGTGCCGGAATCTCATCTTTTCTGGCGCGTGCCAGAGTCTGGGAGATTCCGGTCTTCCCCTGCGGGGAAACCGGAATGACAGTTCTGGGGTAGGCACGTGCTCTTGTCAGACGGTCTTGGTGAAAAGATGCATCCGTGCTGAGTTAACTGGATACCCGGAAAAGAGACAGGCTAACATAAAAATCTCTGGCAGTGCGCCGGCTGTGAATCTTTTCAGGCTAAAAAAGTAAATCCATAGAATTTTCTGGTTAACGAGGGAGACTATCTTTATGTTTGGACACCCCAAGGCACTGAGCACCTTGTTTTTCACCGAGCTGTGGGAGCGGCTGAGCTACTATGGCATGCGGGCGATTCTGGTTCTCTTTATGGTCGATCAGATCGAAACCGGCGGCTTTGGCTACTCAGCGGAAACAGCAGGAGCAATTTACGGCCTTTACACCGCCTTTGTCTATCTGTTGGCACTGCCCGGCGGCTGGATTGCCGACCGGATTTTAGGGCAGCAGAAAGCGGTATTTTACGGCGGTATCGTGATCGCTGCCGGCCACTTTTCGATGGCTGTCCCCGGTAAATTCAATTTTTTCCTCGGGCTGGTTCTCATCGTTATCGGTACCGGCCTGCTGAAGCCAAACGTCAGCGCCATCGTCGGTGACCTCTATCCGGAAGGTG
>WFTM01000133.1 GCA_015485525.1 Candidatus Zhuqueibacterota bacterium | reverse complement strand
GCGACATGAATGTCGCGTTACTGCCGTCTCCCCAGAAGCACGCTACTAACGACAAGTATTGTGCTTCGCGACATGAATGTCGCGGTACATCTGTCTCCCCTGAAGTATGCTGGATAACGGCAGGTTGGTTAAAATTCTGTCTATTGGGAAAACTTCATAATTAAATTCCGAAAATTAATCCACAGGTAAAATAAAATATTGCTTGTTTGACTTTTTGCCTTATATTTCGGCATGGAAAAAATCAAACTGGACAAAGCCGATAAGCATATTCTCAACATTCTGCAGGAAGATGGCCGTATTCGCAATGCGAAGCTCGCTTCTGAGCTGGGCATGTCACCCTCGCCGATGCTGGAACGGGTGAAAAAGTTGGAGCAGGCCGGCATCATCCGCAAATATGTTGCTCTGATCGCGCCGGAAAAGATCGGCAAAAATACCCTCGCTTTTGTGGCTGTTTCCCTGGCCGTGCATCAGCTCGGTTCCCTCGATGCGTTCAAAACAGAAATCGAGCAGCTCCCGGAAGTGCTCGAGTGCTACCACATTTCCGGCCCGCATGATTTCCTGCTCAAAGTGCTGGTGGAAGATATGGACGAGTATCGCGAGTTTGTCATCAACAAGCTGACCCGCATCGGCAGCCTGAACAACATCCAGACCTGGTTTGTGCTCGATACCGTCAAGCACGAAACGCACATCACCGTGGAATAGGAGCAGTGCATGCAGGATTATACCCTTTCACAAACCGCCGCCACCCTGCAACGCAGTGTCATGCGCGATCTCATGGCCCTGGCCGTCAGTCCGGATATACTTTCCCTCGCCGGTGGTTTGCCGGCCAGCGAAGTTTTGCCCGTACAGGAGTTTTCGCAGAGCCTCGAACGTGTTCTCAGCCGTGACGGCGCCGCAGCCATGCAGTACGGCCCGCCCTGGATGCCCCTGCGTGAGTGGATCGCCGGGTTTATGCGCGGGAAAGGGGTTGCCTGCTCGGCAGAAAATATTTTTATCACCAACGGCGCACAACAGGCTCTCGCTATTCTCTCCCGTCTTTTTTGCGATCCCGGTGATACGGCAGTGATCGAGGCAATTACCTTTACTGGTGTGCAGCAGGTAACCCTGGGCAGGCGCCTGAATGTACACACCGTGCCGACAGACCTGGACTCCGGCGTGGATGTCGAAGCCCTCGAGCATGCCTTCCGCACACACCGGCCCAAACTGGCTATTTTGATTCCGAATTTTCATAATCCCATGGGGGTAACCATCTGCCGGGAAAAACGCGAGCGCATCGTGGCGCTGGCAGCCGAGTATCGCGTTCCGGTTATCGAAGATGATCCTTACTCGCCATTGCGCTTTATGGGCGAGGCCATGCCACCCCTCAAAGCTATGGACGAGGAAGGTATGGTCTTCTATATCGGCTCATTCAGCAAGATGCTCATGCCCGCGGCACGTTTGGGCTGGATCGTCGGGCCTGCTGAACTGGCTGACCGCATAACCGTGCTGCGCGAGTCCATCGATCTCGAATCGTCTCAGCTCATTCAGCGCGCGGTGCATGATTTTGTTCAGGAAGGGCGTCTGGAAGCCTATCTCGACCGGCTCAACTCCACCAATCTGCGCCGCCGCCAGGTGCTGATGCAGGCTCTGGAAACGCATTTTGCGCCCCTTGGTGCCCGCTGGACAAAGCCTGAAGGCGGGCTTTTCGCCTGGATCACCTTGCCGGAGCACATCGATGCCTGGCAGCGTTTTGAGCAGGCCATGCAGCAGAAGGTCGCCTACATCCCCGGTGCGGCCTTTGCCGTGCAGGGCGGCCACCGCAATACACTGCGATTGAATTTCAGCAACATCACCGAAGAGCATATCCGCGAAGCCATACACCGGCTGGCGCAGGTTTTTTCTGCTGCCTGATGCCGGGCAATCAGCCCTTGCGTTTCAGCCGGTATGGAGTTGTCCGGATGCCCTGCTCACAGTTGGATTAACCCGAAAACAATAACACGATATACTGGAGGTTCAGATGATTGCAACAGATTCACCCAAAGCAGGAACACGCCCGATCACCGAGGAGGATGATTCTGTCAAAATAAATAGTATGGATCACGTCGAATTCTGGGTCGGCAACGCCAAACAGGCGGTTTTTTTCTGGTCCCATCTCGGTTTCAAGCCGGTCGCCTATTCCGGCCTGGAAACCGGCAACCGCCGATATGCCAGCTATGTGTTGCAGCAGAATAAAATCCGTTTTGTCGTTACCTCGGCTTATGATCCGCACGATGAAATATCCGCCCACTGCATGCTGCACGGCGATGGTGTCAAGGCGATCGCCATGTCTGTGGATGATGTCGAAGCGACCTATAACGAAACCCTCAAGCGCGGTGCTGAGGGCCTCAAGCCGCCGGCGGAATACAGAGATGACTCCGGCACGCTGTACAGTGCTGAGATCAGGTGTTATGGCCAGACCGTCGTCCGTTTTGTCGATCGCAGCAGGTATGATGGCCCGTTTATGCCCGGCTATGTCCCCATGACCTGGACGAAAGATGTTGAACCGGCCGGTCTCGAGGCCATCGACCACATGGTCGGTAATGTCGAGCTGGGCAAGATGAACTATTGGGTGGACTGGTTCCATCG
>WFTM01000132.1 GCA_015485525.1 Candidatus Zhuqueibacterota bacterium | reverse complement strand
CTTGCCATGGCGCAAGACCGGCAGCAGACGGCACTCGCTGCCCTGCAGCCGCTCGAAAGCGGTCTGCAGCATTTCTCCTGCTTCTGCAACCTGAAAATGTGTGCTCATCGCCCTCTCCACAGGCCACTGTTCGCCATGCTCTGCCAGAGCTTTCATCAAACCTGCCCGCGTCAGCACACCAATGACCCGCCCATCGTCCATCACCGGGAAATCCTGCTGGGAGCTGGCAAGAATCAGGTCCAGTGCGCGCTGTAGTGTATCATCTCGTTCCAGAGTATGAAACTCCGTCATCATCGCCTCATCAACCGGGATGCCATCAAAGGCAGAACGCGCCTGCACCATGCTCGCCTCCTGGGCCGCGCCAATCCAGACGAACAGGGCGATAAAAATCAAAAACGGGTTGGAGAAAAAACCGATAAAACCAAAGAGAAGAGCCATGGCCTGCCCCAAAAGCGCCGCAATATGGGTCGCCCGCGAGTACTCCATGCGCATGGCCAAAAGGGAACGCAAAATACGGCCGCCGTCCATCGGGAAGGCAGGCAGCAGGTTGAAAACCACCAGCATGATGTTGACCAGCATCAAGCGCTGGACAAAAGGGCCTGTGGTCATAGTCAGCTCAGCCAGAGGCGACAGGACTGAGGCCAGGCTGAGCCAGAAATACAGGCCGATGGCGATGACCACATTCACGGCCGGGCCTGCAATTGCAACCCAGAATTCCTGCCGGGGATCGTCCGGCATGCGCTCCAGCCGGGCAACGCCGCCGATCGGCAGCAAGGTGATATCGCGGGTACGGATGCCATACTTCTGCGCTGTCAGGGCATGGCCGAACTCGTGCAGCACCACGCATGCGAAAATCGCCAGCACAAAAAACACACCTTTGAGTGTATAGGCCAGATCATGCCCCTGTGCCCAGTGCGCATAGGCCACCCAGATAATGATCAGCAAAAAGGTGGCATGAATGTACACACCGATACCGCGATAACTGCCCACTCTCCACGCCCACTTCATATCTCCTCCTGTCATTCTTTTCTGCTAACAGCTCATCACCGGTCAGCGTGATGAACTGCTTTTTGCAAGACTCAGTTTGTGCCCTCTTCCTCATCGTCCTCGATGGCAATTTTTTCGCCGGCACGAGTGAAGAGCACATCGTTGATTTTGCCGAAACGCCGGAAGAAAGCCCCTTTTTCTTCCAGAGCTTTGTGGATGGAAAAACCGAGAATGACCAGATCAGCGTCTTCCGAATGGCGTTCGACCAGGGACTCATACGTCGTTTTCTTTCGGTCCCAGGGTATCTTTTTGATTTTCTTGCGTGAAATGGGAATACGCCCAAGCTCGACGAGACGGTTCAGGCGCTCAGCTTCGACTTCGAGATGCTCTTTCTCAAACGCCGCGTATAACTCGACCTCTGCACCCTCCCACTCCGGGTGCCCCAAGATGATGTATGCCAGCAGAATCATGAGATTGGCGTTGCGGTAATCCCCCGGCGTCAGCCAGATGTGGATCATCTGCTTGTATCCGAACCGTCTTTCTGAGGAACGCAGCACGCACATGTTGAAATTGACATAGGAAGCGAACTCACAGCCGGCGAGAATATCACTGATGTCCGTGGCATGATCGCGGTGGAACTCGAATAAAATGCTGTTATTATCCATGCCCGCGATCCCGGGTATCTGCACGATCTGCGCCACGGCAGTACGAAAACTGGGCGAGACGATGGTATCGACGTAAATCCCGGCATGGCTGCTTTTGCTCAGGCGGATCAGTTTTCCCAGTGTGCGAATCGATTCCCTGTTGGTTTCGCGCGTCAAGCGGCCTTTGATGAAATGGATAAATGTACCAAAGCCATAATATCGTGAAATCCAGCGCAGCAGATCAAAAGCAGCGAGGCGGGTAAACGAGTCCGAAGAAATGGCGATGAAAGAGGGGCGCCAGTGTGCCGGCGAGCTGCGCGACCGCTTACTCTGGATAAGCACCTGCAGCCGGCGGGTGAGCTGGAACAGCACTCCCTTGAGCATGGCAGAGAGGTCGTCATCTCCGGTGTGGCTGTGCCGGAGTCCGAAGTAAATCAAAATGATGGCGACGATAGCCAGCATGGCATAGAGCGGGGCCATCTGGAACATCATCACAAAAGAGGCTATGGCACCGATCAGAGAAATATACCAGCGCGAGCGGAAAGCCGGACGGTACGAGGGATTACCGGCAAAATGTTCGAGGAAACTCACCAGACAGAGGGAACCGTAGGTGATCATAAAAAACATGCTGATGATCTGGGCGACGAAATCGACGTTGCCGAGCAACACCACAGTCAGAACGATCACCGCTGTAACCAGCGTCGCATGCCGAGGTTCGTTGGAGTTCCCCCTGCCGGCGCTGAGGAATCTGTTGAGTTTTTCCGAGGGGAAAATCCCATCCGCGGCCAGGGCCTGCATGGTGCGCGGGGCGATCAGGATCGAGCCGATGGCTGAAGACAGGGTAGCGGCGGCAAGGCCGATGGGAATGATCGGCCCCCAGATGGCGATTTGACTCATGGCAAACTGGTCGGCTGCGAGCTGCTCCGGCGTCAGATTCGAGGCCAGTTTCCAGATCACCAGTACGTACACGACCATGCCGATCAGCGTCGCAGACAGGGTGCCGAGGGGAATAGAGCGGCGCGGATTCTTCAAATCACCCGAGAGACCGACACCGGCTGTCATGCCGGTAAAAGCCGGAAATATAATAGCAAAAACGATGAAAAAATCGTCGGGATTCTGCACGCGTGCAAAAGGCTCAAACTCCGGCGGCGACTCGCTTGTGCCCATAAAGAAGAACAGCAGGGAAGT
>WFTM01000131.1 GCA_015485525.1 Candidatus Zhuqueibacterota bacterium | reverse complement strand
GTCATCGAGGTAGCTGTGCAATGCGGGCACCACGATGCCTGCCGCCTCGATCATCTGGTTTGCGGCAAACAGCAGTACGGCCAGGAAAAAATAGGGATTGGGCGCCATGTCAGATTTCCAGCACTCCGATGAAGAGCGCAAAAAACAGCAGCAACAGGACGGTAGTGGCCAGCGAGCGCCAGCGCAGCATGCGTGAGTCCGATGTTGTGTCTTGATGGGCTGTCATATTGTGTATCCTCGTTAATAATTCTGAAAAAGCGTGAGTTTTTGAAATTCCCCCACCCCGGCAGATGCCCGCATCAGTATGTGGTGCAGGTGCACTCGCGAAAACAGGGCAGTGCCCCCGGGAGTTGCGTAGTATAACCTTGGCGGAAAATTTCCAGACCGTTGCGGGCTGCACAAGCGCTGGCCCCGGACGGCGTGAACACAGGGTGTCCTGCAACGTTATGCCTGTGCTGCTGCCACCTCTTTGCGCAACGGGCATTTTTCCGGATCAAATTTGGGATCTTTGATCCTCTTGTACACCGCATTCAGTGCCCGGCGTTCGGTGCGGAAAATGTTCTCCTCGCCGATTTTTTCGACGATATCGAGGCGCTCGAATACTTCCATGATCTGTTTCTTCAGGCCGGAGAAAACCAGAGTGACACCGGCCTCGCCGCAATACTGAATGATGTTGCTGACCACCTCAGCCCCGGAATAATCCATGTTGTTGATCCCATCGCCGATGACGATGATAAACTCCAGTTTTTTATTGCTGGAAATGACGTTGAGTATGGTTTCCTCGAAATAGGCGGTGTTGGTGAAAATCAGGGAGCCGTCGAAGCGGATGACAGCAATATGCTTGCACGTTTTCAGGTTGTACACTTTGGCATCGCGTAGCGTCCCGTCCGGGTGACGGCCTAAAATGGCGATGCGCGGGCGCATATTGCGCGCCAGGATAAAGACGATGGAGACGATCACACCAGCATAGATGCCTTTGTCCAGATGTGGCGCGAAGATGAGGGTGCCGAGAAATGTCACGACAGCCGCGACGCCGTTTTGCATGCTCGCTTTCCAGGCTTCGATGATCGGTCTGAAATGGAAAAGTTTCCAGACAGCAGTCATGATGACAGCAGCGAGTACCGTTTGCGGCAGATGATAGAGCAGCGGTGTAAAGTAGAGCAGCACGAGCATGATGACGATGCCGGCGAAGATGGAGGACATGCCGGTGCGGGCGTTCATGCTGAAGTTCAGCGCTGAGCGGGCAAAGGAACCGCTGACCGGATACGACTGACTGAAGCTGCCGGCGATATTGGCCAGCCCCTGGCCGATGAGTTCCTGGTTGACGTTGAGCCGCTGCCGTGTCTTCGCGGCGATGGCCTTGGCAATGGTGTTGGCCTCGATGAAACCGACAAAAGCGATGACCAGCGCCCCGGGGAACAGTTTGAAAAAAGCCCGCGGATCGATTTTGGGCGCTTTGAACTCCGGCAGCCCCTGGGGGATTTCTCCGACCACCAGCCCTCCGCTGGTCATGATGATGGTATCTTTCTCAATAGAGATGATCTTCCAGTCAAACCCTTCAGACTTATTGCGCCCGCTCTTTTCGTTGTAGGGATAGAATTTCCCGCTTTCCTCTGCATTCGCATTGGTGAACTCAAAAGCGATCAGTCTCAGGCTGTCCTCGAATGCCTGGCTTTTTAAGCGCATATTTCTGATGCGATACTCCAGCAGATCGATTTGATATTTAAGTGTCAGCAGGCTTTCATCAGGTTTATTCAGCTCACTCTCAAGCTCGGAATAGAGAATTTTTTTCGAGGAGAGCTCCCGTTCGAGTTTGGAGAGGGTCTCTTTATCTGCTGCATACTGGTAGAATTGCTTTTGCAGCGCGCTGTCACCGATTTCGCTGAACCGCACGCTGCGTTTGTTTTCAAAACCGATCGCCCAACTTATGAAAGTCGTAACCACTACGGCGATGAGCACGGCCGGAAGGGCCGGGGCATATTTTTTCAACAGCACGATGATGAGCACAGCCAGGGTGCCCATGGCGACGGTCGGCAGATGTGCATACTCGATGCGCATGAGGGTATCCCAGATGTCGCCGAGGAAGGTACCCGTGTGTGGTGGATGAACGCCGAGGAATTTATTGAGCTGGGCAAAGATGATGACAATGACCGCGGCATTGGTAAAGCCGATCAGTACAGGGGCAGAGATGAAGTTGACGAAAAAGCCCAGCCTGAAGATTCCCAGAGTCAGGATAATGAGTCCGACGATGAAAGCCAGGAGAACGGCATATTCGATGTACTGCTGGGAGGCAGGCAGGGCAAACGATGTCAGCATACTGGCTGTCAAAATCGAGGTGATCGCCACCGGGCCGGTGCTGAGCTGTTTCGAAGAACCCCACAAGGCCGCTACGATAAGAGGCACGAACGCGGCGTACAGGCCATAAAAAGGCGGCAGCCCGGCGAGCTGAGCGTTGGCCATGGACTGCGGGATGAGCAGCAGGGCAACGGTTAGCCCGGCGATGGCGTCGATCTGTATATCTTTTCGCGACAGCGGAAACCAGTCCAGAAAAGGAAAGGCAGAGCTGATGATGGATTTTACGTAGCGCATGGGAATATAGTGTTTGAATGATATAGAAATATTCCTATAATATATGTATATATTTTCGTCAAGGCATATAAAAAAATAGTCTGCCACGTTTTGTTACGGAAAAAATTTCTTACACAGGGATGAAGCCCAACGATTTGTTGCCTGCGGATGGCCCCAAAAGTCTTTATCGCCCGCGCACACCGTCCCTGAACCCGGCCTTTAGAGTTTGGGGGATAAGGAGAGGCAGACTGCCCGCATGAGCCGGAGTGGCGGGATGAATGTCCGGCTGCTGCAAAGAGACTATATTCGAAAATTAAAACAAGAACCGGAAAATGACACGTTCAGCAAAACAGGTCCATTTGCAACCGGATATGCTGCAGGAAGCAGCGAGCGTTCTCAAGGTTATCGGCCATCCCGTTCGCCTTTCGATCATCGAGTTTCTCGAGGGCGGGGAGAAGAACGTCGGTGAGATTCAGCAGCACGTCGGCTTGCAACAGGCCATCACCTCACAACACCTCAATTATCTGCGTGTGCGGGGCCTGCTGGCCTCCCGCCGCGAGGGGTCGCGGGTTTTTTATTCCATCTCCAACCAGTTCCTCTTGCGGATTCTCTCCTGTATCAAGGAGTGCGCGTTCGATCCCGGGGCGGACCCCAGATAAGCGCGGGTGCAAAACCATGATTGATTTTCTGACTATTACCGCCGCCTTTATCGTCTTTGCGCTCAGCCACTCCATCCTCGCGGCAGACAGCGTCAAGGCAAAGTTGCTTCCTGTTCTCGGTAAACGTGCCTACATGTACCGCTTTTTGTACTCGGTCTTCAGCCTGGTTTTTATTGCGGTCATTTATTGGCAGTTTCCCCCGGAAGGGCAGGTGCTTTACCGTGTGGCTTCCCCGTGGCGCTGGTTGATGCTGGCGATTCAGGCGAGTATGGGAGTGCTGTTCATCAAGACCGTGATCGATTTTCAGGGCAGCGATTTTTTAGGCTACAGAAGCCTGCGCACACGTGCTGTTACACCTGTTGAGCACCTTAATGTCGCAGGGCTTTTTCGTTTTGTCCGGCACCCTCTCTATGTCATCACTACGATTTATCTTCTCGCCGCTCCAGACATGACGGTTGGCCGGCTGGCCTGGACTATCAACATCATCCTGTATTTTTGGATCGGAACATTCTTTGAAGAACGCCGCCTGGTCACCCAGTTCGGCGATGCCTACCGCGAGTACCAGCATCGCGTGCCGCGTTTTATTCCGCGCTTGCGCCGTCGCAGAAAACAGCATTCTCAGGCATAAAAAACGCCGTACTGCTGAAGCATCTTTTCAGCAGTACGGCGCATAAATTTTTTCCTGCTTTATTCTTCTCACGCAACGTCACTATAGCGCCATGTCTTCTAAAAAATTAACCGTCGCAGCGTCTGGTTATCCAGTTTACTCAGCACGGTTGGCCTCTTTGCAACCAGACCGCCTGATAACAGCACGTGCCTGCCCCCGAGCCCGAAAAGATGAGATTCCGGCACTGCGCTTCGCCTGGCCGGAATGACAGATATCGGGGGGGCTTGAGTCAGGCCTGGTTTGCTGAGTAAACTGGATACCCGGAGTCGCAGCGCGGCACCTTTGCGTGAGTCTTTTTTGGGGACTAATCGTTCAGAATAGGTTTCAGTCAGCCCGCGTGGCATGCTCAGGCATCTTGCAGCTCGCCGCGCAACAATGCGATGAATTTTTTCTCGGCATTGGAGAGAATCCGGCCCTTTTTACTGATAATGGCGATTTCGCGCTCCAGAGGGATACCCTCGATGTTCAGGGTGTGCAGTTTCCCGGTTTGCTTTTCCTCCCGTACGGAATTTTCCGGCACGATGGAAATACCAGAGCCGTTCTCTACGACGCGCTTGATGGTTTCGATGTTGTCGAGGGTCATGATGATATCCGGCTGCACCTTGTTCTGCCGGAAAATTTTATCGAGCAGTTTGCGCGTCGGGATGTTGCGCTCGAAAGCAACGAAGGGTTCGCGGTCAAGAGCAGAGATAGGCACGATCTGTTCCGATGCCAGCTTGTGCTCCGGTCCGGTGATCACCACCATCTGCTGTTTCCAGCACGGATGAATGTCGAGCTGCCTGTTTTTCTGCGGCTCGGCGACAACACCGAGGTGGGCCATATTGCCGAGGATATCCTGATAAATTTCCGCGGAATGGCGGTAGGTCAGATGTACTTTGACTTCAGAGTATTTTGACATGAAACGCTGCACATAGATCGGCAGGTCGTGCAGACCGATGGTATAGATGCTCTCAAGCTTGATGGTGCCAGCGATGACATTGGCCAACTCATTGATTTCGGACTTGGCCTCCTCGAGCTTGGCCAGAATCTCCTTGCAGGCGCGGTAAAAGACTTCCCCCGCCGGGGTAAGGGTGAGATTGCGCTGTGCCCGTTCGATCATGCGAACGCCATATTCATTTTCGATGTGGCTGATCTGCTGACTGACTGCCGACTGTGTCAGGTGGTTGACCTTGGCCGCCTCGGAAAATGAATGCAGCTCGACAACATCACAAAATGTTTTCAAGGTTTTAATCTGCATTTTCATCGCACACCTGTAGCTTTATTTTGGCCTGAAAAATTCATCCATTGCGGGAATGTTCTCACAAATCTTTTGTTCCCCATCGGGGTGACAAAACACCTCGGTGGAAAGAATTTTTCGGTAATCATGCTCCCCCGGAGTTCCCTCACTGTGAAAAACGAGATGAAGGGTGTTTATAAGAAGCGCTAATAAATATAGTGGTGATCGGCAATAAAATCAAGATTTTTAATAACTATTCATTAGATTTGTTAATTTGTCCCGATTGATTCACACGCCGGCACGATGCGAATGAAAAGCCGGTTTTTCCGGCAGACCCTGAGCAGTACGCGAAGTGGCAAATCAGTCAGATTACGTCACTCTTTTGTGCGAATCAGGAATTTCCCTGGGAGAAAAATATATTGCTTCGGATAGTTCCGTGCGCTATACTTTTGGTTCTACTGTTCCGGGGAAAAAACAGTTATTTCGATTCCTGCTCCGGAGCATTGCTGCTGGAGCACATCGGGTTGTATTGAAATTCGCATAATTGTGGGCCACGCACCGCCCTGTGAACTATAAAAACGACAAAGATGACTATGCCTGAAAATATTCTCGATTGGGCCACGAAGCAGGGTGCCCGTGTCGAACATTATGACAGCGAGCCGGTCATTCTCGAGTTTTCCGGCTGTGCGCAAGAGTATGACGCAGCTCAAAAGAGCGCAGCGTTTTTTGTTCTCGCTGATCTGCAGACGGTTTCCGTTACAGGAAAAGATGCCGCTGATCTGCTGCACCGCCTCACTATGAATGAGATGCGTCGTCTGGATCCGGGCGATTCGGTGATCAACGCCTTCCCGGATGCGAACGGCAGACTGGCTGCGGTTTTTCTGTTGAAGAAAAACGAAGCAGGTTTTGAGCTGATCGTGCCTGGCAGAAATGGAAAGGTTGTGGCGGATTGGATTGAAAAATATACATTTATTGAAGAAGTAACATGTGAATTAAAACCGGACGTGGATTATTTTCTGCTCGTCGGCCCGGAGTCGGAGGCGGCTCTTGGGATGAGTATCGCGGAAAACCATTTTGATCGCCTGGACGTGAACGGCATCGGTGCCCACGCCGGTGGCGTCGAAGGATTATTCCCGCGTGGTGTGCTGTTGCAGGTTGCGCGGGAAGAGAGCACCGCTTTTGCGAAGGCGTTAATGAGCGGCGATAGTGGCGCGCCTGCGCTGGCGGCAGGACGGCAGGCGTATCAGCTTTTGCGTGTCGAGGCATGTGTTCCCGAAGTCGGCGCTGAGATTACCCCGCGGCAGAATCCGTACGAAGCGGGGTTGCAGCGGTTTATCAGCTATACGAAGGGGTGTTTTACCGGCCAGGAGGTTATCGCGCGGTTGGATACTTATGATAAAGTGAAATATACTTACACAGGCCTGCGCCTTGAGACGCGCGAGGTGCCCGAACTTCCGGCACCGGTCTATGCCGGAGAGATGGAAGTCGGTGAGGTGACATCAGCGGTGCTTGCCCGCGCTGGAGATGAGGTGCTTGCTTTGGGGCGTATCCGTAAAAAATTTCTCGATGAACAGAGCGGTTATACCGTGCAGACAGGAAATGGCTCCTGTCCGCTTTTTGTGCGGTCCTGCCCGCATGAACATGAACAAAAATAGCACGAACCGGCAGGCAGCCGGCGGTAGTGAAAACCAAAAAGCCGAAAGGATGTCGCAGATGTCAGAGTTTCCCAAGCTTCGCCATATCGAAATGATACCCGTTGAAACCGAACAGGGCAAAATGATAGCCCTGCGCGATCCCCTGGCGATTTCTGATGAAATGGTATTGGTGACGGTCGAAGGGACCTGGCTGCTGCAACTGTTTGACGGCACGACGCCACTGCACGAGATGCCGGAAAAATGCCGGCAACGCTTCGGTTGGACGATAGAGCAACAGGTGCTGCGCGAGCTGCACGACCATCTCGACCGCCACTATTATCTTGAGAACGATCGTTTCCGAAGGCGTAAGGATGAAATCATCCGCGATATGCTGGACAGAGGAGCGCGCGAGGCCGTGCACGCCGGAGGCAGCTATCCGGCAGAGAAAGAAACAGCACAGCAGGAACTCGATCTTCTGTTCGAGAAAGGAGCTGGCCGGCCCGGCCCGGTCAACGGCCTGCCCACCCCGGCGGGTATTATCGCACCGCATATCGATCTGCGTGTCGGCGGTGAAGTTTATACGCACGCCTACCGGCGCCTGGCAGAGGCCGAAAGTGCAGATACCTATGTGATCATCGGAACCGGCCACGCCGGGCTTGACAGGATGTTTTCCGTGCTCGATTTGGATTTTGAGACGCCTTTGGGCAGGATCGCCGTCGATCACCAGTTCGTAAAGGCGCTGCGCCAGCGCTGCACAAACGATTTCTTTTCCGACGTCCTGCTGCATAAATTCGAGCATACGATCGAGTTCCAGGTTCTCTTTCTGCAAAAAGTTCTCTCCGGCAGGCCTTTTCGCATCGTGCCTGTACTGGCCTCATTCAGTTATCATGTTCTCGAATATCCTCAGTTTGCTTATGAGCGAAATCTGATCGATGAATTTATCGGAGCTCTGCGGGAGACCATTTCTGCCAGCCCGGGTAAGACCACTGTCGTGGCGAGTGTGGACCTGGCGCATGTCGGCCCGCGCTATGGTGATGAACAGGTGCCGGATGCCGCCTTTCTGCAGGAAGTGAAAAAGGCTGACGATGAGGCCCTCGATGCTGCCCTCCGTGGGGATGCGGATGCATGGTACCGCTCCATTGCCGGAAAACAGGACCGGTATCGTATCTGCGGCTTTGCGCCGGTATATACATTGCTGAAAACCATCGATGCGCGCAAAGGTGAGTTGTTGCGCTATGATCAGGGACGAATGGATGACAACGAGTCTGTGGTCAGCTATTGCAGTGCGGTTCTCTATTAAAATGAGGGTGCGGGGGGATCATGGCAGGATGTGCCGGTGCGGATTCTGTCCCGGGTTTACCCGGTGATGATGAGCAGGAGCCCCGGTAACAGTGTGCACAGCGATAATCCATAATAAAAGCGGGTTAAGGATGGTTTCATGATGGAAGCAGAACGGGCAGAAGAAATTCGCGAGTTTTTCCCGGAAGCGTATATCAAGAGGGCGGTGAAGATTCTGCGTTTGCTCAGCGATGAGTCGCGCTTGCGCATCATGCTTTTTCTGGCAAAAGAGGGGTCGAGTTATGTGACGCGCATAGCGGAGAGCCTGGGCATGAACCAGACCACCCTCAGCCATCACCTCGCCCTGCTGCGCGCCACGGACCTGGTGACAACGCACCGCGACGGCAAGAACATCTACTACGATATCAACCGTCCGGTGTGGAAAGAAATGGGGCTGGAGTTTTTTCAGCACCTGAAAAAAGGGCCGGATGTCAAGTTCCTCGATAAATTCATCATAAAGATGATGGAATAACGGCGGCCGTCGGTTGGTCTCCCTCCGGACTACCCGGGTAAGTCCCATGACCACATGGTGTATGCCGGGAGAAGAGTCAGATAAGCGGGGGGCGTATTCCGACCTTTTTTGTCTCTCGCAGAACCGCGGAGCACGCAGAGTTTTTTGGGTTTTTGTTTTTTGCTCTCTTCCTCAGATGGGGAATTATCGTTTTGCGAATTCGGTCGGTGCTGATGGGTGTAAAAATATATTTGTCCCTGGCCAATTTTTGGGATTGTGGACGATATGATTTCGGGTGCGACCCGCCGGTCACCCTACGGGTTTCGTGTCTGTTATCATCAACAATAATTGCGTTGACAAATTTTTGGCCAGATTGCCGCGATATTTATTATCCGTGGCACCCGCCCGCCACCCGTACCGCGCGACATTCATGTCGCGATACATCCTGTCGCCCATACTGAAAATCAACCCAAGCCATGAGAGCAAGAACCAATAAAAAAGGCCGTGCTGGTATTATTCAGCACGGCCTTTTTGTACCTGCTTATGAGCCGGCTCGCCGATTATTCCAGTTCGAAAGCGACGAAGAAAGTACGGCTTCCCCGCATGACGCGGAAAAAAGCAGCATCTCCTTTGCTCAGCTTGCTGACGATCTTGCGGAAATCAGAGGTATTCTTGACTTTTTTCCGGTTGACGGCTGTGATCAGATCGCCGACACGCAGACCTTGCTGGAAGGCAACGCTTCCGCGGTCGATATCCGTGATCACCACACCGCTTTCGCCGGGATCAAGATCGAAACGTGCAGCGAGCTGGTCGTTCAGAGTGCTTACGGCAAATCCGAGTTTGATATTGTCCTTCTGGCCGCTCATCGAAGCCAGCTCTTCCGGCTCGGGATACTCACCCAGCGTAACGCGGATATCCTTTTTCTTGCCGTCACGCACAACCGTCAGGGTAATTTTCGTTCCCGGCTTTTTCGTACCCACAACTGCCCGCAGATGGACATCGTCACGGATTTTTTCGCCATCCAGCGCGATGATGACATCCTCCGCCTTCAGCCCGGCTTTTTCCGCAGGTGTATCCTCATGAACTTCTGCTACCAGCGCACCGCTGATATCGTCGAGGTCCAGAGCTTTGGCAATGTTTTCATCGACCGGCTGCGGCGTGATACCGAGATAGCCATAGGTCACTTTGCCATCTTTGATCAGGCCATCCATGACCCACTTTGCGATGTTGATGGGAATAGCAAAGCCGATACCCTGGAACCCGCCGCTCTGGCTGACGATAGCTGTGTTGATGCCGACCAGCTCACCGTAAAGATTGACCAGTGCCCCTCCAGAGTTGCCGGGGTTGATCGCTGCATCGGTCTGGATGAAATCCTCAACCGAAGCCAGTTGCAGAGAGCGGCTCTTTGCGCTGACGATTCCGCTGGAAACACTGTGAGCCAGGTTTTCGCGCAGCGGGCTGCCGATGGCTAAAACCCATTCGCCAACTTTCAGTTTGTCGGAATCACCAAGCTTGATCGGCTTGAGATCATCGCTTTCCACTTTGACGACAGCGAGGTCGGTTCTTCTGTCCGTACCGACGATTTTGGCATCGACTTTTTTACCGTTGAACAAGCGTACCTTAATTTTATCCGCCTTATCCACGACGTGATTGTTGGTAAGGATATAGCCGTCGCGGCTGACGATTACGCCGGAGCCCTGGCCGCGCAGGTGCTGCTCAGTATCCGGTGCCGGGAACATGTCGCCGAAAAATCGCTCAAAAGGCGAACCGTTTCCAAAAGGGTTGCGGAATTGATTTTTGACTACTCTGTCGGTCAGGATGGTGACGACGCTGGCCTGAGCATTTTCCGCGATCGTCGTAAAAGCGTTGTTGAGATCACGAATGAGATCATCGTTAAATCTCAGCGGTTTCGCGGGCGGTGCTGTTTCCTCGGCTGCCGGGGCCGTGCTGTTGTTGATAAAAGCCTGAGATTGCGGCAGGGTACCGAACTGGGTGACGGCAAGTGCGCCCAGCATACCGCCGATGACTAAAAACAGGGTGATCTGATAACCTTTTAATCTTTTCATGTTATTCTCCTTCAGCTATGTGACATGTGTTGTGCTGTTTTTGGGGCAAGCTGGCGACTCCTGGCTTGCCGGATCTATATCTGAGTAGTTTACACTGCTTTTCAAAGTAAAAATCAATTCTATTAAATAATCGATTGACAAAATAGTTCCTGCAGAAGTGCAGTTTGAAAAGAGTATGGCCCGGCTCATCTCTCCCTTTGCGGGTCTTTTCAGCTCGTGACTGGCAGACGCTTGTTTATGCCAGAGCCATGAACTCAGGCTCCGTGGCCATGACATGACGGGCAAGCGTACCAAAGAGGAACTTTACGCTATTCCGATAAGTAGAACCTGGCTGGTTTTGGCTCAAGCTGAGACAGGGTGGCCGAAAATGGGTCGTTATCAGCGGTAAAATCCGCGCCAGACGGCTGATTCGTGTACTGGCATATTCTTTGCCATCAATAAGCGCCGTGTCGAAAAGAAAGAGTTTTTTATTTTGGTATGAAGTGAAAAAAACAGATTAAGCAGAGATACTAAGGAATGGCAACAATACCCAAAAAAGTAATTGAAAGATTTAATAAGCAAGTTCCAAGGTTTAAAAGAATACTTGATAAGGCATATGATCGAGATATCAATGAGTCTGATACTGTTACTATTGTCACAGATATCTTATGCGAAGTATTTGGGTATGATCGATATGATGAAATTACAAGTGAATACGCTATCCGTAATACCTTCTGTGATTTAGCAGTTAAAATTGATGATGAGGTCAGTTACTTAATTGAAGTAAAATCAATCAGTACAGATTTAAGAGAAAACCATCTTCGCCAAGCTGTGAATTATGGCGCAAATGAAGGCATTAAGTGGGTTATTCTTACGAATGGAATAGTGTGGCAAGTTTACAATATTCAGCTAAAGAAATCTGTACAACATGATAAGGTATTTGAAATTAATTTCAAAGAAATCAGCCCCCGGAAAAAAGAGGTTCAGGAATTATTATATACACTCGCAAAAGAAGGTGTTACAAAAGATGTTATATCAGAGTACCAAGAAAAAGTAAACGCGGTGAACCGTTATGTGATTAGTGCATTGTTGATGCATGGCCCGGTTGTCGATTGTTTGCGCCGGGAAATACGTAAATTTAGCCCGGGGATTAGGGTCGAAACCGAAGAGATAATCGATATAATTAAAAATGATGTACTGAAACGAAATGTCATTGAGGATGAAAAAGCTCTCCAAGCGCAAAAGAAAGTCAAAAGATATATTTCTCAGCGTCAAAAAAATAAGCATTAGTTATCCAAAAGGGACGCATCTCGCACCGCATCATTCGTATCCCTCCACCAATAGATTGAACTGAGTATTTGTAAGGAGGACATTTATGACTAACGGGGAAGTCAGCAGGGAAGCACGTTCGCGAGGTTCATCAGCATCTGCACTCTCGAAGATCATCGGAATCATCGCGCTGAGCTCCGCGGTTGTCGGCTTTTCATTTCGTTATGTCGGGATGAAAAACGACCACGCCCTTCAGATTCGCATGCTCGAACGCTCTCTCGTTGAGTTGAAAGCTGCGATCAATACCGATAGTATCCGCCAGCACAACATCAAGAAAGTGCTCACCATCATCGATCGTTACAATCCGGATATGTCTGAAGCCCTCAAGTATGAGATCGCCAGCGAAATTTACGCCATGAGCATCAAATATCCCAACCTCGATGTCGATTTGATCTGTGCCACCATCACCCATGAAAGTGGCCGCTCATGGAACCCCCGGGTTTCTTCGCCTGCGGGTGCCATGGGGCTGATGCAGGTCATGCCTTTGACCGGGCGCTACATCAGTGAAGTTGAGGGCATCACGTGGACATCTGCCGAGGATATTCTTTATGATCCGATTTTGAATATCCGTCTCGGCTGTCGTTATCTTTCATCCATGGTGCGCAGTTATGAACTCGATGGTGGCCTGGCTGCCTATAATGGCGGTGAACGAATCGCTGCCTTGTGGCTGAAAAACAACAGAGCTGATGGCATTCTTTGGAACGAAACCAGCAAATACGTTCCTTCTGTACTCAAGCTGTATGAAGAGTACAAAGCGATGAATTGACACGGCATGTTCAGCTATCCCCGTATTCCGCAGGGGAAATGCTGGTCGGAGAATCGATCGGGATAACTCGCGTCGTCCGAACATGACGAAAAAAGAAGCAAAGCCCCTCTCGCAGGGGCTTTGTTGTTTTCCTGTCATATATGAACATTCCCTTGAAACTCATGACAGTATTTTTCTATTTTATCTTCTTGTTTCATGGCATGTTATGGATGTTTTCCCGTAACGACCCGGCCATCCCCGATCCACTTCCCGTGCGCGACGTGCGATTTCAAGAATAAAACAGAAAAAGAACATTTTATTCTGCTGCTTTTTCACTGTCCAGGTCATCCCGCTTCCTGTATGCGAAGCAGCATTTCATCAATTCTGCGAGGTAAATGGTTGGCAGCAGGCCCTGCATGCAGGTATAAAAAATCGTCTCCGGGCCCGCTGTTTACCGAAAGCTGAGAGATACGGCTTATCCGCGGTACGAATAGTCAGGTTAAATTTTATGGAAAAATGGCTTCTGCAACTGCATTCTGTCTGGTCGGTCAAGAGCTTGATCCTTCTGCCCTCTGAAGAACGTGAACTCTCACCGCTGCAGTATAACTGCTCTCTGGCCAAAGAACAGATTGCGCAGATAATGGCTTTGGCAGATGACAGTGTGCAGGCACATGATTCCGGCGAGGGTATTCAGTTTCAGAATTTTACTGCCGGCAAGCTGCCGGGGGAGTGGTTTATTGCCAGCATCAAGCCGGACCTGGGTGGTTACCGCTTTGTTCTCATTCAGCCGGAGGAGGGAGCCGCTGATCGCTTTGGTTCTGCAGTGGTGGGCGGTCTGTTCATACGCTTCCTGCGCGACTCACTCATGAGCCCGGATCCATCTGACGGCAGAGACAGGGGAACCTCCCGCCTCGATGTTCTGATGCGTTTCGGTACCCTGCTGCCGACGACACTCGAACTCGATGAGCTGTACTGGAAAATTTATCAGCTCGTCAGAGAAGTGATGGATGCAGATGCCTTTTTTGTCGGTCTGCTGATCAGGGAAGAGAGGTTGATCAACCATACTTTTCTTATCGATGAGGGGAAGCGGTATCCTCGTCTTGTGGAGCCACTTGGCCCGGGAGTCGCCAGCCGTGCGATACATACCCGCAAACCGGTAATCCAAAACCGGACGCGGGAAGAGATAGCATCCCTGGAGAAAAACAGAGGGCAGCTCAACGCTTTCGGTAATCTCAATAAAGTCTCGCGTTCACTTCTTGCCTGTCCGATTATTCACCACGATGAAGTGATCGGCGTGATTTCCACACAGAGCTACCGGGAAAACGCCTACACGACGGACGATGCCGGCCTGCTCGACGTCCTGGCCTCCCAGATCGGTACTACGATTTCCAACGCCGGGTTGTATCAGGAACAGATTCGCAGAACGCAGATTTTATCTGTAGCCGAAGAAGTCGATAATCATGCCTGGGGTAAGGGAGACACCCATGTGGTGATCCGGACTCTGCTCCGGAATTTGAAAGACCGCTTTGCAGAAGGTGATTATACGTTTTTTCTGCGTTGTGATGGCCATCATCACTGGGAAAAGATCGATGTAAATGGATATACGGCGTTTCCGGAATTTGATCAGATTCTTCAGTCAGATACGTTGCTGCGTACTGTTTTCCACAGCAAACGCCCGGCGGTAAAAGGCATGCTGGAGGGCGAAAGCTGGCTGCAGAAGATTTACGAGAGAAAACCGTCGAGTGCACTTGCCGTACCGATGCTGCGCAATGAGGAGGTCATCGGCCTGCTGCTCGATGTCCGGCAGACGGAAATGGCGTTCAGTGCCGGAGATGCTGTCTGGTATGAGCAGTTGCTCAACCGGCTGGAGGCCACGCTGCAGCGGATTCAGTATCTGCAGAACCTGGCTAAGGAAAGAGATAAGTTTTTATCACTGGTCAACCACCTCGATGAGGGGGTGCATATCGTTGATGCAGATTGCCGGGTGCTGTTCAGAAACCAGTGGTCAAAGAACAGATTCAGCTTTGCCAGCGAGCCGGAGTTTTGTTATCAGATCATGTTCAAGCACTCCGAGCGCTGCGAAATCTGCCCGTTACTGTCCTCAGGGAAGTTGAAGCATACCCGCGGATTTGAAGTGTCCCGCAAGGATGGCACTGTTCTGCACGTCAATGTCATGCCCTTCAGCGATTCGGAGGGGCAGGTCCGCTACATCGAGCTGATCAAGGATGTGACCCAGGCGAAAAAGTATGAATCCGAAAAGATCGAATTTGAGAACCTGAAAACCGCGATTGAGTTCGCCGGCACGGTAGCGCATGAGCTCAACCAGCCCCTGACCGGCATCACAGGCCTGATCTCGCTGGTTCTCGAAACCATGGATTCAGAAGATGCAAATTTCAGCATTATTCAGGAAATATCGAGCCAGGCAGAGCGCATGGAACAACTGATCGCGAAATTTCTGAAAATTACCAGAATCAAACGTGCGCGCTACCTCGATAATGATATTCTCGATTTGAAGGAGTCAACAGAATGAGTACGGAAATCGTCGATCATTCATCGGACAACATCTTGGAGAAGCGCGACATGCCCACGGGAAACAGCCATGTTCTGGTTATCGATGACGAGCATGTCGTCCGTCAGGTTTGCCAGTTGAGCCTGGAGCGTGCAGGTTTTCAGGTAGCAGTTGCCAAGGATGGTATCAGTGGGCTCGGCATACTCGACAAAAGAGCAGACATCGATATCGTGCTGACTGATTTGAAAATGCCCGGCATGAACGGCATGGATGTTCTGCGCCAGATCAAGGTGGATAAGCCGCATGTCGAAGTGATTATCATGACCGGGTACGCGACAATCGAACGGGCGATAACAGCGATGAAAATCGGCGCATACGATTTTATCCTCAAACCGTTGAAGCCGGATCAGATCAGACTGGCGGTAAAAAAATGTGAGGATAAAATCGCCCTGAGCAAAGAGAACCGCGAGCTCCTCGATATGAACAGAAAATTGCGCGAGCTGCAGGATATGAAGGAGCGCTTCATGGCGATCACCTCCCATGAGCTGCGCACGCCGGTCAGCCACCTGAAGGGTTTCCTCTCCATCGTCAACGACGAGATTTTTCACCAGCTCGACGACAGAGAACGCCAGGAATGTACGCAGATCATCGATAATGCCGTCAATGACCTCGAGGAAATCGTCAACAATATGTTCGATATTTTCAAGCTGAAATCCCGCAGTATGGTTTTGCGCGCCGATCCGGTGGATATGGGGCTGCTCCTGCAGCAAGTGGTGACTGAGCACAAATGGGCGATGAAGGGGGAGGGGAAAAGAGAGCTCACTCTGGAATTGTTAATAAAATCTAAAATACCCCTGATCCAGGCCGATAGAATAAAACTGAAGACCTTGTTTTCGCAGCTGGTACAGAATGCTATCAAGTATACGGAAGATGGCGGTCGCATCACTGTGGCGGCGCATGAAGAGGATGGATATTGTGTTGTTGCGGTGCGGGACACGGGAATAGGTATTTCTCATGAGGAGAAGGCCAGAATTTTCGATACGTTTTACGAAAGCCAGAATCCGGATTATCACTCAACTTCCAAATATAAATTCATGGGAGGCGGCATCGGTTTAGGATTGACTCTTGCCCGCGAGATCGCCAAAGCACACGGGGGAACAATCCGCGTCGAAAGTGAGCCGGGACAGGGGGCTGAGTTCCTGGTTTATCTGCCGATAAAGATGTGAGCCGGCGCTCGTTTCAGAGAATATATGAAAAAAATAGCGACCAGCGCAGACGACAGCACCGATTTTGGACCGACACCAGGATTCGTAACCGATGACTCCAGACGCTATTTTAATCGTTGATGATGAAGAGTCGATCTGTAAGCTTTGCCAGATCGGGCTTGAAACACCGGCCACCGCCGCAGAGTGGACAACAGATGCCAGAGCCGCACTGCAGAAACTGGAAGAGAAAAACTATTCCCTGCTCCTGACCGACATCAAAATGCCACAGATGTCGGGCATTGAACTGATGCACCAGGCCAAACGCATCAACCCTGAAATGGCCGTGATCGTCATGACGGCCTATGCCTCCGTTGATACGGCTATCCGGGCGGTACAGGAAGGCGCTTCCGATTTTATCCACAAACCCTTCCATCTCGATGAGTTGAAGCTTTCGGTCAGCCGCGTGCTCGAGAGTCAGCGGCTGGTACGTGAGAATATCCGTCTGAAATCCATCGTGAACCTGATCGAATTTTCCCAAAAAATAAACACCGTGCATGATCCGCAAAAGTTATATTCTCTGGTGATTGAGACTGCTCTGCAGGAAACAGGGGCGCGTGTCGGCAAGATTTTCGAGGTTGATGAGAAAACGCATAATCTCAAAGTAGAGTATGAATATAGCCTCGATGCCAGCGGCCCGGATACGGATGGGCTGGTTTCCAACCTGGTTTCGGAGAATCTTGAAGAGGAGTTTACGCAGATACTCTCCAGCACAGGCAGCGAAAATACCTTGATGGCCTCCACGGTTGCTGTGCCCTTGCGTACAAAAAATCGCTTCAAGGGCATCCTGTCCCTCTACAATAAAGAAAATGAGCCCTTTTCCCGCGCGGATTTTGATGTGGCTTCTATCCTCGCCAATCAGGCAGCTATTGCTCTGGAAAATACAGAGCTGTTGCAGGACCTCGAGCGTCTCTTCCTCGAGACGATCAAATCGCTGGCAACGACTCTCGATGAAAAAGACCCTTATACGCATGGCCATTCGCTGAGGGTTTCGCAGATTTCGGTGGAGATCGGGGAGCGCATGGGCTTTTCGACAGAGCAGAAAGAAATACTCTCTCTCGCCGGGAGTTTGCATGATATCGGTAAGATCGGGATACCAGACAGTATCCTGCAGAAGCCGGGCAGGCTGACGAAGGAGGAGTATGAGATCATCAAGACCCACCCGGAAAAAGGGGCGAAAATTTTACGTCATATCCAACGGCTGGAACCGGTCGTCGAGGCAGTCTATACCCATCACGAGTGGTACAATGGCAAGGGATATCCGCGCGGCCTGAAGGGTGAGGAAATACCTGTAACCGGTGCGATAGTCAATGTGGCAGATGCTCTGGATACCATTACATCAGACCGGCCGTATATCAAAAAACGATCGGTTGAAGACGCATATCGGATTTTGCGCGAAAACTCCGGCACGCAGTTTCATCCCAAAGTAGTGGCTGCCGTGTTGAGTGCTCCTCTGCACTCCCT
>WFTM01000130.1 GCA_015485525.1 Candidatus Zhuqueibacterota bacterium | reverse complement strand
GGCACCGGGTAGCGGCACACTCTTCTGGTTTGATGTCAGAGTACAGGACTCCCTCGCTGCACAGATCACCGAGCTGGTCAGTACGGCGCAGCTCGTTGCTGCAAACGATTCCGTGGCTGCAAATAACGCCGATGCCGACACGTTGTTTGTGCTCAGAAAAAGCATTCTGCCGCCCGACACCAGCACCACACCGGGCAAAACCGATCTCGCCATCACCCTCTCGTCGCTGACCGACACCACTGCCATCCGCGACGGCGTCGAGCGCAATGCTGTCTTTCCCGGCGATACCCTGACCATGCAGATTCGCATCACCAACAGCGGGCCGAATCAGGCGGATTCGGTCCGCATCACACGCACTCTGCCGCCGGAGGTGCTGCTCATCGGAGAAGACTCACTACCGCAAATCATCGATACACTCATACCCGACAGCAGCGTTGTCTTCTCTTTTGATGTCCGACTGCGTGACTCCCTCGCTGCGGAGATCACCGAGCTGGTCAGCACGGCGCAGCTCGTTGCTGCAAACGATTCCGTCGCTGCAAACAATACCGATGCCGACACGTTGTTTGTGCTCAGAAAAAGCATTCTGCCGCCCGACACCAGCACCACACCGGGCAAAACCGATCTCGCCATCACGCTCTCGTCATTGACCGACACCACTGCCATCCGCGACGGCGTCGAGCGCAATGCTGTCTTTCCCGGTGATACCCTGACCATGCAGATTCGCATCACCAACAGCGGGCCGAATCAGGCGGATTCGGTCCGCATCACGCGTACTCTGCCGCCGGAGGTGCTGCTCATCGACGAAGACTCGTTTCCCAAGCTCATCGAAACGCTGGCACCGGGAAGCGGTACCCTCTTCTGGTATGATGTCAGAGTACAGGATTCCCTCGCTGCGGAGATCACCGAGCTGATCAGCACGGCTCAGCTTTTTGCTGCAAATGATTCTGTCGCTGCCAACAACGCCGATACCGACACGTTGTTTGTGCTCAGGAAAAGCATTCTGCCGCCCGACACCAGCGCCGGCCTTGCCGACCTCGCCATACGTCAGTTTCTGCGCACCGATTCCAGCAGCATCTCCGCAGAAGGGGATACCCTGTGGTTTGCGCGCGCGGGTGAGCTGATCACCTTCACCCTGCTGATCGAAAACAACAGCACGGCAACGGCGCGGGATATTCTGGTGCAGGATTTTCTCCCCGATTCGGTGCTCGCAGCAGGGCCGGTTTCGTGGCGCGTGCCCAGTCTTGACGGCAACAAGAGCATGGCTCTTTCCCTGCAGGGGCGGTTGGCAGAAAACATGCCGGCCGGGCTTTTCGTGCTGATCAACCGCTGCACCGTACAGGCCAGCAACGAGGACACGACCAAACTGCAGGATAATGCCAGCGAACTGCGTTTTTTCCATTTCCGCGGGCAAACCAGGCCGCCGCAGATCATGGCCGAGCCCGAGATCGTCAATGTCCGTGCGCCGGTGCAAGTCTCCGTGCGCAGCGACACGCCCACACGCTGGTGGGACGTCCGCGTGATCCGGGCTGACGGCAGCATCGATTCCAGCTATGCCGATGCGTTCATCAGTCGCACCCCGCTGCCTGCAGGCACATGGCTGCTGCTGGAGCCGGATTTCAGCGATACGCGCATGGTCTCGGATCAGGAACTGGAACCACTGGCTTTTGAGCTGCACACCATCGACCTGCTCGGACGGCGCGAGATTGCGCGCACCACCATACAGATTCGCAGCAACAACGATTTTGCACTGGAACGCAACATCTTCCGCCCGGGCGTCGAGCAGACGATCGATATCACCTTCAAGCTCAGCTCGAACCGCGAAGCAACGCTGGACCTGTACGATGTCGCCGGACGGCACGTGTCGCGCTTGTCCAAAGCGCCGTATCAGGCGGGCTGGAACAGCTACCCGTGGAATGGCCTGACTGAAAGCGGGCAACCCGTGGGCAGCGGTGTTTACGTGGTCACAATTCGCTCCGGCAATTACCATTCATGGAAAAAACTGATCGTGGTGCGATGAAAAAGAGGCGAGGACAATTTCGGATTTTGACCGTCCTCCTGCTGTTGGCAGTCATGTCAGTGCCGCAGGTTCAGGCCCAGTTGCGCTCGGGCGGTGCCTATCTGAAAATCATTCCTGGTGCGCGCCAGCAGAGCCTTGGCAGCAGCCTGACCGGTGTGATCACCGCACCTTCCGCCCTGTTTGCCAATCCTGCTGCCGCCGGTTTTCTGCGCGAATGGCAATTGCAGGGCAGTTTTTCCAAATGGCTGCCGGATATTTATAACTCATCTCTACTGCTGAGCACGCGCATCCTTCCCTCGCGGCTGCGTGCCTTCAATCTCGCTCTGGGCATCAACCACCTCGGAGTCGGCGAGTTCAACAGCTCGAACCGCGCTGCTGCCCCGGTTTCTGCCGGAGAGACGGTGTTTACCCTCGCGCTTGCCAAAGCCATGCGCCTGGGCAGTGCCGAGCTGTCTTTTGGCAGCAATCTGAAATATTACCGAAGTGTCCTGGCCGGATACAGCGCCGGTGCCGGCGTGGCCGATGCCGGGCTGCTACTGCGCTCGCGGCGTTTTGCGCTGCCTTTTTTCAACACCCTCACCGGCTGGCGTTATGCCGTGCTCTCCGCGGGTTTTTCCATGACCAACATGGGCGGGCCACTGCAGTATTTTCAGGAAAACACACCGCTGCCGCGTACGTTCCGCGCCGGCGTTGCTGTCAACCTAGGCAGCCACACCGGGTCGCAGTTTCATATCACGTTGGACTATCGCCGCGTGCGCGACGAACGCGAGGTCATGAGTTTCGGCGGCGAGCTGACCCTGAAAAACCGCATCGTTCTGCGCAGCGGCTACAACTTCGATCAGGATTTGCTCGGCGGGTTCACCTTTGGCATCGGCGTGCAACTGGATGACGCCGGCGGACGCGCAGGCCGGAACCGCCGCATCGGGCTGGATTTTGCATCGCTGCAGCAGAATATCTTTTTCAGCTCACCCTATCGCGGCAGCGCGCAGTTCCAGCCGATCGGGCCGGAGCGGTTTTATTTCATCGAGCCATTGTTCGATGCGTTTCTCACCAATCCGCAGGTCACCTTCCGCTGGACAGCCTCGCAGGATCCGGACCTGTACGATGACGTTTCCTATCGCCTGCTGGTCAGCGATTCTGAGGCGTCGCTCCGCGCTCTGCTGGACAGCCTTGCACAGCAGGATTTTTTTCCTGAAAATTTCGATTCACATCCGGGCCTATTGCTCAACACGCGCTGCGACAGCACGGTTTTTCATACCGGCGAACTGCAGGGAGGAAACTATTACTGGAGCGTGGTCGCCATCGACAGGGACGGCCATTTCCGCGTCATTCGCCGGGGGGAGCGCGAGATTTCCCATTTTGAACTGGCCAGGCCGGAGCTGGAGATCACTGATATCCGCTTTCAGCCGCACAAGTGGATCACGCAGGATTCGCTGCAGGGCGAGTTGACAGTCGTCTTCCGCAACAGCGGCCAGCTTCGCGCCCGCAACATCGCGCTGAAAATCGACGAAATGCCTGCAGACCATCTCACAACCAAGATGCCGGCAACCGTGCCGCGAAAACGCACGCTGTACAGTACGCTCATCACTGAACTACAGCCGCTGCAAACAGATTCCCTGACCTTCCAGTGGCAAAGCGACTACCACGGGCTGATGCGCATTACCGCCGAGATCGATGCTGCGCAAACAGTCGTGGAAGAGGATGAGGACAACAACCGGCTCGAAAGAGAATTTTACACCATCCCGAAAGGCTTCATGCTGACAGACAGCAGCGTTACGGCACTGCAGCAGCCGATTATTCCCTACCAACTACCGTTCATCGCGGAAGTGTTCTTTGCGGTAAATTCCAGTGAGGTCGGCCCTGAGTACACAAAAAGCTGGATTCTCGGCCCGATACTGGATACTCTGGCCACGCGTCTGCAGGCCAATCCCGAATTGCACATCACTCTGACCGGTTTTGCGGACCCGAATTCCGACACGCGTGGCAGAGATCTGGCGAGGGAACGTGCACTCGCTGTGCGCGCTGCCCTGCTGGCGCTCGGTGTGCAGCCGGAGCAAATCCGGGACATCCGTGCGCAGGTTCTGCCCAGGCGCCCTACGCCGGCCAACCCGGATGATGCACGCTGGGTTTTTCAGGAACGGCGCAAAGTAGAAATCAGCAGCAATGAGGGTGAGGCGCGTCTGTTTCTGCCGGTCTCGTTCACCAACTACGCCCCGAAACGCTACCTGCCCGTCGTGTTCACCAGTTCGATCCGGGGTAGTCTGCCGGTCACACAGGCAATTCTGCGCTTGTCGCACACATTCCTGGCCGACAGCGTCCGCATGGGCAGCGAAGTCTCCGGCGTGCGCATCAGCGGCCTGACAGGCTGGAAACACCATACCAGCAATCCATCGCATCCGGGACAGTGGCTGGATAAAACCGTCGAGTACAGCGTGCAGGTTATCGACGCCCTGGGTCGTGAATTCCGGACATTTCCATCTCAGGTCACTCTGCGCAGTGACACCACGGTACAGGAACGGCGCTTTATCTGGCCGCTCAAATTCGGCCGCATCGAGCCGGTGTACTCCTTTTATTGGGAAAAACTCTTCGAGCAGATCGATACGATTCTCAAAGACAAGGAGATGCGCATCCGTTTTGCCGGCCATGCCTGCGCTATCGGCCCGATTGCGATCAATCAACGGCTCTCGCGTGCCCGCGCAACGGTTTTCCGCGATACCCTGCTGCAGGCCATCGCCACCAATTTCCCGCAAGATTTCGAACGCATCCGCACACAGTTCGACGAAGCAGCCGGTTTTGGCGAAAGCCGTCCCTTTACACTAATCACCAGCAACGGTACCAAAGAGACACCGGGCGATAACGAAACACCCCTCGGGCGCGTTTTGAACCGCCGCATCGAGATCATTTTCTATAAAAAGGGGACGAGCCTGAAAGGCACTGAATGAGGGTGTGTGCAGCTCAGAGAAAAAATTTCACTATCAGCCATTCCGATTTCGGTATGGATACCGGCTTTCGGCGTGGGTGGTATCACATTTCGCTTGTGTACGGAACGGGGCGTCATACCACTGGAGGGACGTCACACCGCCGGAACGGTGTGACGAGGGGCTCACTTCATTTCCTGCATCTCTGCCAGTTCTTCCTCAGTTAACTTTTCGATCGTAAAGCCGGTAAATCCATAAATCGCAGAGATCAACGGGTTGATGATGCCGAGGAAGACAAAGGGCAGGTACACCATGGTCGGCACGCCGAGGGCTGTGGCCATGAATGCGCCGCAGGTATTCCACGGGATCATCGGCGAGGTCAGGGTTCCGGCATCTTCCAGCG
>WFTM01000129.1 GCA_015485525.1 Candidatus Zhuqueibacterota bacterium | reverse complement strand
GTTAAAATATCATTCCGGTGAAACAATGTCAAGCAAAAGTTCGGCGAGATGCGGTTGTGATGGGGGAAATACGTCATCTGTCCCATGGGGCGTCATCGCGTGTGTGGTAGGGGAATGAAGATGTGTTTTCCTCCTCTCGCCACACCGCTCCCGCGGTGTGACGCCCTTGTTGCCGCTCCTGCGGCCGTGCCCAAGCGGGATGAGATGCCACCAGCGCTGTAAGTCCGCACTAATCTATTGCCGAGGGATTCCGCTACTCCTGTGGAATTAGCGACTTTCGGGCACGCTGAAGCGTGCACTACGAACGCCTCCTCTCCCGTTCTCTCGTCACACCGCTCCCGCGGTGTGACGCCCTTGTGCCGCTCCAGCGGCCGTGCATAAGAGGGACGAGAAGCCGCCGGCGCTGAAAGTTTACATCAATCTATTGCCGATGGATTCCGCTACTTCTGTAAAATCAGCGACTTATGAGCACGCTAAAGCGTGCACTACGAACGCCTCCTCTCCCGTTCTCTCGTCACACCGCTCCCGCGGCCGTACCCATGCGGGACGAGAAGGCGCCGGCGCTGAAAGTTTACACCAATCTATTGCCGATGGCATCCGCTACTTCTGTAAAATCAGCGACTTATGGGCACGCTAAAGCGTGCACTACGAACGTTTTAACTCCCGCGGCCGCTGCCCCGGTACACCTGCGCTGGAGCTGCCTGACCCGCACAATATGCGCAAGCGCCAGGATGTGTTTTGGGATACACACTGCAGCTGAGTTTTCTATTGTAATTTTATCCCGGATGTATTATATTTGCCAGCTATAATCGGGAGGCGAGCCATCGTAAAAAATTTCATACTGGGTCACTATTTTCCGCAGGAGTCGCGTGTTCACAGCCTGGATGCGCGCTGTAAGTTGCTGATCACCATCGTGATGCTGGTCTCGCTTTTTTCTGGTTCCGGCTGGGCAAGCATCGTGGGGTGGGCTGCTTTTCTGGCTGTTGCTGTCTGGCTGGCCAGGCTTCCTGCTGACCTGGTTCTGCGCTCCCTCAGGCCATTTCTCTGGCTTTTTGTTTTTACCACCGCCTGGCATATTCTGTTCGGCGTGCATACCACCGGTCCCCGGATTTCATTCTGGGGTTTTTCATTTTTTCTCGGAAATGTATGGGCAGCGGCATACTTTGCCTCGCGAATGGCCTTGTTCCTGCTCATCTCAGCCGTGCTCATGCTGACGACATCCTCTCTGGAGCTGATGGATGCCGTGCAGAAAATCCTGCGGCCTCTGAAGCGTTTCGGCGTACCTGTGCATGAAATCGCCATGATGGCCTCGCTGGCTCTGCGGTTTATCCCGGTCGTGGTGGATGAGGCGATGAGGCTGCAGAAAGCGCAGCTCTCCCGTGGTGTGCGTTTTGATGGCTCACTCGTCCGCCGCACGCGAGCGCTCGTTCCCCTGATCCTTCCGCTGCTGTTCAGTACGTTCAAACGCTCGGAGGAGTTGGCTGTGGCCATGGAAGCACGCTGTTATGACAGCCGCGCTGCGCGTTCGTCATGGGTTGCCTTCCACTGGCAGCGGCCCGAAAGCCTGGTGCTCGCAGCAGCGCTCACCCTTTTTGTGATGATCGAATTTGTTTGACGAGAATGGTCAGATATAAACTGCTCATTGAATACGATGGCACGGATTTCCATGGCTGGCAGTTGCAGCCGGATGTCCGGACCGTGCAGGGTGAAATAGAGCAGGCCTTGCAGACGGTGTTCAAAGACCGGCTGCGTCTGAGTGCTGCCGGCAGGACAGATACCGGTGTACATGCTGCCGGCCAGGTGGCGCATTTTGATGCGCCTCATTTCTTGCCGGTTGAGCGCATCCGGGGCAGCCTGAATGCCCTTACGGGCCGGGATGTGGTTGTCCACGCCGTGGATGAAGTGGATGAAACTTTTCATGCCCGGTTCAGTGCACAGGCGCGGCAGTATTTTTATCGCATCGCACTGCAGAAGACCGCTATCCATCGCCGGCTGGCTTTTTATCCCGGGCAGCTCACGCACGTTCCTGCCATGCAGGAGGCAGCGCAGTGTCTTGTGGGCAGCCATGATTTTCGTGCATTTTCCAAGAAAATCCCCGGTGAAAAACATTATCTTTGCGATGTCGAACAGGTCGAATGGTTTCGGGAAGGGGAAATGCTGATCTTCCGCATCCGTGCCAACCGGTTTCTGCACAGCATGATCCGCCTGCTTATCGGCGGGCTTGTCAAAGTGGGCAAAGGCCAGCTCAGCCCGCAGCAGTTTGCTGAAATTCTGCACAGCCGGCAGCAAAACAACACCATCTACAAGGCACCGGCCAATGGCCTTTGTCTGGAAAAAGTGTACTATCCCCGGCACCTTGCATGATATTGTACGGTGCGCAGCGCCAGTTTGTGAATCAATCGGTTAAGCCGAATTCTTACGACGTTTCTGAATTTTCAAGGCAACTGAAGCATCCCTGAATCTCTGGAGGAAAACAGAATGAAAATCTATCTCGATACCGCCAATATTGACGAAATCAAATCCGTTGCGGCCATGGGCCTGCTGGATGGCGTCACCACCAACCCCTCTCTGGTTTCAAAAGAAAAAGGCAAGTTCGTGGACATCATGCGTTCCATCTGTGAGGTGGTCGATGGCCCGGTAAACGCTGAAGTGATTGCTCTCGAGGCGGATAAAATGATCAGCGAAGGCCGCGAGCTGGCGAAAATTCATGAAAATATCGTCGTTAAAATCCCCATGACCCCGGACGGACTGGTTGCGACCAAAGCGCTTTCGAGCGACGATATCCCGGTGAACATCACGCTGATTTTCAGTCCCAGCCAGGCTTTGCTCGCAGCCAAAGCCGGGGCGTCCTACGTCAGCCCCTTCATCGGCCGCCTGGACGACATCTCGCACATGGGCATGGACCTGGTGCGCGACATCATCATGATTTACGATAACTACGGCATCGAAACCGAAGTGCTCGCTGCCAGCCTGCGCCATCCCGTGCATTTCTGGGAGGCGGCAACAGCAGGAGCTGATATCGCCACGGTGCCGGCGAAGGTTTTTCATCAGCTCTTCAAGCACCCGCTTACGGATAACGGCATCGAGCGCTTTCTCGCGGATTGGGAAAAAGTGAAGGACAGTATGGCCTGATCGGGGCGGTATCGCTGCTGGCCAGCATCCCGTGAGCGCGAGATGCTGGAAGTGCTCCTGCTTTGAGGATGCCTGCCTCGCGCGCCGGCGGCCCGGCAGGAGACGAGACAAATCAGAATGATCGTAGAACGTCTTTCATCCCGGAAAGAGACGATGAAGAAAACTCTTGTGATTCTATTGCTCGCGAGCCTGGCAGCCTGTTCCGCGCCAGAGCCGGAACACGTGCCTCAGATTGTGGCCGGTTTTGTGCCTGCGCCAGGGGAGCCGGCTCAGCAGGCGATTTCCCGCAGCCGGGAGACGGCCATCACCCGTGCGGTGCGCAAAGTCAGTGACTCTGTCGTCGGCATCAACGTGGTTCAGGTGCGCGAATATCAGGCGCGCAGCCCTTTTGGCGGTGATCCGTTTTTTGAGTTCTTCTTCCCGACCAGGCCTTATCGCCAGCATGTCAAAAGCCTCGGCTCCGGTTTTGTTCTCGACGAGGAAGGCTATGTGCTCACCAACGAGCACGTGGTCAACAATGCCGTGGAAATCAAAGTCACGCTCACGGACGGCAGCGAGCATCTGGCCGATATCGTCGGTCTGGACCAGGTCGCGGATATCGCGCTGCTGAAAATCCGTGAGCCGAAAAACCTCAAGCCGGTTACTTTTGGTGATTCGGATCAGTTGATCATCGGCGAATGGGTCATTGCCCTGGGCAACCCTTTCGGCCTGTTCGACCTCAATGCCAAACCCACGGTCACCGTCGGTGTGGTTTCCGCGGTAGATCAGGATTTCGGCAAGCTGGATGAGCACGTTTACAAAGACATGATTCAAACCGATGCTTCGATCAATCAGGGCAATAGTGGCGGGCCGCTGGTGAACGCCCTGGGTGAAGTGATCGGTATGAATACGTTTATCTTTTCGGGCGGAGGCCGTTCCGGTGGCTCCATCGGTGTCGGTTTTGCCATTCCCTCCAACCGTCTCAAAAAGCTGGTTGCTGAGTTGCGCAAATACGGTAAAATTAACCGCAGCTTCAGCACCGGCCTGCAGATGGATGACCTGACGCCCTACATGGCGCGCTATCTCGGTGCTCCGGTATCGCGAGGGGTCATCATCACCAATATCAGCAAAGGAAGCCCGGCAGAGAAAGCCGGACTGAAAGTGTATGACATCATTCTCGAGATGAATGGCATATCCGTGAAGAGCACGAATGATATCTTTGCTATCATCGCGGATTCCGACCTGCGCGGCGGGGATGTGATTCGTTTTAAAATCTGGCGGGACGGCGAGGTTTTGTCCGTATCCATGAAATTAAAAAAAGAAAAACTATGATCGAACGATATACACTCCCCGAGATGGGGGCGGTCTGGCAGGAAGAAAACAAGCTGGCAACATGGCTGCGTGTGGAGATTCTCGCCTGTGAAGCCCAGGCTGAACTGGGAAATATTCCGCAGGAGGCATTGCGGATCATTCAGGAAAAAGCTGCTTTTGACCCGGCCCGGGTGCTGGAAATCGAAAATACCGTCAAGCATGACGTCATCGCTTTTCTCACCAACGTTGCCGAGTATGTCGGCCCGGAAAGCCGGTTTATCCACCTCGGCATGACCTCTTCGGACCTGCTCGACACAGCGCTCGCCAGCCAGATTCGTCAGGCGGGTTTGCTGTTGCAGAAAAAACTGTCACGCCTGCGCGAAGCCATCGGTCGCAGAGCGCAGGAGCATAAAAACACCCCGTGCATCGGCCGCTCGCACGGCGTACATGCAGAGGTGACCACTTTCGGCCTCAAACTGGCGATGTGGTATGATGAAATGCGTCGTGCAGAAGAACGGCTGCAGCGCGCTATCGAAACGGTTTCGGTCGGTAAAATTTCCGGGGCTGTCGGCACCTTCGCCCATATCGATCCTTATGTCGAGGAGTACGTCTGCGCAAAGCTCGACCTGAAGCCGGCGCCGGTATCGACGCAAATCGTTCAGCGCGATCGCCATGCCGAATTTCTCAGCACACTGGCGGTTATCGCCTCGTCGCTGGACAAGTTTGCAACTGAAATTCGCAACCTGCAGCGCACGGAAATTCTCGAAGCAGAAGAATATTTCAGCAAAGGGCAAAAAGGCTCTTCAGCCATGCCGCACAAGCGCAATCCGATCACCTGCGAGCGCATCTCCGGGATGGCACGTCTGCTGCGTGCCAATGCCATCAGTGCACTGGAAAACGTCGCTCTCTGGCATGAACGTGATATCTCTCACAGCAGCGTTGAACGCGTGATCTTCCCTGACAGCACCATCACCCTCGATTACATGCTGGAGAAAATGACACAGGTGGTGGATAAACTGCTGGTTTATCCGGACAACATGATGCGCAACATCGAGCTGACACGCGGGCTGGTGTTTTCTCAGCGCGTGCTGCTGGCTCTGGTCGAAAGCGGCATCACCCGCGAACAGGCGTATGCCATGGTGCAGCGCAATGCCATGAATGTCTGGAAAAGCGATACAACCTTTCGCGATGAAATCATGTCTGACGATGAAATCATCCGGGCGATCGGTGAAGAAGGCGTCGAGCGCTGCTTCAATCTCGAAGACAACCTGCAGCGTGTGGATTTTATTTTCAAGCGTGCCGGACTGGCGTGAAGTTGTCCGGACGTGTATTCGTCACACAAAAAAACTCAAAAACAGGTAGCTTCCGGACATCCCGGTTGCACGGCACACGCCGCGCACGGGGATGTTGCGGAAAAGGCTCAGGTATAAACGTGCGAGGATGCAGTGAAAAAGAAGAAAAAACTTTATGAAGGCAAGGCCAAGATTCTGTACGAAACAGATGTCGCCAACGTCCTGATTCAGGAATTCAAGGACGATGCCACGGCATTCAACGGCAAAAAATCCGGCCGGATCAAAAACAAGGGCTATGTCAACAATCAGGTTTCAGCCCATCTGTTCCGTTTTCTGTCCGGCTACTACATCGATACGCACTTCATCGATGTGTTGTCGGAAAATACCATGGCGGTAAAACGGTTGGATATGATTCCCGTCGAGGTCGTGGTGCGCAATGTCGCCGCTGGTTCCCTGCTCAAACGCAGCGATTATAAAGAGGGAGAGGAGCTGAAGGCTCCCCTGGTCGAGTATTTTCTCAAAGATGACGCCAAGGGAGACCCTATGCTGACGCCGGAGGAGATCATCGAGCAGAGCCTGTGCACAGAAAAGGACCTGCGTATGATGAAAAATCTGGCGCTCAAGATCAACGTCGTGCTCAAACTCTTTTTCAACCGCCGGAACATCAAGCTGGTCGATTTCAAGCTCGAGTTCGGTTGGGATGAGGAAGGCAAAATCGTACTGGGCGACGAAATTTCCCCTGATACCTGTCGCTTCTGGGAAGCGGGCAGCGGTGAAAAACTGGACAAAGACCGTTTTCGTTTCGACCTTGGCGATGTGGAAAAAGCCTATGAGGAAATCCGCCGGCGCGTGTTCCTCGAAGAAACGGCTGAAGCCTGACAGGGGAGTCCATGCATCGAGAAGGCTATGGTGCTGTCACCTTTTTCACCGTGGCAGCGCTGATCATGACCAGCGCTGGTTGGCGTTTCTATCCGGGCCCTGTTTTCCAGAGCCTGGCTCTGCTGATGTGGGCGCTGCTCGGTTTCACCATCTATTTTTTTCGTGACCCGGAGCGGCACAGCGAGGCACCGCCGGAAGCGATCATCTCGCCTGCGGATGGAGTGGTCGTCGAAATTATCGAGACGGAGGAACCTCTTTTTTTCGGTGAACAGGTGCACAAGATCGGCATTTTCATGTCGCCTCTGGACGTGCATGTCAACCGGGCGCCGATCGAAGGGGAAGTGACCTATTTCCGCTATCAGCACGGTCGTTTTATGCGCGCTGACCTGGCAGAGGCAGCGGTGCACAACGAGCAGGCGATCATCGGTATGGAAAAGGACGGCAGAAAAGTCCTTTTCAAACAAATAGCCGGTTTTGTCGCCCGCAGGATCTGTTGTGACGTGCGCAGCGGCGACTATCTGCAGCGTGGCGAGCGCATCGGCATGATCAAGTTCGGTTCACGCGTCGATGTCTATTTGCCGCTTTCGGTCCAAATCACCGTCTCACTGCGGGAGCGGCTGCGGGCGGGGGAATCCATAATAGGAGTTTTCGCCAATGTTTCCTAAGCGCATGCTGGCCCCCGGGGTCTTCACTGTCCTTAACCTCTTCCTGGGCTTTTCATCGGTCATCCTGGCCGCAAACCATGATTTCAGGAATAATTTCGTCCTGGCATCGTGGCTCATCCTTCTGGCCGCAATCTTCGACGCCTTTGATGGCAAAATTGCGCGCGCGACGAAAAGCTACAGCGAATTCGGCGAAGAACTCGACTCCCTCGCTGATGTCATCTCCTTTGGCATTGCGCCTGCATTCCTTATCTACCAGGTACATTTTTACAAGATGGGCCCGGTGGGCATGATCATCAGTTTTTTTCCGCTGGTCTTCGGCGCTATCCGGCTGGCGCGTTTCAATATCACTATTTCGGGCACGGAGAAGCAGGACTTCAAAGGCCTGCCCATTCCGGCGGCCGCCGCAACGATTGCCTCCTTTATCCTGTTCAACGCCCATTTCTGGCCGGAAACCATGCCTGACCTCATGCTCGATTCGCTCATGCTGCCTCTGGTGATCATCCTTTCACTTTTGATGGTGACCACGATAGAGTTCTACGCCATGCCGCGCTTCAGCTTTTCCCAGGGCCGGAAAAACTCCGTACTGCTGGTCATTCTGATCATCTGCTTCCTGCTGCTGATTTTCTTTCGCGAGAAGTTTCTCTTCCCCATCGCGATATCCTATATTCTCAACGCTGCGGTACAGGGGCTGATGAAGATGGGCAAAGATCAAAACGATGATGAGGAAAAGCCCGAACCGGTCAGCACTGCCAAATGATGAAATCCCGCCCGGTCAGAACGTGCCGGGAACTCGCTCAGCACGCATCCGCTTGCGCGCGGGCAGATGAACTATCCGATTCGATTCAGGAACAAACATGTTTACAGCAAAAGTCTATATCCAACTGAAAAGTGGCATTCTCGATCCGCAGGGCAAGGCGGTGGAGCATGCGCTCGCCAGCCTTGGCTTCGGCCAGATTTCCACAGCCCGTGTCGGCAAGCTGATCGAGCTCACCGTCGATGCGTCTGATCAGGCTGAAGCGGAAACCATCGTCCGCGGTGCTTGTGAAAAGTTACTCGCCAATCCGGTGATCGAAGAGTACCGTTACGATATCCAACGCGCAGAACAAGAGGCAGAAGCATGAAGGCAGGAGTTGTCGTCTTCCCGGGCTCAAACTGTGATCACGATCTTTATCATGTGCTCAAACATATCCTCGGTCAGGATACCCGGTTCATCTGGCACAAGGATGCTGATCTCGGCGACCTGGATGCTGTGTTTCTCGCCGGCGGGTTTTCTTATGGTGATTATCTGCGCAGCGGGGCCATCGCCCGGTTTTCACCGGTGATGTC